>JAFAQT010000313.1 GCA_019246215.1 Verrucomicrobiota bacterium
CTCTCCGGAGGAATTCAATGGCCTGATCACCATGCATGGAACGGTGATGATCTTCTGGGTCGCGATGCCGATCATCTTCGGGATGATCAACTATCTGGTTCCGCTGATGATCGGCGCGCGGGACATGGCGTTTCCGAGACTGAATGCATTTTCGTTCTGGTTGACTTTTTTCAGCGGATTTTTTCTGTTTTTCAGTTTTGTTGCCGGACCCAGTCTTTATGGGGTGAGCGGGGCGCCGGACGCGGGCTGGTTCGCGGTCGCGCCGCTGACTTCACCGGCGTTCTCCAAAGGACCAAGCATCGATTATTGGTCGCTTAGCGTACTGGTCAGCGGGATCGGCAGCATCACGGGCGGCATCAATATCATGGTTACGATCATCTGCTTTCGAACCAAAGGTATGACCCTCCACCGGATGCCGTTGTTCGTCTGGATAGCATTGTGTACGATGTTTCTCGTCATTGTTTTTCTTCCTCCACTCTCGGCTGCACAGATCATGCTGACACTACAGCGTTACCTAGGCGCAAAATTCTTCGACGCACAGGCGGGCGGCTCGGCGATACTCTGGCAACACTTCTTCTGGATCTTCGGACACCCGGAAGTTTACATCCTGGTCTTGCCGGCGTTCGGCGTACTCAACGAAGTGGTGCCGGTGTTTTCCCGGAAGCCAATTTTCGGTTACCCGATGATGGTAGCCGCTACTGTTCTGATCGCCTTCATCAGCGCAGGCGTCTGGGCGCATCACATGTTCACCGTCGGTCTGAATTCGTTTGGGGTGACCTTCTTCGCGATGGCGACAATGGCGATCTCTGTTCCAACGGGCATCAAGATTTTCAACTGGCTTGCAACCATGTATGGCGGCAAAATCCGGTTGGAATTGCCGATGATCTTTTCCGTTGCGTTCATCTTCCAATTCCTCATCGCCGGGTTGACAGGCATCATGCTCGCGGTGGCGCCCTTCGATTGGCAGTTAAATGATTCCTATTTCATAATCGCGCATTTTCACTATGTCATCGTGGGCGGCATTCTCTTCGCGGTTTTTGCGTTCTTTTACTACTGGTACCCGAAAGCATTCGGTCGAATGCTCGATAATAAACTTGGGCTTTGGCATTTCTGGCTGTTCACGATCGGGTTCCATCTGACGTTCGATCCTCAACACTTTGCTGGTATCCTGGGGATGCCGCGTCGTATCTATACCTATCAGCCTGGCCGCGGTTGGGAACTTTGGAATTTAATATCAACGATCGGCGCATTCATGCAGGCGGCTGGTGTCATTTGCCTGGTGATCAATATGTTATGGTCAGCGCGCAAAGGTAAGATTGCCGGAGACGATCCTTGGGACGCCTGGACGCTGGAATGGGCGACAACGTCGCCGCCTCCGGAGTACAATTTCGAAACGCTTCCGGAAGTCCGGAGCCGACGCCCGCTCTGGGATTTGAAACATCCAGAGGATCCCGATTGGAAATTCGAATAGCAAGAATTCGAGTTCACCTCTCAAATACTTACCAACATTCGCAACCAGTCTCGAAGCGTGAGTTCTCAATCGATAAGCAGTACCGAACCGGAATGGAAAGTCCCCTCCCCGCGAGTGGTCGGAATGATTCTGGTCATCCTCACTGAAACGGCGCTTTTCTCGATATTCGTAGTCGCATACCTTTTCTATATTGGGAAAAGCGTGTCCGGTCCGTATCCGCATGAGGTCCTGCATTTCCCTTGGCTCGGGTCGATTCTATTGTTCGGCAGCAGTGGAACGATCGTGGCGGCCGAGCATCATTTGAAGAAGGGTTCGATGGGTGGGTTCCATCTGTGGTGGTTTATCACCTTCGCCGCCGGCGTTGGATTCATGTTCTGGACCCTCAACGAATGGATGCATTTAATATACCATGAAGGGCTCACAATCAGCACCAATCTCTTCGGCTCGACGTTCTATTCGCTGGTCGGGCTGCACGCCAGCCACGTGCTGGTCGGGGCGATTCTTCTGGGTTTGATCCTGATCATGAGTCTCACGGGCCGCATCCAGCATCGCCACCACCAACATGTGGAGATGATTTCCTGGTATTGGCACTTTGTGGATTGTGTCTGGGTAGTGGTTATTACGGTTGTGTACATCATCAGCGCGAACTCTTGAGCCTATGAACCCTCACGAACACGAACATTCTTCAGACGCGGGGGTTGAATTGCCAACACCAACCACATGGCCACTCATGTGCGCTTTCGGGATTACTCTCCTTGCGGTGGGATTGGTTACGACACTGATCGTGACTCTGATCGGTTTTATTATCGGTCTGATTGCAGCTGTCGGCTGGTTCAGAAGCGTTTTCCCGACACCGAAGCATACACTCTATCCGCTGGCAGAAGCCGACCGCCGGCCCGCTCCCGTGAGAGTTTCCCCGCGCCGGATCGACCACTTGCAGTATGGCGAATCGAGTCACCGCACCCGCATTCCGGTAGAGGTCCACCGGTATTCGTCAGGAATTCTGGGCGGCCTGGCCGGGGGGGCAGCCATGGCAGTACTGGCGGTGGCTTACGGACTGATCGTTCAACACAGCATCTGGTATCCAATTAACCTCCTGGCTGCATCGGGCGTTCCGTCTCTGGCTACCGCTAGCTTAGAAACTCTGCGGGAATTTAACGCCGCAGGTCTGACGGTCGCCATCTTGAGTCATCTTGCCTTTTCAATTCTCGTCGGCTTGCTTTACACCGTCCTCCTCCCGATGCTTCCCGCTCGGTTGGAATGGCTGTTCGGCGGGGTGATGACTCCGCTCATCTGGACCGCTTTGATTTATCCAACATTCAACCTCATCAACCCTGCTCTTGCGGCGCGCGTCGACTGGCTCTGGTTCTTGATCTGCCAAGTGTCCTTCGGCGTGGTAGGCGGCTATGTGGTTTTCAAGTCCCAGAAGGTCGAGACGATGCAAAGCTGGTCACTCGGCCAAAGAATGGGCCTGCATGCCATGCCACAAAAAGAAAAGGAAGAGTAGTTGGTTTTAGAGAACTGCAAATGCAGGCACGCACCTTATATTCGATTCTGCTTTTCGGCGGGCTAGGATTCCTTTGCGGCTGTGATCGGCTGCCTGGTAAACCGAAAGAAGAAGATCGCTGGAAACCGCCGTCAGAGATCAAGGATTTTGCTCTTCTCTTCAATACGAACTGCCGGGGTTGCCATAGCAATGGACAAACTCTCAGCGCTTCAATTTCGATGAATAATCCCCCCTACCTTGCTGTTGTTCCGAAGGAGGTCATGCACAAAACGATCGAGACAGGAATTCCGGGCACACAAATGCCGACTTATTCTGACAAAGCCGGGGGATCGTTAACCGAAGAACAGGTCAACATATTGGTCGAAGGAATCTATAACTGGGCGAAAGGGCACGAGGCGCCGACTGATAACCTTCCTCCCTACAGCGCCGCTTTGGGGGATGCGGAACGCGGAAAAGCGGTTTTTGCGCAGGCTTGTGCAAGCTGCCATGGATCCGGCGGAGAAGGCACGAAAGGGAAAGGGGGAGCGGTCGATAAAGCTTATCTGAGTCTGGTAAGTGACCAATATCTGCGGACGGTGGTGATCGTCGGCCGGCCTGAACTCGGAATGCCGGGTTTTCGAGAATACGTGCCAGGGAAACCAATGACCGGCGAAGAAATTTCGGATGTCGTGTCTTGGCTCGCATCCCGTCGCGAGGGACCGGCGCCAGGACAATCCGCGAAAACGGCTGAAATCGCTCCCAAAACGCAACCCTCAACTCCAAACGAGTAATGGCCACAAACGAATCAGAAAGCCACCCTTCCGCTAGTGCTGAGACGAAAACTTATTCCACCAGGCGCGACTTTTTGCTGCAGGTCGGTGTCGTTGTTAACACCATTGCGGGGTTCATGATCGGGGTACCGGTCGTCGGATACATCCTCTCCAGCCTGATCAAAAGTACTCCTCCTGTCTGGTTCTCTTTGGGCCCTGTTTCAAAATTCCAGGAAGGCGCCATGCGGATGGCAGTGTTCGAAAACCCGTATCGTCGCGAGGCCGACGGTCAGACGGCGAGACTGACCTGCTGGGTACGACGCATTCAGGGAGATCAGTTCAAGGTATTCGCAGCAAACTGCACGCATTTAGGGTGTCCGGTTCGATGGTTTGAAGAGTCGCAACTCTTCTTATGTCCTTGTCATGGCGGTGCGTTTTACGCCGATGGCGAACACGCCGCGGGACCTCCTCCGAGAGGTCTCTATGTGTACGAACATAAGGTTGAGAACGGGGAATTGCAGATAAAGGCTGGCGTCCTCCCTACCTTGGCGGGCCCGTTCGCCTAACATCTATGAGCGCAAAGGACAGACCGATCACCAGCAGCTTGGTCAACATAGCGATGTGGGTCGAGAGACGGCTCCATCTCGTAAAGATCTGGAAGGCAACTGCCGGCCACCCTATCCCGAAAAGCAGCGCAAGCTGGTTTTACACTTTCGGGAGTATGACGCTCCTTTGCTTCACGATCCAGATACTGACCGGGATCTTGTTGGCCTTGGTTTATGTGCCCTCGGCAAACGAAGCGTATCGAAGCCTTCTGTTCCTGAATTATCAGCAGGAACTGGGTTGGTTTCTGCGTGCGATGCACTATTGGGGCTCGAACTGCATGGTTGTGATCGTGTTTTTCCACATGACGCAGGTTTTCCTATGGGGTGCCTATAAGCATCCGAGAGAGTTGACCTGGATTTCCGGCGTAGTTTTGTTGTTCCTGACCCTCGCGCTATCTTTTACTGGTCAGGTGATGCGGTTCGATTCCGATGCCTACTGGGGCATTGGCATCGGCGCAGCCATTTCGGGCAGGATCCCGATCATTGGGGCGCAAGTGGTAAACTTGCTTTTGGGCGGTCCAATCATTGGCAGCGACACATTATCGCGGTTCTTTGCCCTTCACGTCTTTGTGTTGCCCGGGGCAGTCATCGCTCTCGTGAGTCTGCATCTGCGACTGGTTTTGTTGAAGGGCATCAACGAGTACCCGACACCCGGGATTCAAGTTCACAAAGGAACCTACTGGAGAAATTACGAAGAGATGCTCCATAAAGACGGGATGCCATTCGTCCCGAACGGGATTGGCAAGGATTTGGTGGCAAACGGAGTGCTGTTATTGGTGATGGTTGCGTTGGCAGTATTCGTGGGACCCAAAGGGCCCGAAATTCCGGCAGACCCGGCCCAAGTCATCTCAGAAGCTAAGCCGGACTATCCATTCCTCTGGTTGTTATCGGCCGCAGCTCTGCTTCCGAACGGTTCGGAAGTGATCCTGTTCTTCGTTGTACCGTTGATTGCGGTGATCCTCTTGATCGGATTGCCTTTTTTTTCGAACGTGGGCGAAAAACATTACAGCCGGCGCCCGGTTTCTATCCTCGTGGTCATGCTCACCTATTTGACGATTGGCCTGCTGACCTACGCTGGAATCACTGGTCCGTGGTCGCCGCGCATGGAGGCCTGGAGTGGCACCCCCACGAAGCCGCAGTTCATCACGGGACGTTCGCCGGTTGAGCTGCAGGGCGCGCTTCTTTTGCAAGGTAAACAGTGTCGCAACTGTCACTCCGTCGGTGGCGAAGGTGGACAGCGTGGGCCAGATCTGTCAGCGGTTGGGGCCCGAATGAACCAACCTCAGCTCATTCGGCAAGTGATCCAGGGAGGCGGCAACATGCCCGCCTACGGAAACACTCTTACCCCGCAGGAGGTCAACGCTTTGGTATCTTATCTCGTTTCTCTTCGGCCGATCAACACGATACCGGCTCTAAACCCGGCCATCCCTGAAAAGGCCGAGCGCGTTTCGTCAGGCGAACCGACGAAAGGGGCCAAGACCGGAGGGTAGGTTTTGCGCTCAGTCTGAAAATCTGGCGAGCAAAGCGCTCGCGAGATTCCCAGTCTGGCTGCTATAGTAGCGGCAGATGGAGGATCCGGTTAACGCGGTGTTCAGCTCGTGGACTATTCCGATCGGGCCGACTTTTGCAATTCTTGTCTCATTCATTCTTTATGTGCGCGGCTGGATCGCGCTGCTGTTTCGAGTTCCGCATAGATTTCCTCTCTGGCGGCTGTTCTCTTTCGCGGCAGGGCTCAGTACGATTTTTGTAGCTATCGCTTCGCCATTAGATGCGTTTGGCGGACTGATGCTCCAGGTGCACATGATCCAGCATCTGCTACTGATGATGGTAGCGCCGCCATTAATTCTAGCCGGAGCGCCTTATCTGCCGATTCTCTCCGGTTTACCCCGTATTGTTGCCCGCGAGGTCGTCGGGCCGTTCCTCATTTGGACCCCGGTTAAGCGAATTGGAGACGCCCTCGTGAATCCTGTGTTCTGCTGGATCGCTTTCACCGCCTCGAACGTGCTCTGGCATGTGCCAGTGTGTTATGAACTCGCACTGAACTCTCCGGCGTGGCATCAAGTCGAACACCTCAGCTTTCTCCTCACCGGACTGATGTTTTGGTGGCACATCCTGTTGCCATGGCCCAGCCGCGCAGCCTGGCCGCGCTGGGCGATGATTCCTTACCTGGTGCTTGCCGACCTTCAAAACACCGGCCTGGCAGCGTTTCTGACCTTCTATGACAGGGTTCTTTATCCCACCTATGAGCATGTCCCGCGTTTGTGGGGATCCAATCCTCTCGATGAGCAGGTCATCGCAGGAACAATCATGTGGGTTCCCGGCTCGATTATTTTTCTGGTTCCCGCCGCGATCATTGCGATCCGATTTCTCTCCCCTAAACCGAATGTCCAGTTTGCCAACAATGTCCGCGCACAACCGGAGCCAAGGCCGGAAGGAGAATTAGCCACCCTGCTTCGGAAGGCGGGTCTGGGACCCCATCCTTCCCGCAGGCTTTTTGATCTATTCAGAATACCGATGACAGGGCGTGGTCTGCGTTCCAAAGCATTCCGACGCGGAATGCAGGTTGTTATGCTGATCCTGGCGATCGCCGTTTTACTGGACGGATTCCTCGGCCCTTCCGTGGCCGCCATGAATCTGGCAGGGGTCCTACCCTGGACGCATTGGCGGGGATTCACGGTGATCGCTTTGTTGTTCGCGGGGAATTTTTTTTGCATGGTTTGCCCGTTCATGTTGGTTCGTGATCTCGGTCGGCGTTGGCTTCCGGAAAAGTGGACATGGCCTCGTTCATTGCGGAACAAATGGCTGCCAGTCTTCCTGGTCACCCTCTATTTCTGGACTTACGAAGCGTTCAGCCTTTGGAACAGTCCATGGCTGACCGCCTGGATCATTCTCACTTATTTCCTGGCAGCCTTGTTGATCGATGGCTTTTTTCAGGGCGGGACCTTTTGCAAATACGTCTGTCCGATCGGCCAGTTCCATTTCGTTCAATCAATGCTTTCTCCGCTTGAGGTGAAGGTGCGAGAACCGGAGGTTTGCCGCAAATGCAAAACCTTGGATTGCATTCGAGGCAGATCCGACCAGCGCGGCTGTGAGCTGAAACTTTTCCAGCCGAAGAAGAAAGGCAACATGGACTGCACGTTCTGCATGGATTGTGTCGACGCATGTCCGCATGATAATGTCGGCCTGATCGCAGTAACTCCTGGCAAGGATCTCTGGACCGGGGAAAAACGATCTTCTATTGGTTCCTTCTCGAGCCGGTTCGATTTAGCGGTTCTTGTGTTCATCCTCGTATTCGGGGCGCTAGCGAACGCCGCAGGGATGATCGCTCCAGTCGCGGGTCTGCTGGACAGAGCGCGCTTCCTCTTCGGTCTCCCGCGACCTGTTCTGATTGCTTTATTCCTGGCGGCGACAATATTTTTGATCCCGGCGCTCGCAATATGCTTGGCTGGATTTCTGAGCCGCCACTTGGGTAGACTTCAGGTACCTCTCAAACTCTTCATTTCCGACTTTGCCATGACCATGGTGCCTCTGGGTTTCGCCACGTGGCTGGCTCACTTCATCTTTCATCTTTTCACCAGCTCCAATATGCCGATCCCAGTGATCAAGCGGATCGCCGCGGATCTTCACCTTACTTCCTTTGGCAGACCCGATTGGGGCATTGCTTCGTGGGGTGTCCCACAACTGCTTGACTTTGAAATTCTCTTCCTCGATCTCGGGTTGCTCGGTTCGCTCTACGCTGGATGGAGAGTCGCGCAGCGATACGGCAACTCAGAAAATAAATCTTTTGGAATCTTCATACCCTGGTCATTGCTCTATATTCTCTTTTTCCTCGTGGCGATCTGGATTCTTTTTCAGCCGATGGATTTGCGCGGGACAATGATGTCTTAAGCATTAGTGTACCGTCTCCTAAATCCCTTAAGGTTCGCCGTAGGCCAGTCGGCTGTTTTTCAAGGCGCGAGCGACGAGCATATCTAGATCGATATCTAAGGAGCGAGCAACGCGGAAAAACAGCCAACTGGACACGGCCCAGAGGGTTGCGTTGAAAATGGGCCGGCGGCTGCGTTGCTCGTCGGTTACGTATCCATTCAGATATGCGCCCTCCTCGCGCCTTGCCGGCGGCCCATTTTGAACGCAACGAAACTAAAGGGATTTAGGAGACGGCACACTAGAGATCCTCTCCGGCAATGATCGCGACGGTATTTGTCGCCGGGCCGCTAAAGGCAGCACTTCCAGGCGGGCGATGATGCTAAAGTTTGACTTGGGTCATCCGATTTTCTACAGTTAACTCCGCCATGAGCGAGAGTGAGCAAGATCAAATCGCATATAAGGTCGTTATCAATCAGGAGGAACAGTACTCGATTTGGCCTGCGGACCGAGCAAACGCTTCGGGTTGGCGGGACGCGGGTAAGCGAGGACAAAAGCAGGAGTGTTTGGACTATATCAATGAGGTTTGGACAGATATGCGACCGCTCAGTCTGCGCAAACAAATGGACGAGGGGGCCGGCTCCTGAACCGTTTATGGGGTCGATAACAACAGGCGAAGTACAGGCGCTGCCGGATCGTGAGATTTATAAACCTACCAACCCTGGGCGAAGAGGTTTGTGGCAAGTGCCTAAGGTCTGAACTCCGAAAGGCCGAA
>JAFAQT010000359.1 GCA_019246215.1 Verrucomicrobiota bacterium
GAGGCTCAGCTTGATTCCATACCGCACCCGCAAATCCGAGAAAATGTCCGGGAACGGTGAGACCAGGGCGTTTGATTTGGTTCGGGCCGGCATTGCCTTTAAAAAAGCCGGTCACGTGAGGATGAGTAAAGAACGATTGTTCGTTGCCAGAAAGGGAAAAGGGTACCGCAAGTCTGAATGGAAATCCTGAAGCCGCGTTCTTCCACGATTGCAGTGCTCCTTGGGCGGTTTGCCCGGTAGCCGGATTCAGCACCCAGATGTCAAGTTCCCGCACACCGCGGGATCGGCAAGGGTTAAAGTCGCGCGATTCGTTTTGACGCGCTTTGAGACACGCTCTAAAACCAATCCTGCAAGGCCAGCCATCAATTGTGGATGTCGGTCTGAAATTGTAGAAAGTTTTGTGGTTGAGACGTATGGGCCTAGCCGAACTCCTCGAATAATACCCAAACTCACCCGAGAAGAACGCGACGAATTTCGTTCACGGCTTGATGAGTACGATCCGGGTTTTTTGGACACATTCTTCAGGAGCGCGTCAAAGGCATTGAATGCGGAGAACGCGGAAGTATTGCCGCTGATCATGTGCTTGCTGAAGGTCGGCTCTTGGCTCAAGAGCTCGCTCGACAATGAGCGCTCTGCAAAATACCCGTTGTGTCCTCAGCCTTTTTCCTTTTGTGTTGCGATTCATACGCGGTAAAACGTTACACCTGTCATTGAAATCCTGTGCCTCGTCGGTCCCGGAAATTATGTTGCAACACGCGCAAGTGAACCAGGAGGAGTTCAACTGTTTCGAATTCTGCCATCCGAACTCGATCTCAAAGGCCCGGCCATGGCGATCGCTCCTATTTGCCTGCAGGCGAAGCTATTTGGCTGGCGCCGGTGTCGTCGTGCTGCTTCTTTCTGCGTGCCACCGGGAAATACCGGTCCCTGAAGCTCCTTCGGTCGCGGTTACAGTCGCCCGACCGCTCGAGCGCGAAGTTCTCAATTACGCGGAATTCACCGGCAATACCGCGGCGGTCAGCAGCGTGGATATCCGGGCACGGGTAGGCGGATACCTGGCAAGGGTGGGGTTTACGGAGGGCACTTCGGTGAAGGCGGGCGATGTACTTTTCGTAATCGACCAGCGGCCTTATCAAGCAGCGCTCGACCTGGCTCAAGCAAATCTGGAACAGGCAGAGGCTCAGAAAGATTTGGCTCAGAGCAACTTCGAAAGATCGGAGCAACTGCGTGAACGAGGAGTCATAGACCCTCAGAGTTATGAAACGCAAGTCGCTAACTTGAATCAGACCAAAGCTACCGTGCTGGCCAAGCAGGCCGAACTGGAAACCGCCAAGCTCAATTTTGAATTCACGCAAGTCATTTCACCGATTGACGGGCGAACCAGCACCATCAACTTTACAGTAGGTAACCTTATCACAGCAGGAGATCTTAGTCATTCAGGCGTACTGACTACCGTCGTCTCTATCGATCCAATATACGTATATTCCAATGTTGATAGCCAGACCGTTCTGGCCTATAGCCAACTGGTACAAGAAGGGAAAATGCCCAGCGCCGAGATGGGAAAGGTTCCTATCGAAATGCAGGTCGCCGGCGAATCGAACTATCCGCACAAAGGTTTCATTGATTTCCTGGACAATCAAGTCGATCCCTCCACCGGCACCATTCGCATTCGCGGCACTTTTGCTAACACTGATAAACTTCTTCGTCCCGGCCTTTTTGCCCAGGTCCGTATTCCGTTCAGCCCCAGGCGGCGAGCGCTATTAATATCAGATCTGGCGTTGGCCTACGACCAGGGGCAGCCCGTTGTCTATATTGTTGGTACCGAGAATACGGCCAAAGCTATACCTGTCAGACTGGGCCCATTGTCAGAAGGGCTGCGCGTCGTGGAGTCAGGTGTAAGCACAGGCGATCGGGTGGTAGTGGACGGTGTCATACACTTGCGTCCAGGCAGCAAAATTACGCTTCAGGAAGCTAATATGGCGGATTTTTCCGGAGATGTTCGAAAACAGGTATCGATTGCTCCTGTCTTAAGCAGTAATGAAGACCCGGGTCCGAATCAGTCCCACCCAGAACAAGCGAAGTGAAAAACCGGCGACCGGACAATCGGATTAACGTCAGGCCGGAAGCAGGAATGAATCTCTCCCATTACTTCATCGATCGCCCGATCTTTGCCTCGGTGCTTTCGGTTCTCATTGTTCTGGCCGGCGGTATCACGTTCTATCTGTTGCCGATATCTCAGTATCCGGATGTTGTGCCACCTACGGTTGTTGTCAGTGCCACTTATCCGGGTGCCACTGCAGAGACTGTGGCGGAGACCGTCGCCACACCAATCGAGCAACAGGTAAACGGGGTGAGCGGCATGCTTTATATGTCCTCTCAATCGTCGAACAACGGTTCAATGACACTGACGGTGACCTTTGCCTTGGGTACCAATCCAGATCTTGACCAAGTCCTGGTCCAAAATCAAATCGCCTCTGCCCTTCCCAGTCTTCCAGAGAGCGTACGGCAAATCGGGGTCACGGCGCAAAAGAGTTCGCCTAACTTTCTATTGCTGATCAATCTTATCTCTCCCGATGGTAAATACGATTCCGAGTATCTAAGCAACTACGCCGAGATTCAACTGCAAGATTCCCTGAAACGCGTCCCCGGCGTCGGCAATGTTCAGCTTTTTGGAGCTCGTCAATACAGCATGCGCATATGGCTCGATCCGGCGCGTATGGCCGGCTACAGAACTACCGTCGAGGACGTACAGCAAGCCGTTCGGAGCCAGAATGTTCAGGTTGCGGCCGGAAGCATCGGTGGACCGCCCGCGCCTCTTGGCAATCAATTTGACCTGACAGTCAATACCTTGGGGCGGCTTAAATCTCCAGAGCAGTTCGCCCAAATCATCATCAAAACCGGATCAAACGGCCAAATCGTCAGACTTCACGACGTAGGTAGGGCGGTGTTAGGGGCCAAAGACTATGCTGTTACTTCCTATCACGACGGTCAGCCGACCGTCGCTCTGGGTGTATCTTTGGATTCCGGGTCGAACGCGGTAGCGACTGCCACTTTGGTTCACCGAAAAATGGAAGAACTCGGACGCAGGTTCAATCCCGGTCTGGCTTATCGAATCGATTACGACACCAGCGTTTTTGTCCTTGAGTCACTCAAGGAAGTGGAGCACACGCTTTTCATAGCAATCTTGTTGGTTGTTTTCGTCGTTATTCTATTCCTTCAAACCTGGCGGGCGGCGATTATCCCTCTTGTCGCAATTCCGGTTTCTCTGATTGGAACTTTCGCCGTACTCTATTGGTTTGGATTTTCGCTGAACAATCTCTCTCTTTTCGGGTTAGTTTTGGCTATTGGGATCGTGGTGGATGACGCGATAGTCGTTGTCGAGAACTGCGAGCGGCACCTCAGTGCCGGGTTGTTGCCGAGAGAAGCCGCGCGCCGAGCAATGGATGAGGTCGCAGGGCCCGTCATTGCGATCGCCGTTGTGCTCACGGCGGTGTTTCTACCGTCTGCTTTCCTGCCTGGAATTTCGGGCGAATTTTATCGCCAGTTTGCTGTGACTGTTGCCGTTTCGACGGTTATTTCGGCTTTCAATTCCCTGACATTAAGCCCTGCTCTTTGTGGCGTGCTATTGCGAGGCCACGATGCTCCGAAGGATGTGGCGACTCGGTTATTCGATCGAGGGTGTGGATGGTTCTTGGTCAGATTTAATCGGGCATTTGGCCGCGCCTCCGATGCTTATGCCACCCTCGTGCGCCGAATTCTTCGCTTCGCGGTTGTTAGCCTTATATTGTATGTGGGATTGCTGATTTTAACCGGCTTGGCATTTAATTCTGTTCCATCTGGTTTTGTCCCGACACAGGATCAAGGATATCTGATCATGGCGGCGCAGCTTCCAGATTCGGCTTCCCTGGAGCGGACTGAAGCTGTTCGGAGGCAGATTACCAAACTGGTTCAGGATGTTCCGGGCGTCGCTCATAGCATAGCCATCTGCGGGTTTTCAGTGGTCACGGGCAGCGCCCAATCAAACGCGCTGACGATTTTTATCACCCTGAAACCGTTCCATGAAAGGAAAGGACCCGATGAGAGCATGAATGAGGTGGTGCGCGCAATTAATCAAAGGACCGCCCTCATTCAGGCGGCGGATGTCGCCACCTTTGCGCCTCCTCCAGTTTCCGGAATAGGCGCGACCGGTGGTTTTCAGATGGAACTCGAAGACCGAGGCAATCTTGGCCTTGCCGAGATGCAAGCCGTTTCTGAGCAACTCACGGCAGCGGCAAATCGGCAGCCGGTCCTGACGCAAGTCTACAGTCCTATACGAACCAATGTGCCGCAGCTGTACGTTGAAGTTGATCGGACCAAGGTGCAGCGTCTGGGAGTTCCGTTGCAGGACGTATTCAACGCGATGCAGACTTACCTTGGCGCAAGTTACATTAACGACTTCAACTTTCTAGGTCGCACCTACCAAGTCAATGCTCAGGCGGAAGCTGATTACCGGGCATTTCAGGATCAGATTGGGCGCCTATACACGCGGAATCGAGAAGGGAAAATGGTTCCTCTCAGCGCGGTCACGAGCGTCTCCAATGTTACGGGCCCGGACCGCGTTACTCATTATAATCTTTTCACTGCGGCGGACGTCTTCGGCACAGCTCGAGCCGGGATGAGCTCTGGACAAGCTATTCAAGCCATGCAGAAAGTTTGTGCCCAAACGCTGCCTGCGCAGATGTCGTATGAATGGACTGGCCTCACTTACCAGGAAATTCAAGCAGGCAATACAGCAATCCTGATTTTCCCATTGAGTGTTTTTGTGGTCTTCCTGGCCCTCGCTGCATTGTACGAAAGTTGGTCTTTGCCACTGGCAGTGATTTTTATCGTCCCGCTTTGTTTGTCGGCGGCAATCGTCGGCGTGATTCTGCGCGGTTCTGAGAACAATATTTTCACCCAGATCGGATTCATTGTTCTAGTTGGGTTGGCATGCAAGAACGCGATTCTCATAGTGGAATTCGCTCGTAGTGAGTGGCAATCCGGAAAGACCCCCATTGATGCGGCGGTGGAAGCGTGTCGAATCCGTATGCGTCCCGTTCTAATGACTTCATGCGCCTTTATTCTTGGGGTTTTTCCGCTGGCGATTGCAACCGGTGCCGGTGCTGAAATGCGGCAGGCACTTGGTACTGCGGTCTTCAGTGGAATGATTGGCGTGACGATTTTTGGGCTCTTGCTAACCCCGGTTTTTTTTGTGTTGTTTATCCGGAGCCAGGCCGGTCGAACGACGCCAGAATCAGACAAAACTTCCGAGTCGCATCTTTAGTTTATGACCCTGTACAAGCTCTAGTGCCACGAAGTCCGAGGCTGGTTTAGCCGGCGTTGAGCTCCCGCCCGGCAAGGCGCCGAGGAGGGAACGCATCTAAATCGATACGTGACCGACGAGCAACACAGCCGCCGCCTCATTTTCAGCTCAACCCCTTGCGACGGCCAGTATTGGCGATTTTGGGGCGTCGCTCGCTCGAAGGACCAGTCGCAATGCGAGAACTCCTGAAGGAAAGCGCAGCGTAAAGGCGGTACCTCGCGAAAACGCGGATCGTCCCTGGGCTGGTGCAACCTTGCAGTGACTTCGGTCGGCTCTTCGCCGAGAATCATGCGCGCGGATTTTGGCTGGATGACAAAACAGCCAGCCAAAGGAGGCGCGGCGCGACCCTGCTATCCAGTCACGGAATCAGTGTACTAGCCCTTTGGCTCCTCAATAATCCCAAGAAAAAGAATCGTTCCACTTTTTTCGTCGGCGATTGCCACTACGAACGGTCGGTCGAATACCAAGTCAAATTCTTCATTTGGTCGCATTATAGCGGTCGCTTTCATCTGAATGCCCGTGACCGCGGCGGCTGTACTTCCCTCTTCGTCGACCTCCAGGAAGGTCTTGTGAAGGACATCGCTAATATACAAGCTGGGCGGACCATCGACCATCCGGGTGAACTCGGCGTGATGTGCGTCAAACGCGATTCCCAGGCCAAGTTCAGTGAGCCCCTTTTTCAGGGCAGCACCGTATTCGAACTTAAACTTTGGCAGGGCCACCGATCCTTCCGTTGGGCGAAGTGTACGAGAGAGATCAGACCAGGAAGATTTCTTCAACTCTTCCACGAGCGGATCGACACCTTTGTCTGGAAGAAAGCAATACATCGCAAAACCATCGTCCACATACGGTAATGTTACCACGGCATATTCCTGACCCTTCGCATAACGAAAACGGCCCCGTTGCCTCATCATTTTGACGTTTAAATTTGAACCGTCATGTGGGTAAAACGGCTGTTCTTTAGTCGATTGCTTTGGGAAAGCGGATTTCCATGAAGCGTGAAAATAGACGGCGTTAGCCAGAAAGATTGGTGGACTTGGCGGATCCTGGAGCAGGCGATTTATCTTACCTTCTGTGGCGCTGCTGACCCAATCGTTAATCCGCAAAATCGTTCCGGGATCATTGAAGCGGATGGACTCCAGTTTCGTTTTGAAGGTCTCCGTAATGTCAGCAGAAAATCTCTGATTAAGATGAACGGAGTCATCGATCCATGCGGCGTTTGCCACTTTCAGAGTGACCCCCGGTCCGGGGTTCTCCAGCGATGCACCTAAACCGGCGAGTTCTTTGAGCGCCGCTGCCCTTGACGAATGATCGAAGCCCAGTGCCCGGCTCATCGCTTCAGCAGTTTTTCCACTCGCACCTGCATACGCCATCCCTAGAGCAATCTCGATGCTTGCCGGCGAAATCAGGAGATTGCGATGTTCGCGAGTTTCGAGCTTCTGGAGCAGATTAACCCCGAACGTATTCAATCGATCGGGAAAGCTACTGCTATCATTCGCCTCAACTGGACAAATGTGAAGGCACGCAATTGAGACAAGCACCGAAAAATTAGCGGAACGCATATCAGCTGGCTTTGACCTTTAAACTTCTGAGCGCGTTCAAGCGCTAGTGCACTAATGTTATGCGAGACGGTACACCAGGGCGTCGATGCGAGTATCATAGACCATGCGCAATTTCGTCAAGCATCTCCCCGAATCATCCGGCTTTGATTTGAAAAATCTGCTGGTTGAACCAGAAAAGAAAATTTCACTGAGAAAAGATTTTGACCCGAAATATACCGGGAGCTTCAAAGAAAAAGAGGGCGCTTCGGCGGCGCTCGAATCGAATATCGAACAGCTGGCGAGAGAACAAGACATTCTTTACGCTGGAGTTACCTATGCCCTTCTGGTGGTGCTCCAAGCCCTGGATGCTGCCGGAAAGGACAGCACGATCAAACACGTGATGTCGGGTGTAAATCCGCAGGGATGCGAAGTTCACAGTTTCAAGGCGCCATCGCAAGAAGAGTTGGGTCACGATTTTCTTTGGCGGTCGGCCAAGCAACTCCCGCAGCGGGGTAAGATTGGCATTTTCAATCGGTCGTACTACGAAGAGGTGTTGGTGGTCCGGGTTCATCCCGAGCTTCTGGCACAACAACATCTTCCTCCTCTCGGCAAAAGTGAATCGATTTGGAAACGCCGATTCGAAGAGATCAACTCTTTCGAGCGGTACCTGGTCAGCAACGGCACTATTATCCTCAAGTTCTTTTTAAATGTCTCGAAATCGGAACAGAAGTCCCGTTTTCTAAAACGGATCGAAGAGGAAGAGAAAAACTGGAAATTCTCGGCCAGCGACGTTCGGGAACGCCGCTACTGGAACGACTATATGGACGCATACGAGGAGGTGTTTGACTGTACGAGCACGGATTGGGCGCCCTGGTTCATTATCCCAGCTGACCACAAGTGGTTCGCACGCCATTGTGTCGCCGAGATCATCGTTGCTACCTTAAAGTCCTTGAACCTTGAATACCCGAAGGTCAGTGAGGAAGAACTTGCCGAGCTGCATAAAGCCAGAGAGGAGTTGCTAAACGAAAAATAGATAAGTTTCGAACTATCTTAACCAATGCACCCTGTCAGCAAAGGCATGGAACGGCGCCGGTTCGGTTCCACGAACCGGGACGTCGCGGTGATCGGCCAAGGGACCTGGTACATCGAAAGTGCAGATCGGGCATCCGCGATCGCTGCTTTGCGCTGCGGTCTCGATCTTGGAATGACCCACATCGACACCGCGGAAATGTACGGAACGGGTGCCGCCGAAAAAGTGGTGGCAGAGGCGATTGCCGGACGACGCGATGAGGTCTTCCTGGTCTCGAAGGTCCTTCCCCAGAATGCCTCCCGCTCCGATGCTCTCGCAGCCTGCGACCGTTCACTGGCTCGCTTAAGGACGGACCGGCTGGATTGCTATCTGCTGCACTGGCGTGGCGATCATCCTCTAGAGGACACGATCGATGCGTTCGAGGAACTTAAACAGGCCGGAAAGATCCTTTCCTGGGGTGTAAGCAACTTCGATGTGCCCGATCTGGAAGCGGTTCTCAAGATCACAGTCGAAAGCAACCTGGCCTGCAACCAGGTCCTTTACCAGTTGGAGGAGCGCGCGATCGAGCACGCCGTAGTTCCTTGGTGTGAGAAGCATGGTGTCGCCGTGGTCGCCTACAGCCCGTTCGGTCACGGGTCCTTTCCCGGCGCTAGAACAGCCGGTGGTCGCGTGCTGAGGCAAATCGCCGAGGCCCACAATGTCACCGTTCGCCAGGTCGCGCTTCGATTCCTGCTGCGACGGCCCTTGCTCTTTACGATTCCCAAAGCCTCCAATCCCGAGCACGCGGCCGAAAACGCCAATGCCTCGAACCTCCGCCTGACCGAAGCCGAGGTGGCCCTGATCGATGACGCATTCCCTGTTGGCCCGCGCTCCAGCCGGCTCCCAATGCTGTAAGCGAGAACTCCGAATTTGACCTTTTATCTTCGGTTTCCACGTTTAAAGGTTAATGGCGGTAACGTCTACAAAGAAGTGAGGGGTCACCGTGAATAAGAAAGAAGCACTCAGGAACCTCGAAGAAGCACTCATTCTCCTTCGCGAGGTCGAAAGAGCGGTTCTCGATGGGCGACTGGAGGCAGGGCTCGAATTCGAGAACAACTTCACAGAGGCGGTGAACGAAATCGGACGTCTCCAAGCCGATTTAACTGAAGATGATTCGAAGGATTGAAAATATGCGATCGTTGAGTCGTTGAACATTATGGACTTGAACAAATTCACGGAAAAATCCCAGGCCGCGCTGGCGGAGGCGCAGGCAATTGGCACACGTCTTCAGCATCAAGCAGTAGATGTCGAACATCTGGCGCTTGCTCTGCTGGAACAGGAGGAGGGTCTTATACCGCGACTGGTGGAAAAGGCGGGCGTTGCGCCCGATCTGCTTAAGTCAAGAATCCGGGAGGCTCTGAATAGGACTCCGCGGGTGTCCGGCGATACGATGTCAAGTCAGGGAGCCTACGTTACCCAGCGCCTTAACAAGCTGCTAGTTGCTGCGCAGGATGAAGCCAAAAAACTCAGGGACGAATATGTCAGCGTCGAACACCTGGTATTGGCCATGTTTTCGGAACCGACTACGACAGATATCGGGAAAATCTTTAAAACCGTCGACTTCCGGCGGGAGAATTTTTTAAAGGCGTTGACCGAAGTCCGCGGCAATCAACGAGTGACGAGCGCAAATCCGGAAGCTACCTACGAGGCGCTTGAAAAGTACGGACGCGACCTGACCCGCCTGGCTTCGCAGAACAAACTGGATCCAGTTATTGGTCGGGACGCAGAAATCCGGCGTTGCATCCAGGTGCTGTCACGCCGCACCAAGAACAACCCGGTTTTGATCGGAGAACCTGGAGTGGGCAAGACCGCGATTGTGGAGGGTCTGGCCCGGCGCATTGTCTCGGGCGACGTTCCCGAGAGCCTCAAAGACAAGCGAATCGTGGCGCTCGACCTTGGCGCGCTAATCGCGGGAGCAAAATATCGGGGCGAATTTGAAGAGCGTTTAAAGGCAGTCCTGCAGGAGGTGACTAAGGCGCAGGGGCAGATCATTCTCTTTATTGACGAATTGCACACGATGGTTGGGGCCGGAAAGGCGGAGGGCGCCATGGATGCCGGCAACATGCTCAAACCGATGCTCGCGCGAGGCGAACTGCACTGCATCGGGGCCACCACCCTTGACGAATACCGGAAGTACATCGAGAAGGACGCCGCTTTGGAGCGCCGTTTTCAGCCGGTGCTCGTCGATGAGCCCAGCGTCGAAGATACTATCTCCATCCTGCGCGGCCTGCGAGAACGATACGAGTTGCATCATGGGGTCCGGATCCAGGACGGCGCATTGGTGGCAGCGGCTCAGCTCTCACACCGCTACATCTCGGACCGCTTTTTACCCGACAAGGCAATCGATCTCATGGATGAAGCCGCCGCCAAACTGCGGACCGAAATGGAGTCTATGCCCGAAGAGCTCGAAGTGCTCGAACGCCGCATTCTTCAGCTCGAAATCGAACGGGAGGCGTTACGTAAGGAAAAAGATCGTCCTTCCAAGGAACGCCTGGTCACGCTGGAAAAGGAGCTTGCCAATCTCAATAGCGACCGAGACGCCCTCAAAGCACAGTGGGAAGGTGAAAAGCATGCCATCGACGACATTCAGAAGCTGCGTGCCGCGCTTGAATTAGCCCGGACCGAAATGGAACAGGCCCAGCGCAAGGGTGACCTGACGCGGGTCGCCGAATACAAGTACGGCAAGATTCCGCAACTGGAGCAGCAACTAAAGGAAGCCGAAGCGAAGGTCAGCGGGGATCGATCGAAGCGCCGCTTATTGCAAGAGGAGGTCACCGCCGAGGAGATCGCCGAAGTCGTCTCCCGTTGGACCGGGATTCCCGTGTCGCGCCTGTTGGAAGGCGAAAAGGAGAAATTGCTTCGACTGGACGAGATTCTTCATGAGCGCGTGATCGGACAGGATGAAGCGGTACAAGCAGTCGCCGATGCCGTCATCCGTGCCAGATCGGGTCTCAAAGATCCTAAACGTCCAATTGGCTCGTTCATTTTTCTGGGACCCACCGGAGTGGGTAAAACGGAGCTGGCCAGAGCGCTGGCAGAAAGCTTGTTCGACAACGAGGAGAATATCATTCGCATCGATATGAGTGAATATATGGAGAAACATGCCGTGGCACGGCTGATCGGGGCGCCGCCAGGTTACGTTGGCTACGAGGAAGGAGGTCAACTGACCGAATCAGTGCGCCGCAAGCCCTATTGCGTGGTGCTCTTTGACGAAATAGAGAAGGCGCACAACGACATCTTCAACGTCCTGTTACAAATACTGGACGATGGCCGGCTCACGGACAGTCAAGGCCGCACGGTCGATTTCAAGAACACCATCATCATCATGACCTCGAATATCGGCAGTCCGCTTCTGATCGAAGACGCGAGCGAAAAAGGTGAGATTGCCGAGCAGGTGCGCAACAAGGTAATGGCTGAATTGCGGATGCATTTCCGGCCAGAGTTCCTCAATCGAGTCGATGAAATCGTCCTCTTTAAGCCGCTTACGCTGCCTGAACTCAAGCGCATCATCGAGCTTCAACTCAAACTGCTGCGCCTCCGACTCAGCGAGCGGCACCTCGAACTGGAACTGACAGAAGCGGCGAAGGAGTACATTGGCCGCGAGGGTTATGATCCCGTCTACGGAGCGCGGCCACTGAAGCGGTTTCTGCAGCGCCACCTGGAGAGCGCGTTATCTCGAAAAATCCTGGCCGGCACGATTTCGGAAAACAGCCGCGTGACAGTGGATCTAAAGAAGGGCCAGCTCACGTTCGAAACGGAGCCGCTGCGGAAAGAGCCAGGCGCAGACCAGTAAAACAGCGAGTGTCGCCCCGTGCCGAAGTGAAATGGCGCGCACGATCGGGAGGCGATCAATCAAGGAAGATGAACTCGTCTTTGTGTCGATCGATGAACTCGGTCAACGCCGATCGGATGGCGTCACTGAGGTGAGTGCCTCGAAACCAGTCTTCCGGGTGACGAACGACCCATTCCGCTAGGGCGTGTTTGACTAGGTCGGCCTGGTTGACCGCACCCCCCTGCCTTTTCAGCCAACTTATTTGCTCCGTCGAAAGCTGAGCATGAACCCAAGGATCGACCGGGTTCGGGTCGTCACTACCGTTGGATTTTTGACCATCTGAACTCATATAGGAGCTGGAAACGGTTCGCCACGTCGCAGAAACACAGTGGCTTGATGCCTCTAATGAATCGATCCTGCACATTTTCCAAAAAATTTTCCCGCGGTCTCGGATTGGAGGTCAGGAAGCGTTTTACTTGCGTTTTCCATTCGCGTACCCAAAGCTACGCCGGCATGAAAAGAAGCGATTTGGGACCGAACCTTGCGGGGCGTTTGCATCTAAAGGATTCCACACCTCAGAGGCTATGAAGCGGTTACGCGCAGTAATCTCAACGGCTTAAGAAATCGAATTGGCGTGAATTTTCTTCAAATCATTGTTCTCGGACTGGTGCAGGGTGCGGCAGAGCTTCTTCCAGTTTCAAGCTCGGCCCACGTGATTGTTGTTGAGAAGCTCATGGGGTTGGACCCGTCCACTCCGGAAATGACTTTCGTGTTGGTGATGCTGCACACCGGAACGATGTTCGCCGTAATCGTCTATTTCTGGAATGCCTGGCGGGAACACTATTTTCACAGTGTTGCGGTATTTCGAAAAGTCGCGCTGAACGTGGTCATTGCCACGATCGTTACGGGAATCGTCGGACTGGCGCTGGAGTTGCTGATCGAAAAAGCTTTTTTGAAAGGAGGCGCAAAGGCCGAGATTGAGGCTCTGTTTTCGCAACTCCCGCTCATCGCCGGAGCGCTCTTTGCCGTAGGATTGTTGATCATCTATTCCGGAATGCGGCAGGAACTGAACAAACGTGGCGACGACGTCAAGGCCAGGCAGGCCTGCTGGATCGGCGCCGTTCAGGGATTGTGTTTACCCTTTCGAGGATTCTCCCGATCGGGCGCGACGATCTCGACCGGTCTACTGCTTGGGGTCGCACAGCGCCGCATGGAGGAATTCAGTTTCGCCCTGGCTGTCGTATTGACGCCTCCGGTTATCGCCAAAGAGTTGTGGCGGCTGCTGAAGGCGCACTCCGAGACAAATCACCCTTTGCAACTGCTGCATCTTGCGTTGCCCGGTGTATTTGGGATGGTGTGCAGTTTTATGGCCGGGTGGCTTGGACTCAGGCTACTGTCACGTTGGTTAGAGGCGGGGCGCTGGAAGCTCTTTGGATACTACTGCCTTGTGGCTGGCATTGTCGTCTTTGCGATGGGTCTTGCCGGTTTATGAGGACCGTCGCGCAAATCTTTTCCTCGACTCTGAGCCGAGTCGATAGAAAGTGCTAAATTCATGGATACGACGGATCCCTCTGCGCACCACCAGACCATCGAAACGCATGCTGCGGTGCAGGGGGATAAGCTCGATATCGATCCCGTGCAGCCGGCAAAAATTCAGTCTCCTGACGCACATTGGCTGCGCATGGATGCCTCCCTGGCAAGAGCGGTCTTGGCCAAGACAGAAGAAGAGTTGCTTAGCAGCCTGGCTGCGTTGATGCGAAATAAGGTTGAGCACGAGCAGGCAAGCCGAAGATTCGCACAAATCCAGATTGATGCCGAAGAGGCGAATCACGAACTCGGAGCGATTAAAGAACGAATTCGACGCGCAGAAGAGGAAGTAGCGACACGAATGAACGAACAGAGCCGCGTCAATGAGGAGATTGTCCATATTCGCCAGGAGCTCACCATTGTTCGCGAGGAGCACCAGCGGCAAATCGAGATAGTTTCCGGCATCAAAAGGGAGACTGCTCAGGCGGAGCATGCACTGGCTGACGCTCATCGAAATCTGAACGGCCTGAAAGAAGCGATCGAAATTCAGCAGGCGACCCATCGCGAATTGATTGTTCAGCTGGCTCACGTCGAAAACGAGAAGGCTGCACTGGAGCAGACTCTCGCGCCTCTTCGGAGCGAGGTTGATGAACGTATCAGGGCGCGCGAAGCTCTGATTGCAGAGACG
>JAFAQT010000376.1 GCA_019246215.1 Verrucomicrobiota bacterium
AAACAGCCAACTGACCTGCGGCGATGTCACCATTATATGCGAGACGGTACACGAGTGCCCCAAGTCCGTGACTGGTTTAGCAGGGTTGCGCCTCTTTTGGCTGGCTGTTTTGCCTTTCATCGGTGGAAGACTAAAACGGGTATTCTCCCTCTTCGCTTCGCACATCCAGCCAAAATCCGCTGCAGCGCTGCTAAACCAGTCACGGACTTGGGGCACTCGTGTACCGTCTCGCAATATAATGGTGACATCGCCGCAGGTCAGTTGGCTGTTTTCAAGACGCGAGCGCAGCGCCCATATCTGAATTGATACGGGCCGAGCGAGCAACGCGGAAAAACAGCCAACTGGCCGCGGCCCAGAGGGTGGCGTTGAAGATGTGCCGGCGGCTGCGTTGCTCGTCGGTTACGGATCGATTTAGATATGCGCCCTCCTCGCGCCTTGCCGGCGGTCCATTGTGAACGCAACGATGTCATCATTATATGCGAGACGGTACACTAGGAGAGTTTTTGAGGCAATCGCCTCCATCTCTACCTTAGCACCCTTCGGCAGAGCTGCGACCCGGATTGTTGAGCGAGGTAGGGGGGATCGCTTGGGAAGTACATTCGGTCGGCCATGTTCATTTCACCGAATTTGGACAGATCGGTGAAGGATACGGTCCTTTTGACCGCAGTTTCCATCCCAAGCATTGGCGCGAAGGAACGCCTCGATGTTTTTGAACATTCGCCGCGTTCGATGAGAAATGTCGCCTTCGGGGACGGTCCAGTCTCGGGTTCCAGCGGGATTGGCCCGGAGCAAAACACGAACTGTCCAGGCGCAATGCCCTTTGAGTAGGGTCCAACTGCGGTGGGAGCTTCGCTTGTCGAGATCACCGTCTTCATGAGAAGCGAACAAGGGTAACCATGCTCGAGGGGGTGTCAACCCCACTTTACTTGTACTCGATTTCGACCTCAGACCATTGCCGCGTCTTCTTCATCTCACCACCAGCTGCCAGGTGTCAGTTGCGCCCGGCGGCAGATGCCGGGTGACGGCTTCACTGGTCGCTGTTTCAGCCCGAAATACTGCTCGCCTCTTTGCCGCTGATTGGCCAATGATCTCCAATCGAAGTGATTGTCCCGACCTCTGAACAATGGTAATTGCGTAACGGTTCTGTTCGATCGGGAATCTGCCAAGAGGAAGGCCGTCGAGCTGAAGGTCCACCGCGTTCCCCTGCTGCGATTCATCCTCGGCCACCCAAATGGTGAAAGCGGAAGCTTTCCCAGCCGCGAAGTCGGCAGCCAACTGCTTGAGGAGAGGCTCCAGAATCGGATTGACGTGCCCTTCACCGAGTTCGCGTTGAGCTTCCTTGAGGGAGGCGCCGCTCAATTGCTGACGAGCATCTCTCCACAGCACCACGGCGAGTCGAGCATCAATCTGGTTCCCTTTCAGCAGGTTTTTCTCGAGAGCGGTTGTTTCAGGGTCGACGTCCTGAGCGGTGAGTTCCAATACTTTGCGAGAGGGATCCACCTCGTCATTTGCAGCCTCAGTCAGGAGAACAATCGCCACAACTCCCAGCGTTCCGGCGGCAATGACGGCGAAAGCACAAGCAAAAAGATGGGGCCAGGATTGGAAAATCCTCAGACGCCCGGATCTCCAACTGCTGTGTTTGTGCTTTTTGGTGGTGCTCGACTTTGTCGCCGTCCCAAAGGGTGTAACGCCTAACTGTCGCTGGCCGGAGGAGGAACGTGCCATAGCATGCGCCGGTTGGTCAGCCGGCACCAGCGGTTTTTGCGAGCTGCAGGATAGCTTCGAATTGCTCTTTCGTGAGCTTCATAACCGACAATCTGGAATTCCTCAGTAAAGGAACGTCGCGCAGCCTGGCATCTTGCTTGATTTGGTCAATCTTTACGGGCGGCCTGATCGGTTTCACGGGCGTGAGTTCGACTGCCGACCAGTCTCCTTCGGCCGCGGTGGGATCCCGGAACGCCTCTCGGGTCACCTTCGCGATGCCGACAACAGCCTTACCGTTAACGCTGTGATAGTAGAAGACTGGATCGCCAAGCTTCATCGAGCGCAGATTGTTTCTTGCCTGAAAATTTCGCACACCGGTCCAATCTGTCTTTCCGTCTGCGGTAAATTGGTCCCAGGAGTAAGCCGTTGGTTCCTGCTTCACCAGCCAGTATTGCGACATGACGATATAGTAATCATTAAGTCCCAGGTTTTAATGGAATACGGACTACCGTCTGACCTTACTAATTTCGAACCATGCGTCCAGATCTTCCCATTTAAATCTGTAATTGCGGTAATCCGTCCGACGGTTTATCGCCGAGGAAATGGCAGGTCTCTTTGTCACATTTGAGGGGGGCGAAGCGTGCGGGAAATCAACGCAGGTCAGGCGTTTGGTCAATCGCCTCGAAAAAAGAGGTCGAACGGTGCTCGCTGTGCACGAACCCGGCTTTACGGAGATTGGGTCGGCGATTCGGCAACTTCTCCTGCATGCCAGGGCGGCAGACGCGATGCGGAGTGAAACGGAATTGCTCCTGTTTGCGGCCAGCCGCGCCCAATTAGTCCGTGAGACGATCCGGCCCGCCCTTGAGCAGGGATTAATCGTTGTATCGGATCGATTTTATGATTCAACCACTGTTTATCAGGGGATTGGCCGGGGGTTGGATCTGACGTTTATCAAGGTGCTGAATGAATTCGTGGCGGGAGGATGCAAGCCTTGCCGGACATTTCTCCTCGATCTCGGGGTCGCAATTTCCCGCATGCGCCAGTTGCGTCGTGTCCGTCCAGCGGGACAACAGGATCGAATGGAATGGCTCTCCGATGAATTTTTCGAACGGGTTCGACGTGGATATCTGGAGATCGCACGTGCGGAGCCTGAGCGGGTAAAAATAATTGACGCCTCAGGGAGCGAGGATCAAGTAGAAGAAAGGATCTGGACCGAAATCGATGGCGTTCTCTCGTGAACAGGCATCACGATATTTAGCAGAGGCGAACTCCCAGGGTCGGCTCGCGCACTCCTTTCTGTTCTCCGGACCAGGAGGGAGCGGAAAACGGAGATTGGTGACCGAGCTCTTTGGAGTCGTAAACGGCAATTTGGCCGATCCGGCCGATTTTCACCGCATCGAGCCCGAATCCAAGTCCAGAAAAATTCTCGTGGAACAGATTCGAGAACTGGAAGCGTCCCTGCGGATGCATGCGACGCGGGCCAGGGTGAAATTTGGGGTTATTTACGACGCGGATCGGCTTATGCCACAGGCCGCGAATGCCTTTTTGAAAACCCTCGAGGAACCGCCGGATCACTCGTTGGTAATCCTCGTGACCGCGCTTCCCGAAGCGTTGCTGGATACGATCCGCTCTCGTTGTATAGAGGTGCCTCTCCGCGCCGTGGGCAAGAGCGCCTTGACAGCTGAGGAATCGGAGCTGGTCGGAGAACTCTTCAGGATTATCGCCGCTGACGGTTTTTGTGTCATGACAGCCCTAAAATTTTCGCGCGTTTTTCTCGGGATTCTCGGGAAGGCGCGAGAGAGAATCGAAACAGAGCACAGCGCGCTGCTGAGGAAGGATCAAACGGCTTACAAGCAGACCACCGACGGTGCGTGGCTTGAGCAGCTTCAGGAACGTTTGTCAACGCTGACCGAAAGCAGGTATGTCAAAGCAAGGGCGAACCTGATCCTGAAAATAACCGAAGTTTTCGGGGATGCACTGCGTACCAAGCATCAGAGCCCGTTTTTAGATTTAGCCGAGTACAGTGCCTCCGCGGCCAATCTGGCGGCACGGCTCTCGAGTGGCGAACTTCTGAAACGGTTGGATGCCTTGCAATCCCTGAACGATTGCCTTGCCACGAATGTCCAGGAGGCGCTCGCGATAGAGGTTGCTTTCCTGGATGCGTTTGGCCCAGCCGTACAGAAACCGAACGGACAAGTTTTCGCGGAGCGCATCGTCCGATAAAGGAGTTCTCATCATGCAACTATTCCTTTTGCGTCATGCCGAGGCTGAGTCGGCTGCAGCCACCGATGAAACGCGCACTCTGACCGCCAGAGGCTCGAAGCAAGCCAGGAGTATCGGTAAGTTTTGCCTTGAGCATGGGGTCGTTCCGCGGCTGATTTTATCAAGTCCGCTGATGCGAGCCGAACAAACGGCAAGACTCGTGGCAGACGAACTTGATTCACCTAAGCTCGTCCAGATTTCGGAGTTCCTTCGGGCAGGTATGAGCGCACAGCGAGCGCTGCCCAGTCTTAGCGAAAATTTCGCCGACCTCATGAAGCGGGAGAAACACTCCGAAGCGGCGGCGAGCATCATGTTGGTGGGACATGAGCCGGATTTCAGCAATCTGGCTGGCGTATTGATTGGTGGCCTCGCCACGAGTGTCCATTTCCGAAAGGCGACGCTGATGGGTTTAAGGCTCCAGGAGTTGAAACCGGGAGCTGCTACGGTCGAATTTCTCATCCCCGTGAAATGGGTGTGAGGGCGTTCGACATTCGAGGTGCTACGGCAGTGGCGCCGGGCACCGGTACTGCCGTTGCCACTGACAGGCTGCTCAACTCGTGATACGATCCGCGGATGGGTATTACACCTGCAAGCTTTGCGATGAGCGAACTCAGTAAGGTCGTCCAACGTTGCAACCCGGATTTCGACCCCTCGCGTGCTATCTCATGGCGGGTTGTAGGCCCCGTGGCGGATAGCTGGCATCAGTGGATCAAAGCCTTATTTAAGCCTCTCCTGCTTCCGCATCTTTTTAGGGTGTTAAATTATTCAGCGCGGCAGTCTGCCCGGGAGATCATTCTCTTGGATGCCGAGTTGAATAGGAAGATGAAATCATGGCCGCGTCGGCGCAGCCTAGACGCGGGCCGATCGTTGCTTCAACAAAGTACGCCCCGCGGCGAACGATTGATGGCCAAGCTGCGGGAAGCCATTGAAACTGGAGCAGCGTTTGGGCATTTCGCGACTTTGTACGGTGTGAGATGCGGCGCTTTTTCAATTCCGGTCCGAACCGCGATCCTCAGTTACCTTGTGCAGGAATCGTCTGTCGGCGCGCCTGATGAGGCGGCCCGCTTGAAACTACTTGAAGCGTCCGTCGGATCGGTGAACGAATTTTTGCGACTCTCCTCAAACGGATCGACTGAGGGGTTGCGTTTCCATGGCTGAAACAGTTGTCGAAACGAAGGTTGAGACTTCACTAGGAACTCCGTGGAACGTTGTGGTGCACGACGATCCTGTGAATCTGATGAGCTACGTCACGATGGTTTTTCAGAGGGTGTTCGGATTCTCTAAACAAAAGGCGCAACATCATATGTTGGAGGTCCACCATAAGGGGCGCTCGATTCTTTGGAGCGGCGCACGTGAACGAGCGGAATTCTATGTCCAGCAGTTGCACGGATATCTGTTACTCGCGACCCTGGAGAGAGCGGAATGAGATGTTGATTCGCCGATTGAAAGAGAACGCAATCGAGCTCATCGACATTGAGCCGATAGAAGCGGAGTTGCTTCGGCAAGTCCCTGGCGTCTGTGACAGCGGCGGGGATGATCAATCCGAAGCGCGTCTCTTCAGCAGCCCTGCGGATAGTAGCGAAAATCAATTTCTGAATGACTGGGCTGAATACGTGCGGCCAGAGCTTCGGCATCTGTTTCTTTCGGCTAGAAAGACGGTCAAGGAGGATTTGGAGAAGCTCTCAGATATTCCCGGCCGTCTCGGCAGGTTGGTCATTCCGCGCACCCACAGTGATGCCTGGCTCAACGCCTTGAATCAGGCCCGGCTGATCCTTGCGACTAAGTTCAATTTCAGCGCCCGAGAGCTTTCGACGCACGCGGCGCCGAAATGGTTTTCGCGTCGGGATCTGGTTCTGCAGCAAATTAACTTTTATGCGGAAATCCAGGAGCGGATTATCGATGCGACGGAGGAATGATGGAGTCGTGCTGAATCCTGAATCGTTGAACGTCCGCGCATACGGTGTCTTACTTCCCGTGCATAGAGACAATTCCGATCTTGAAGCGATGAAGCGACTCGCTAGGCTTGCAACATGAGTAAACCCGTTGTCGAAGTGCAGGTTCGCGCTGTGATTCCCACGAGCGGTGGCTGCGCAGTTTTTATTGGCAACGAGCAAAAAGTCTTCGTGATCTACGTGGATCAGAGCGTCGGCGCGGCAATAACCATGTTCATGAGGGGTACCCAAAAGGAGCGGCCGCTTACGCACGATCTGCTTGCGCACATTTTGAGGGCACTCGGAGCCAAAGTCGAACGCGTGATTGTCAATGATCTGAAGCGTGGCACCTATTTTGCAAGGCTCATCCTCAGCGCTGAAAATGAGCTGCAACAAAAAAAGATCATAGAAATAGATGCGCGACCCAGTGACTGTATCGCGATCGCGACCCAGCAAACCGCCCCTATTTACGTCAGTCGTGAGGTCTGGGAGGAAGTCGAAGATATGAGCGAAGTCCTCCGCAAAATGGAAGAGGAAGGTTCTCAATCCGAGGAAACGGATGAGGAAGAGTAAAGGGGAGCGAAGTCTGCGGATTGCCTCCGATTTTTGCAGCTCCCGATTGAATTTGAGACCTTGTCACTTAGTGTGGCGTCGAAATGACTGACACTTGGGACATTCCTTCCGCTATCGCCCTCTACAATATCGATCGCTGGGGTAGCGGGTACTTTACGATCAATGCTGCGGGGAATGTTCAGGTGATGCCGACCCAGGCGTACGGCCAAGCGATCGACCTGATGGATGTAGTGAACGAAGCGCGAGATCGCGGGATGGCTTTCCCTCTCCTAGTGCGGTTCCAGGATCTCCTCAGGCACAGAGTCGAGACAATCAACCGTGCCTTCCAGTCAGCAATCTCGGAAGCAAACTATCAAAACGTCTACAAAGGAGTCTTTCCGATCAAAGTCAACCAGCTGCGGGAAGTCATTGAAGAGATCATGGACGCTGGCCGACCGTTTAATTTTGGTCTAGAGGCAGGCAGCAAACCGGAGTTAATAGCCGCATTGGCCATTCACCGTGATCCCGAGGGATTGATTATTTGCAACGGTTACAAGGATCCGACATTCATCAAAAACGCTTTGCTCGGCAGTAAGCTGGGCAAAAAAGTGATCATGGTGGTCGAGAAACTGGAAGAGGTTCGGCAGGTCCTGCAGGTCTCCAGAGAGATGAACGCGACGCCATTAATCGGCCTGCGCGTTCGTCTCCAATCAAAAGGCTCGGGAAAATGGGCGACCAGCGGGGGAGAAAATGCGAAGTTTGGTTTGTCGACAGCCGACCTGATCGCCGCCAGCACTTATTTAAAGAGCGAGGGAATGGCCGAGGCGCTCGTACTGGTCCATTTCCACGTCGGCTCGCAGGTGACTGATATCGGCGTAATTAAGAGAGCCGTACGAGAAGCGGCTCGCTTTTATGCAAAGCTGTTAAAGCTGGGCCATCCGATGCAATTCATCGACGTGGGCGGCGGATTGGGTGTGGATTACGATGGTTCCAGAACGGCGTCCGACAGTTCCATGAACTACACGCTTCATGAGTACGCCAGAGACGTGGTTTATAACATAATCGACGTCTGCGATTCGGAAAGAGTGCCGCATCCCACCATCGTCAGTGAAGGCGGTCGCGCGATCGTGGCCCATCATTCCGTGCTTGTCGTGGAGGCCTTCGGTTCCATTGAGAAGGTGGGCGCCGAACTGTCTCTGGAGAAAAGGGATACTGATCCCAAATTGTTTCACGAGATGGTTGAAACCCAGAAAGCTCTGACGAAACAGAACCGCATGGAGGTGCTGCACGACGCACAGCAGATCAAGGAGCAGTGCCAGTCGATGTTTGAGCTCGGGTTGCTGGAGCTGGAAAGCAAAGCCAAGATCGAGACCATCTATTGGCAGATCGCGCAGTCTGTTGTTGAGCTTTGTCGTGGAATGCGTTACGTCCCAGAAGAAGTCAAAGAGCTTGAGACTGCGCTGGGAGACCAGTACCTCTGCAACTTTTCGGTTTTCCAATCTCTGCTGGATCACTGGGCGCTTGGACAGCTTTTCCCGATCATGCCGGTCCATCGTCTGGACCAACCACCGGATCGCAACGGGACGCTGGTCGATATCACCTGCGATTCGGACGGTAAGGTGAGCAAATTTATCGATTTACAGGACGTCAAGGAAACGTTGCCGTTGCATCGTATAAGAGCAGGGGAGCCTTACTATCTGGGTTTTTTTCTGATGGGTGCCTACCAGGATATCATGGGTGATCTCCATAATCTTTTCGGCCGGGTGAACGAGGTGCACGTTTTCTTGGATGAGGACGAGGATTCGGGATGGTACATCGAGGAAGAAATCGAGGGTAGCACCGTCGGAAGTGTTCTATCTATGACCCAGTGGGATCAACCCGAGCTGATTCGACACGTAAAAGCGCAGGTCGACGCAGCGATCAAGTCGGACCGGCTGAAACCAAATGAAGCGATGCGTCTCTTGAACGAGTACGAACGCGGCCTGAAAGGATATACCTATCTGAATTTCCAGAACGGTGCGCGATAACCTAACAAAAACTAACAAAAAGCTCAACAATCGAGGAAAGCTAAACGTCTTCAACCACCGAATAAGTGGCGCAGCGAGCGGAGCAAATGGCTCGTGAAGTCTTCGCTTGCACCGCGCTGTTCCCGGGAGCCGTCGGTATCGCCGAGTTGTCGACCCACGTGGACCGGACAGTATTGTGCAGGAACAATCGATTGCGGCAGCATTATATCGTAAGAGTCCCCCGCAGCGGCGCACGCGTCTGTGGCCAGGCGGTTCGAGACTGAGCAAAGCCGGACATGCACCAACGGCTCCGGCGCCGGGAACGGTCCATCGGGATACTTTTGCCGTGAAGCCTTCTCCATGACCTTGACCCAGATCGGAAGCGCTAAGGTTGCCCCATAACCGCGCTCCTGGATTGTTTGGGGTTGATCAAATCCGACCCAGACGCCGCACGTCAGCGAGTTCGTAAACCCGACGAACCATGCGTCCTTGAAGTCGTCGGTAGTGCCGGTCTTTCCCCCAGCATATCGCGTGAGGCCGAGCGATTTTGCGGATGCGGCTGTGCCATGCTCGATAACTCCTCGAACGGTTTGAGCGATCATCCATGCGATGGCCGGGGACATCGCTTCCTTATGGTTGGGGTGCGCCTGGTAAATAATATTCCCGTCAACATCGTCAACCCTCTCGATCAGGTATGGTTCCTTTCGTTGGCCCTGTGCAGCAAAGGCGGAATAGGCAGCTGTAACATCTTTTAAGTCCGATTCAAATGCGCCGAGATAGCTTGCAGGAACGCGGGGAATCGTTCGCGCGAATCCGGCGGATTGACCCAGCGATATCACCCGATCCAGTGTTGCCAGTTCGCCCACACGGATGGTCATCGTATTTCTTGAAAAAATCAGGCCATTCCGAGCCGGTAAAACTCCATGATTTTGTCCGTCTGAATTGTCGGGATTCCAATCAGGAGCGGCCGATATTTCTTGATGCCGCAAGGCAGAATCGTCGATCCCGGTCCCCGGCATCATACCCCGCTCGAATGCTGCAGCATAAACAAAGGGTTTGAAAGTTGATCCCACCTGACGGTACGCCTGGAGAGCACGATTGTACTTGCTGTCCTGATAATCGCGCCCGCCGACCAGCGCTCGAATCGCCCCTGTGCGATTGTCAATCGTGATGACCGCGCCCTGAAGATAACGGGTCTGTTCCTCTGCGGCTCGGGCTTGCTCGGTGAAATCGCTTTTCTTTGGATGTTTGTAACCAGTTTTGTTCTCTACCTGGGTTAAGACGTTGTCAGTCGCCAGTTCAGCTGTCCGCTGGAGTTCCGGGTCAAGCGAGGTGTAAATGCGCAATCCCCCGCTATCGATTGCGTCCTGGCTGACGAGCCCCTGTAGTTCGCGATAGATTGCGTCCATCGCGTAGTTTTCCTGGGCCGTGGTGCTGCGCCTATTCGCGAGATGCACCGACGCCTTTTCCGCACTTGTAGCTTGCGCAGAAGAGATCAGCTTCAATTCTGCCATCCGGTTGAGCACATCGTCTCGCTGGGCGATTGCACCTTCCATGTTGGTCCGGGGCGAATACCGATTTGGGCTTCGAATCAATCCGGCGAGCAAGGCGGCTTCCGAGAGGGTTAGATCAACAGAAGGTTTTCCAAAATATGTTTGGCTGGCAGTTTCGAGGCCGTAGACGCCTGAGCCGAAGTAAATCCTGTTGGCGTAGAATTCCAGTATCTGTTCCTTGGAATACGAGGCCTCGAGCCGGAGGGCAACGAAGGCTTCTAGCATTTTCCGGCCCAGATTACGTCCCCCAAGAGGGAAGCTGTTTCTGGCCAGTTGCTGGGTAATGGTGCTGCCTCCTTCCCGTACTCGGAGGTGGACAACGTCGCGCGAAAACGCTCGTACAATTCCAACCAGGTCTATTCCACGATGCCGATAAAATCGCGAATCTTCCCGTGCAAGCAGCGCCAGCTTGAAAGATGGCGAAATCTTGCCGGGCTCGATGAGGATTCGGTTTTCACCTCGAAGGCGGCTATAGATTTTTCCGTCCATGTCGTAGACCGACGATCGCTCCGGGATCTTTCCAACGTCCTTGATGTCGAATGTCAGTGACCACGCAAAATAGAAAGCTCCCAGCAGCAAAAGACAGATAGACGCCGATAAAGCGAAGCCGACTATGAGTGTAGCGACCTTATTTTTCACCTGGTGTACCGTCTCACATGTAATGTGAAGTTGCCGAAGTCAGTTGCCTGTGTTTCAAGGTTTGAGCGAAGTGTCCATACTGGCGCGGGCAATGCGGAAAACTGCCGCTTGGGCGCGCCTCGCAAGGCGGCGTTGCTCGTTGGTGACACATCGGTTTAGATATGCGCCTCCAATGGCCAGTCCGGCTCGGACCCTCTTGCCGACGGCCCATCTTGAAGGCAACGAGACCACCAGACATGCCAGACGGTACACTGGGTTAAGCAGGAGCACTAGGGATGATCAGGAACCCTGCAGCAGGTCCGGCCGACGCTTCTGTGTTTTTTGACGGGCCTGATTTGCTCGCCATTCCCGGATTGCCCGATGATTGCCCGAGACCAGTATTTGCGGAACGGTCCAACCTCGGAATTGATGCGGTCGCGTGTACTGCGGATATTCCAAGGTTCCCGACGAAAATGATTCGTCGCGGGCTGAGTCCCCGTCCCCGAGCACTCCCGGGACCAGTCTGGCGATCGCATCCACAACCACTGCCGCAGCTATGGCGCCGTTGGAGAGCACATAATCACCGATTGAGAGTTCGTCGTTCACCAGAAATTCGGT
>JAFAQT010000071.1 GCA_019246215.1 Verrucomicrobiota bacterium
ATTGTTCTGATGACCGGTCGCGAGCGACCGCAACGTTTTCCCTCTAACAAAAAATCGATGCCATGCAGAGAGCACAAATGATCTGGTACAAACGCATTATCGGATCGATCACACATTTTGGAAGTAGTTCTAGTGTACCGTCTTCTAAATCCCTTGAGTTTCGTTGCGTTCAAAATGGGCCGCCGGCAAGGCGCGAGGAGGGCGCATATCTGAATGGATACGCAACCGACGAGCGACGCAGCCGCCGGCCCGTTTTCAACGCCACCCTCTGGGCCGTGTCCAGTTGGCTGTTTTTCCGCGTTGCTCGCTCCTTACATATCGATCTAGATATGCTCGTCGCTCGCGCCTTGAAAAACAGCCAACTGGCCTACGGCGAAAGTCCAGGGATTTAGGAGACGGTACACTAGGTAGAGGTGTTCGCATCTCTGCCAGATTTAAGAGTACGCGCGTCCAGCACTGAATTTGGTTATAGAGCGCTCAGGCTAATGCTGCACCTTGTGGTTCAGACGGCCGCAAAGAGGGCGTTGAACCCTTCGACCATGGTTGGGTGGGATAGCACCGCGTCGCGGAGCACGGTCGCAGGCATTTCCGCAATCATTACTGCCTGCACGGTTCCAATCATCTCACCCGCCTCGGCGGCTAGAATGGTGCATCCGAGAATCCTTCGAGTGGATTTTTCGACCGTCGCCTTCATAAGACCCTCCATTTGGCCCGTGGTCTTTGCCCGAGGCACGGTTAATGGAGTGATGGGAACCTGGAGAACTTGGAATTCCAAACCCCGGGCCATTGCTTCTTTCTCCGTCAGGCCGATATGCGCCAGTTCGGGCTCTGTAAAAAGGGTGGAAGGCACGTACCGATCACTCCTGGAGCGGGAGCCGTTCCCGAAAACGTTGTCTCGAACAATCCGAAAATCGTCAAGGGACGCGTGGGTAAATTGGGGCCCGCCGCTCACATCACCGATCGCCCAAATGCCTGAGACGTTTGTCTCTAAGCGGTCGTTGACTTTGATAAAACCCTCGGCAGTCGTTTCTACCCCCGCAGCGGGTAAGTTCAAGTCCTTGGTAACGGGTGCACGCCCTAGGGCGACTAACAGGTGGGATCCCGTCCATTCCTTTTCTCCTTTGGACGTCCGGAAGGTGACCCCCACTTGATCGTCAGAGAACTTACGAACCTGTTCCACGGCCGCATTGAGCTGGATCTCGACTCCTTCTCCCCGCAAACAGTTCGCTAGCGTCTCGGCGACCTCTGCGTCTTCACGGCTCAAGATTTGTTCACCTCGCTCAAGGACGGTGACGTTGCTCCCAAACTGATGCATCATTTGAGCAAACTCGAGCCCGACGTATCCCGCGCCAAGCACGAGCAGGCGTGAGGGAACGGCATTCAACAGCTGGATGGTGTCGCTTGTCAGAAATGGGATGTCCGGCAAGCCAGGTAGGTCCGGAATCGCGGGCCGAGTACCGGTGTCAATGAAAATACGCTTGGAGGTCAGCTGACGGACGACGCCGTCGTTCTGTGTCACTTCGAGGGCTTGAGGGCCGACAAAACGACCGACTCCCAATATGAAATCTAGCCCCGGAAGCGAGGTGAAGTTCTTGAGATTCAACACACGCATCTCTGAGACCACCTCTTCAACCCGCTTCCGGACGCCTAACCAGTCGACCGAAACCCCTTCCACCTTAATGCCGTACTCTGCAGCTCGCCGAATAGAACGAATAAGTCGAGCGCTGGCGATAAAGGTTTTTGTCGGGATGCAGGCGACGTTGATGCAACCGCCTCCAATCATCATGGGGTCGCGTTCAATCAGGGCCGCTTTGTAGTTCTGCCTGGCCAAGTACATCGCCAGCGTCTTGCCGCCCTTGCCCCCTCCAATGACAACGGCATCGTATGGGTCTGCATGCTTCATCTTAGCTCGAGTGTTTCCAAGGATTTAAGGGTGTTTCGTTTCGCACTTTGGGGTTGCCCTGAGTTCCTCGTGCGTTCATGGCTCTGGGGTGCGGTAGGTTACTGTTGACCGTGCTCCATCGCCTTCACTGCTTCTTCCGTTGTAAAGACCGCGTGCGCGAGGTACGCATAGTTGATGAGCGCCGCCTGATAGCCATAGCCCCATTCAGGGTGCTTTGGCGCAGCCGTCGCATCTTTTGCGACGGCTACTTCGAACCCTTGCTCGAGCAATTCGCGCAAGTGGGATTCGACGCACATATTGGCGAGCATTCCGCCCAGAATGATCTTGCTGATTTTGCGTTTGCGCAGCTGGAGAACCAGGTCATTGGTCTCTGGCCCCCACACGCGGTGCGGCGCGACGACGATGGTTTTATCGTCCTCGATGTATGGTTTGAAGCGCTCTAGCCAGTCAGCGCCGGACCCTTCAAGGCCGTCGAGATTCAAGACTCCTTTTCGAGCGAACATACCAGAGGCGGCCTCATCGGATTCGAGCGGACCGTTGAATTTCCATCCTTTGTCCGTCGGATAGAAATAATGAGGAGAGATGAAAACCTCGAATTCCTTTGCCTTCGCGGCCTTGAAGAGGCGCTCCATGTTTTCAATAGTATTGTTTTCTTGGAGACTTTCGCGGACCAGGGGCCACGCGCTGCCCTTTTCACTCAATACCTCGTTCTGCGGATCGATGAATACAATTGCAGTATCTTGCCGATGAATATTCATAATAATCTCCTGTTAGAGTTTTCAGGTCGCCGAGACCGATTTGACAACCGGCCCCGGTCCCATGGATGACGGATCAATTTGCCAGTTTGTGCTGGCGAAGGAATCCTTCGATTCGGCTGGCGATTTCTTCCCCGTGGGTTTCGAGCGCAAAGTGACCAGTATCTAATAAATGAGTCTCCAGATTCAGCAGGTCGCGTGCATAAGGTGCGGCACCCGCTGGCGGGAAGATGAAATCGTTCTTGCCCCAGACGATCAAAGTCGGCGGTTGATATTGCCGAAAGAAAGCTTGGAATCTGGGATAGAGCGGTACATTGGTCCTATAATCGTAGAACAGATCCAGCTGGATCTCGGCATTCCCAGGGCGGTCTAACCCGACCTGATCCAATGTCCAGGTTGTCGGATCCAATAGTGTGCGGTCTGCCACGCCATTTTCATACTGCCATCGCGTCGACTTCGGATCGACAAGGAAACGGATGGCCTCTCGATTCTCAGGTGTTTGATCGTTCCAGTATTTTTTGATTGGGTCCCAGAACTCCAGGAGCCCTTCATCGTACGCGTTGCCGTTCTGCACAATCAGCGCCTGTACACGATCAGGACGTCGCAATGCTAAGCGGTAGCCCACCGGCGCGCCATAATCCATCACGTAAAGCGAGTAATTGGTGAGTCCAAGTTTCCCGATCAACTGTTCGACAACGTTGGTTAGGTTCTCGAAAGTGTAAGCGAAATCCTTATGACTCGGCATGCTACTTTGGCCAAAGCCGGGATAGTCGGGAGCAACCACATGGAATGATGTGGCAAGGCGCGGTATAAGGTTGCGGAACATGTTGGACGAAGTCGGAAATCCATGCAAAAGCAGGAGAGTCGGGGCGTTTTGGGGGCCGGCTTCGCGATATAAGATGTCCAGTTCATTCAATCGAATGATCTTGTACCGCACTGGATAATTCTCAGGGACGATCGGGCTGTCTTTTGTCATTTTCTTAATTGGTGATGATTTAGTTGTGGTTATGATGAAGGAAAAACTACGAGATTTCGGGTTTGCGGATTTTGTCTTGCCGAGTTTTGGATAGTACGTCACCACTTGCTGCAGCTCCTTGCGGTCGAGCATTGTGGTTTGCGTCCCGTTCCGATCCGCTCTGGCTAAGAATGCAACGCCGTGCTGGTAGCTGAGACCCGCTTTATTTTGTTATTGTTGATGATTACGATTTGATAAATGCCAGCAGATCGGCATTGACCTGATCGTGATGCGTAGCCGTCAGGCCGTGTGGCGCGCCGGGATAGTATTTTTCTTGCGCACCCTTGATGAGCCTGGCCGATTTCCTCGCGGAGTCCTTTACGGGAACGATCTGGTCATCCTCACCATGCATAACCAGAGTTGGGACGTCGATCCTCTTGAGATCCTCGGTGAAATCGGTCTCGGAGAAGGCCTTGATGCTTTCATAAGCGTTCTTGAGGCCCGCCTGCATGCTCCAAAGCCAGAACTGTTCCAATACGCCACGGGAGACCTTGGCCCCCGGCCTGTTGGCACCATAAAACGGTCTTGCCAGATCCTGGTAGAATTGCGAGCGGTCGTTCATGATGCCGCTTCGGAGGTTGTCGAAGACTTCTATCGGCAAACCTTCCGGATTGGCCGCGGACTTCAGCATGATTGGCGGCACAGCGGCGAGAAGTACTACTTTGGCGACCCGTTTCGTCTTGTGCCGTCCAATGTAGCGGACGACTTCGCCGCCGCCCGTGGAATGGCCAACGAGCGTCGCGTTTTTTAGGTCGAGCGCCTCGAGCACGGCCGCAAGGTCGTCGGCATACCCGTCCATATCATTCCCAGAAGAGGCTTGGCTGGAGCGACCATGGCCACGACGATCGTGGGCGACCACGCGAAAGCCGTACTGCGCGAAAAAAAGCATTTGGCCATCCCAAGCGTCGGCGTTAAGAGGCCAGCCGTGCGAGAACGTTACGACCGGGCCTTCGCCCCAATCCTTATAGTAGATTTGGGTGCCATCCTTGGCGGTGATTGTGTTCATGATTTGTTTTCCTCATTAAGTGTTGCTGTTCGGCTTGCGTTGCCGGGAATTGACTGCAGGCTTAATTTCAAGGCTTAAGGCCGCACATCAGGAGATCAGCAGTCTTCATCAGCCGGCGTTGTTGTTCAGGAACCCGCGTCAGGACACATCAGCATCCGGTCAATTCTCGTTCAGGCATGGGATGCGCGCCGCTTTGCGGGGGTCATGGCGATATTGAAGGCAACCTTCATGCCAACCCGTCCTGAACATATAATTAGTAGCTTTTCAGGCACTTAGGCAACGTGTGCCGAGAACCCAAATAGCGAAACAACAACGAACCATTGAGTTCACAACGAGCTTTCGTTAGGATTTCCGCGTGACTAGCGATCTGGAATTATTGCAGTCCATTATGTTGGGCATCACGCAGGCGAAGAGGATCGATGCGCTTTTGCCGATGATTGTTTCCGGGCTGGTAGAGAGAGCTGATATTGCTCTGGCCCGGATTTAGCTGATAAGTTCGGAAACGCCTGTCGCGGACGCCGAAAACCAAGAACGATTTTTGCGATTATCAGCCAGCGCCGGCAGCTCAAAGGAGGATGGCCGGACATGGAATGGACTGGAAGGACAGTTTTCGCGGATTCGAATCGGTGCGCTTAAGATCGGGCCAGATCGCGCAAAGCCGTGAACCATTGCATTTGGATGAGCACGAAGTAATGGACTCGCACTGGACCGCTTACCCCGATTGGGTCGCACGTGAAGGAATAAAGGGCTTTGCCGGACATCCGCTTATTTTTCGAGATGAAGTCCTGGGGGTGCTCGCAGTATTCAGTCGAAAACGCATCTCACCGGACCAATTTCGGTGGTTGCATTTGTTTGCTGATCAAGCGGCCGTCGCCATTGCAAACGCGAGGGCCTTTGAAGAAATTGAGAATCTTCGCAAGAGATTGGAATTGGAAAACGAATACCTTCGCACCGAAGTAAAAGAAAACTTCAGTGGCTTTATTGGAGAAAGTGCAGCGCTTCGAAAAGTCTTGGAACTCATCGATCTGGTTGCCCGGGTGGACGCCAGCGTTTTGATCATTGGGGAATCTGGAACCGGAAAAGAACTAGTCGCTCGCGCTATTCACGAACGCAGCAAGCGTAGGGACCGCACCTGTGTGAAAGTGAATTGCGCGTCCATCCCAAACGAGCTGTTTGAAAGCGAATTCTTTGGACATGTAAAGGGCGCCTTCACGGGCGCATTGCGTGACCGCGCAGGCCGCTTTGAAGTTGCCGATGGGGGGACCCTTTTCCTGGATGAAGTTGGAGAGATCCCCTTGCGATTGCAGGGAAAATTGCTCCGGGTTTTGCAGGACGGGGAGTTTGAACGCGTTGGAGAAGAGACCACACGTCGCGTGGATGTTCGCATCATCTCCGCCACCAATTGCAGCCTGAGTGAGGAGTTAGCAGCGGGGCGCCTCCGAAAGGATTTATATTTCCGATTGAGCGTATTTCCTTTGGAAACACCAGCTTTGCGATCCCGTCGTGAGGACATTCCTATTCTCGCGAAACACTTTCTGAAACGAGCCGCCACGCGCAGCAACCTTCCAGCACCTCGTCTCACACGAAAAAATGTTCAGGAATTAATGGACTATTCTTGGCCCGGCAATATTCGCGAACTGCAGAACGTGATCGAGCGCGCATTGATCCTGTCCCGAGACGGAACTTTGCGCTTTCAGCTGCAAGAGCCCGCAGCGAATTTACCAACCCAGATCATTCCTGCGGCCGCAACCCAACAACAATGGTTGGAATCGCAACGCCCCAACATTAAGGCAGCCCTCGAGCAGAGCCATGGGAAAATTTACGGAAAAGGTGGCGCTGCCGAACTGCT
>JAFAQT010000396.1 GCA_019246215.1 Verrucomicrobiota bacterium
CCTCTGATGAGAGCCATTTTTATAACAAATGGTGGAATGCCGTTCACCAAAGCTACCTCAACTAAAATTATTGAATTAATCAGCCTGCTGACGGTCAGCGAATCGTTTAGCACGCAGACGAATTCGATAACCGCTGTGTTCCACAACTTTCTCGAGCATTTTCGACCAGGCGCCAGCGAGTTTTTCCAGGACCTTGCTGAGCGTCTTAAGCATCTCGAGACATATCGCCCGACGGCCGGTGACTTTGCCGTGGAAGCTATCCAGAAGGTGTTTCTGGCGCTGATGCACTTCAAATATCGTTGGGGTAAAAACGGCGAGCCAACCAAAGGAGAAGTAATAGAAATGGCGAAAGCTGTTCTAGCAAAATCTGGTCGAAAAGTGAGGCAGAGTGGTTGGACGGGGTTGCTTAGGGATGCCGGCTTGGGCTGGCTTAAGGCAGGTGCGGCTGGTCGTCCTTCGAAAGCGGAACTAGACGAGAACGCGAAGGCAGAACGTGAGTACAAGTCCCTCTGGGCAAAGGCGGTGAGGGACTTTTATGGTGGGGATATCATCCGGGCTCGGGATTTGCTTAAAGCTGCCTTTGGTAGCAAACAAGAATATCAGAGATCCGAACGGGCCCGCTTGGCTCTATCCTCTGAAAGCGGTCCAGAGGATGAAGCATAGCAAATAAAAATCGTTCAATTGTTCAGCAAATCGGCTGAACAATTTTTCTGACCTCCGGCCCTATGTGATGCGAACAGATGTTTGTCAAACACATAGCAAGCTCGTTGATGTCCTAACTTGCATCAATGAGGTTTTCGAAGGCCAGAGGAAGCCGTCGCTCCGAACGTTCCGAGAGTGGCAAGCGAGGGGACTCATACCATTCCGGAAGATTGGACGTCTGACCTACTTCGACCCTGCGGAGGTTAGAACTTCCATTGACAAGCGATGCCGTGTCCGGCCTATGGACTACTAAGAGGAGACTGGCGAAGCGGTCACAACGGGGCGGCCTTACGTGGATAGCAAGGTCATCGAGCTTGTTCTAACACTCGAGCAGCAATCGCAACTTGCGCCTCTGGTCCGCATAGCCGCCGCATCGCGTAGAAACGTCATCTTTATCGCCACGGCTGCGCCCCACATAATCGATGGTCACTCAATCTGGCGATTTCAAATCGTGTCGATCGCTCCCACGACCGGGACAAAAGTTCGGAGACTGCTCAAGGCCGCTCGGGAAACGGAAGCGCACAGTGGAGGTCAAGCGTGATCGGACGCATTGATTGGCAGAAGCTCAGCGATTTTGAGCGGGAGCGAGCGGAGGATATTTGCGTTCTCTTTTTTTCTCGTGGCAAAAAGGAAAATGGAGAGTGGAAGATAGGTGACATCAGCGGCAAAGCCGGTGATTCCCTCGGGATACAACTGACTGGACCGAACGCCGGTCTTTGGCATGAGCGTGCGGGAAGCGGGGGAGGACGACTTAGAAAACTCATCGCGCAATCACGCAACCTCTCGGATGAGGCCGCAGTCGATGAAATCGAGCGCGCGTTCGGCGTTTCCTTTCGGATCAATGGGTCGTCGTTCGATTGAATGGCGTGCATTAACGCTATGGCCGCCTCAACTTCACAGTTGCGCGAAATAGCAGAGTGGCGCGGCTATTCCCGTGAGTTCTGCGCATGGCTGGTAGCCAACAAACTCCTAGGATTGTTCAAGGGCAAGATCGCCTTCCCGGTTTATCAGAACGGGATAGTGGTGTGCCCGCATTGGCTGCAAGATCGTCCAAACAAAGTTTGGAAGTTCTTCACAGGGATGCCGGCCTCACCATTGCTACTCGGCGACCTAGAAACGGCCACAGATGTGCACTTGCACGAATCTACCTGGGACGGGCTGGCTTTTCACGAGCGAACGGAGGCATACAAGTGCAAAGAGGTATGCACGATCATCACCCGAGGGGCAGATCATACCGCTAAACTGCGCGGGCTTATTCCAGCAGGAAAGAGAATTTATGCGTGGCCGCAAAATGATCAACCGAACGAGAAAAGCGGAAAAATTCCCAGCGAAACCTGGCTAAACGGCGTACGTGCGGTTCTCGGCGTTCTCTTCTTCCACGTTCAGACACCGAAGGAATTCGCGGATCTCAACGACTGGACCCGGTCCGGAGCAACAAAAAATCAACTGCTCGACGCGATCGATGCGGCCTCCCCGATTGAACCACAGGAGTGTGAAATCGGGCCGGCGGCTCGCCCGATTGAGTCGGAAGTAGTTCCAGAGCCGCCCCGGATTTATCTCGAATTCCTTAAGCCTTCAGAGATCAAGGCGTATCAGCCGCCCAAGGGACACCTTTTAGCAGGGGATAATCATATCGTTCGCGGGAGTGTTTTTGTGCTTGCTGGGCCGCCTGGAGTAGGAAAGAGCCGCGGCCTCGTCGCCTTGGCCGAAGCGGGCGCCTACGGCTTTGATTGGTTTGGTCTAAGTGTTCATACCAAATTCAAAACTCTCATCATTCAAAATGAAAATGGACGGTTCAGGCTCAAGCAGGAATTCGCGGAGCTCGACGACACAATTCTAGACCAATACGTGCGGGTCACGCCGCCGCCGCCCTATGGGCTATGTTTTGGAAACTCGGAATTTCGAGATCAACTCAAAGCCTATCGCGATGATTTCCAGCCGGAACTGGTTGCGATCGATCCTTGGAACGCAGTTGCGCGAGACGACAAAGCCAAGGATTACCTCGAATCCTTTGACCTTATCCGCAGCGTTTTCCCAGCCAGCGACGACGGCCCCGCTATCGGAATCGCCCCTCACACCCGGAAACCCCAACAAGGCGACCGCGCCAACGGGAGAGCCCTTCTTAACCTTTTGGCCGGCTCCTACGTTTTGACCAGTGTACCACGCTCTGTCTGGGTCTTGCAGCACGCCAGCGACGACGTGTCAGAAACCCGGGTCGTAGTCACCTGCTGCAAGAATTCAGACGGAGAGCTTGGAAACCGATGCGTTTGCACCAGATCCAACGGCCAGTGGTCTCACATCACAGATTTCGACTGGGACGCATGGGATCACCCGGA
>JAFAQT010000094.1 GCA_019246215.1 Verrucomicrobiota bacterium
TGAGCTATGCCGGCTTACCGTGGCGGCGGAGATGATACCAGTGTTCATACAGGCCAGCAAACGGATTTTCTGTTCACCGGGCAGCGGGCGACTTCAGCATGAGAGGCGCATGCAAGTTTAATGGATGCCGGAGATTTGCCACAAAATTCTGCGTTGAATCCCGGTCGGCAAAACCCAGAACGGCGGACTGAGAAGTGTCGCCACAGCGTCTGCGGACGTGCGCAACGGCCCTTTGAGCGCCAAACACAACCTCATCCGTTTATTCAACCACCAGCGAGCAGAGTTTCTGCGCATCAGAAACTCGTAATGATTGACGACAACCGGTGACGCATGGCGGCGCACTATGGTCAGGAGTTCGCGCCACCGCTTCTTACCACCGGTGCGCGATTTGTGCATCTTGTGGATCCGATAGCGCGAAAGCAACGCGCCTGTCGCTTCGAAGCGGCCGACTTTAGCGGCTCGAAGAAACCATTCCCAATCAAACCCATAATGCAAACTCTGGTCCAGCGGCCCGACAAGCTCCCATGCCTTTCGCGTCCAGAAGACACTCGGTTGATCCAAAAAGTCCATCAACTCCAGCAATTCTCTGCTGAAAGGCGTAGGGGGCCGAAACGTCTTCTTGTGCGTCCGGTTGTCGAACATCTCACAACCTCCGTAGATGACGACGGGCTGGTCGAGACAGGAGACTAACAAACTAGCCACCGTCGAAAGCGTGTTCGCACAGTGGAGATCATCACTGTTCAGCCAGCAAAGGATATCGCCGGTGGCACGTTGGAAACCTTCGTTGATCGCTGCAGCCTGCCCTCCATCCCTTTCGGAACGCCAGAAGCTCAGTTGAGCACTATACTTTCTTAGAATTTCGACCGTTCGGTCGGTGCTTCCTCCATCGAAGACCGAGAACTCTAAATTAGGGTAACCCTGTTCGAGGACACTGCGAATCGTCTCCTCAATAAACTGACCCTGATCGTACGATGGAGTGATCACCGAAATCCTCGGATAGTTCATCTAAGAAGCAAAATTATCTTTTTTCCGCGACAACGAAAATGATATCCCCAAGGTTCAGGTAGAGGTTCCAATTCAGGAGATGGGCTTGTTTTAAGCGGGAGTAGAGACCAGGAAGACGGTGTTTCAGGCAGAGAACAATGTAGGCCATCGTATCAACACTGCGATACATGCCCTCTGAAGCAATGAACCTGGTTTCGAAACCGTGCCGACGCAAGAATTGACTGAGCGTTTTGCGCGAGAAATAGTGCAGATGAGTAGGAGGATGTATTTGACGCCATTTGCTGCCTCTCGTGCGGGCTAACCAACTGTCGAGGTCGCTGGTTGTCAACGCCAGGAGGCCTTTTCGAGGTAGTGAAACTGCCATTCTCTGAAGGTAAAGGTCAGGCTGGGAGAGGTGCTCGATTGTGTCCCAAAGACAAATGAGATCGGGCGGAACGACGAATTGATGGGTTAAAAATTCCGCGCGATGCGCTTCAACCCCCAGATTCTGGCGAGCGTACGCTATGGCAGCGTCCGATATGTCTATTCCCTCCACCGAGCGGAATGCGTTCCTGGCGATTTCGAGAAAAAAGCCATGGGCACAACCGATCTCAAAGAGGTTCTTACTAGGCGCGTCAGTCACGAATTGGAGCAACCTCCTGAGACGGAGCCGGAACTGTTTTTTGATGACTGAGCCGTCCGCCACGTAGTCGCGATATTCGTTGCCAGCAAAATATTCAGCTGTATAAAGTTGGCGCGATTGCTCTTCCGACAACGCGAGATTCGCGGTCGTGAATGTGCATTCTTGGCACGTCATCAATCCGGGGATACGGGATGGACGAAATTTCCCACCGCAAACCAGACAGTCGCGTTTCATTAATTCAGGTTCCTAAAAGTCTTACCACGATCACCACGATGAGATTGGCGGGTATTGCCTTACTATACCTGTTCATTGCCTGGGCGATTCACGCAGGAACGATTAATCCGTTCACCCATTTGATTGGCGGCGGCGATGGGTTCACTCAAGGGATCGCTTCCAAGAGTTTTGCCACCTCGTTTTGTCCGTGGAACCCGTATATCCAATCAGGGAAATTCGTTTATGCCGACGTTCTCTATCAATCATTTTATCCCCTGAACCTGATCATATCGTCCCTCTTCCCCCACACCTTTGGATTCAATTTATTTCTCCTGGTCCACTATGCGCTTGCCGGACTCTTTGTCTATTTGTACCTCGGTTCGCTCCGGCTAACTAACTATTCCGCGTTCATCGGAGGCCTGATATTCATGGGGTGCGGATTCATGAGCGCCCATAAATGCCATGAATACATTCTCTGCGCCGCTGTATGGCTGCCGCTTACGCTGCATTTCATTCATCGCTATGCAGAGCGGCTTCGGATTCTGGATCTGGGCTATGCCGCTGTGCCCGTTGCTCTTTCCATTCTGGCCGGGTTTCCGCAAATCACGCTCTACTCCGCGTTGCTGGTGGCCGCCTATATCCCTTTCTGTGTTGCTGGTTCTGCTTTGTTGCAAAGCTGGAAAACAAAACTCGCTCACATCGTATTCGCTGAGGTTGTAGTGCTGGGCCTCGGCTGTCTGCTGGGTTGCCTGCCGCTGTTTTCAGTTGCTGCCTCGTTGCCATCTTTCACTCGCGAACGGATTACCTACGGGATGTTCACGTCGGACAATTTTCCACCCTGGCAGTTATTCACATTGGTGATTCCGAACTTATTCGGGGGAATTAACCGGCACATTCCAGCCTATGCTCCAGATACGACGGTTTTTGTGGCTGAGGTCTATACCTATATCGGAATATTGCCACTGGCGCTGACCTTGGTCGCCATTTTTGGGCGGCGGACTGCCTGCCGTGAGCTGAAAATGTGGGTGACAATCGCTGTCATCGCCCTCCTGGTGTCGCTTGGTGGAATGACGCCAGTCTATTTTCTCTTGTTCCATGTGCCGGTGATCAACCTGTTTAGAGTCCCGGCCAGGAACCTGTTCGAAGTCGACCTCGCGCTGAGCGTCATCGCGGCAATCGGCCTCGACCTGCTTCTTACGAAGTCTAAGGCTGCGACCATTGACTTCACCCGTGTCGTCCGTCTAACCCTCGTAGGAATTTCTATTCTGATCGGCGTTGCCATTTTAGCCGCTGTCGTGCTTCGCTTCCTGGCGGAAGGTCGGTTCGCTCCCTTTTTTACAATTCCGGACTCTATTCAGTTGAACTATGACTATACTTTCGGCGCTGTGAAGCGGGCCATGATCCGCAATCTTTCATGGAACAGTCCCACTTTGGAGATGCCACTGTTATTCTTCGCCTTGAGTGTTGGCATTCTCTTCCTTTTGGTTCGGATGCGCCTGCGAACCGCGGCGATGATTGCTATTCCCGTTCTCATCGTGGCCGACACGTTTTCCGCTGCGCGCAGGCTGTACGATAACCCCTCCACTGAGCTGCTGTATGGGAGCGCAGGCCGGCCGGAGTTGGACTTTCTGCGCTCGCGGCACTTCGACCGCGAGCATTATCGATTGTTTCCGGTCGATTTCGATCTGGGGTCGATGACCCGCCTCACATCGACTTACCATCTCACCACGATTTACCCATACCCGTTGTTGAACATGTTCAGCTCTCTGCCCGTCATCAACGACTACGGGCCATTTTGGGTCAAGCGCTACCAAGCCGTCACAGGATTCAGCGCGACCGGCACAATGCCCGTCGCGAATCTGCAAAACTACAAAATGCTTTCTGTTCTTGGTGCGCGTTATTTAATGGCACTCTCTTCTGAGAGCAGACGAGCGATCGAGGAGGCAATGCTCGATTCAACGACTGGTAAGGCAGCCCTAAAAGCGTTCTCGGCTGTAGCAGTCACACCAGACGGAATCACAATCTTCGAGAATCCGAGTGCCCTGCCCCGGTTCCGCTTTGTCCGCCGGGTAATCTCCGCGCAGGATCTGGATAACGCCCTGTCGTTGATGAATCAGCCCGGATTTAACCCTGCGGAGGAGGCTATTGTGGAGGGGATAGCCGATGACGGGCAGACGTGGCCGAGCCGCATCATAAGCGAAAAACTCGCAGCGACGCGCCTGAAATGGGAGGTGGAAACAGCTGGCCGAAGTTTTTTCGTCGCAGCGGATTCACTTTTCCCGGGCTGGACCGCTACCGTGGACAGGCGAACGGTTCCAATCTACGCCGTTTACGGGTGTGTCCGTGGTATCCTGATCGAAACCGCCGGGCGACACCGCGTTGAGATGCGCTTCGTTCCGCCGGGATTGGAAGCTGGGCTGGCATGCACAGGCATTGGTCTCCTGCTCCTGGGTATGCTCTGGTTGAGCGATCGAACCGGGCGTATGAATCGACTGCCGCTTGAACGGATCGTCCGATCAGCTCGTCCACAATATAAAGCGGACGCCGTTTAACTTCGTCGAAGACGGCTCCCAGATATTCACCGAGGATTCCGAGCACCGTAAGCTGTAAGCCGCCCATAAAGGAAACTGTTACGATCAGTGAAGTGTATCCTGGAGGAAGATGTCCGACCGTCAGATAAACTGTGATGGCAAATAGCCCATACAAAACACTCAAAGCCGAGATGATAAACCCGACGACAGCAGCAGATCGGAGCGGAACCTTGGAGAACGAAGTGATGCCTGTGATCGAAAACGTGAGGAGATTAAGAAAAGGATATTTGGTTGCTCCTGCGCCTCTCGGTAGACTCACGAATTCCACGGTAGCCTGGCGAAAACCCACCCATTGAAACAAACCTCGCAGGAACTGGTTCTGTTCACGGATCGCACTCTGAAATACGTTTCGGACCTTGCGTGAAATCAGCCGGAAGTCGGCAGCACCTACGGGGATCTCAATCGGGGAAAGCAAGTTTTGGATCTTGTAGAAAACACGCGAGGTCCATTGTTTGGCTGGGTGAATTTTTGAATCGTGGGTCCTGATCGCCTGAACTACATCGTAGCCGGCTTCGAATTTTTCCAATAACCTGGGAATAAGTTCTGGAGGGTGCTGCATGTCGCAATCCATGAGGATTGAAGCATCCCCGTCGCTGTGATCCAGTCCCGCGATCAACGACATTTGGTGCCCGAATCGACGCGACAAGTGAATGACCGTGACACGTGCGTCTCGGATCGCAATTCCTTTGAGAACCTCGAGCGAATTATCACGACAGCGGTCGAGCACATAAATCATCCGAAAACTGTGATGCGGCATCAGACCGGCCAGCGCAACCGAGAGCGCCTTGTGAAAAATTGGCAGCCCTTCTGCCTCTTCGTAAACAGGCAAAATGATATCGATTATCATGATTAGACTTTCTCAAGAAAGTGAGTTGGGCTCTGGCGTCATCCTTTCGACACCGCGCCTTTCGACTCTTGGATCCAGGTTAACGTTTGGCGCAGGCCATCGCCAATCTTCACGCGGGGTGCCCAGCCAAACTCCTCTCGAGCTCGCGATATGTCCGCGATGACATCGATGACCTCGTCCTGACGCATAGGACCACTCGCATAAGCGGACTTACGCACTGGCAACAGGCTGTTCACGGCGGCGATCAGGTCGCCCACTCCCCATGAGGATCCGCTGCCGGCGTTGAATATGCCCCCTTCCCTCCGAAACGCCGTACGGACCAGAAGGTCGATAAGATCAGAGATAAAGATGTAATCTCTCCGAGGCCGCAGGTCCGCGACAACGATCGCAGCCTGCTGCGGATCAATGGCCTGCGTCAGAATCGTCGGAATCAAAAATCTGCGATTCTGCCCCGGGCCATAGACATTAAACGGCCGAACAATGGTGACCGGCACGCCGAATTGCCGTTGATAATAGAGACCGGTTTCTTCTGCGAGAATTTTAGTATGGCTATACGGATTGAACGCACATAACGGCTCGTCTTCGGAGATTGGCAGGCGCGTAGGTGGACCATAAACGTAGGAACTAATTAGAGTCAGCGATGCCCATCTAGCGCGGCAGAACTCCAATACATTCACTGTGCCGAGCAGGTTGACCTCATAAAAGCTCAACGGCGCCGACCAGCTGTCGGGGACAAACGTACGCGCAGCCAGATGAAAAACATGACCGACACCCTCGAAGCTCAGGTTGCAACTGCTTATATCGCCTTGACGTGTCGAATGGGTAAACACGAGGTGTCCCGCTGCGCGAAGCGCATCCACAAGATGGGAGCCGATGAAACCATCAGCCCCCGTTACGAGAACTCTTTTTCCCGGAACATTCAAATCGATCTCGTCCTCATTTGTACATTTGGATCCGTACTTTTGCGACGCTCGAGATCCTTTATACAAACTCTTTCTATGCCCTCTCAATCATTTGAAGGTAGGAGTTGGTGCCTGCGGTATTCGAATTCCTCGACAGCACGCATGTAATCATCGGGCCGGCCGATATCCAGCCAGTAGCCTTCGTATGGCTCTACTGCCACCGGTTCGTTCTTTCCGAGCAGATCCTTCATGAGATCATCAAATCCGTACTTGGAATCGCGCGGTACAAAATTGAGTACCCTGCGGTTAACCGCATAGACTCCCATGCTCACGAGATATTCCATCTGCGGTTTCTCTGAGAATCCGGTCAGTCGGTGCGAAGAATCAATTTGTAAAACTCCATAATCGATCAACTGCCGCCGGCGCGACGCGGCAATGGTGAAGAGACGACCTTCCTTGACATGCCGATCGACGAAGCCGGAAAGATCGAAATCGGTCAGCAGATCGCCATTCATCAGGAGAAAGTTTTCCGGCAAATCCGAAACCAGCGACAGAGGCGCAACGGTACTCATCGGTTTCGTTTCCATCGAATAATCGATGCGCACTCTCCACTTTTTTCCGTCTCCAAAAAAGGCTTTCAAAATCTCTGCCTGATGATTTACCGCGAGCGTGATGTGCGTGAATCCCTGATGCGCCAGTTGACGGATGATGACCTCAAGAATTGGATAGTCACCGATCGGCATCAGCGGCTTGGGCAAGACCACAGTGTAAGGCTTCAAACGCGTTCCAACTCCGCCGGCAAGCACGACCGCGCGTTTAGACATTGTATAAATGTTCCTTGTACCGGCGAAGATTGTTTGCATCCCGGAACCAATCGATGGTTCGCCTCAGACCTTCGCGCAAAGGAACGTCGGGATGAAAACCCGAGGCCTCTCTCAGCTTTTGAGCGCTGCATCGGAGTCGCAATACTTCGCTCTCCGGCGGACGTTTCCGCGCAGATTCGATCTCGATCTCCGCATCGCTTTTCATGATTTCTACAATCAATTTGAATAAATCGCCGATAGCTATCTCCTCGCCGGATCCGATGTGGAAAATCTCGCCATCTGGCAGGCCCGCGATCGCAAGAAACCCGCGGCAGGTATCGTCGACATAGGTAAAATCCCTCGTTGTGGTTAGATCCCCAAGCCTGACCCGACTCAACCCGGAAGCGATCTGCGAAATGATCGTCGGTATTACCGCGCGGGCTGACTGCCGCGGTCCGTACGTGTTAAAGGGTCGAGCAATCACGATCGGCAGACCAAATGAGCATTTAAAGCTTATCGCGACTGCGTCAGCGCCGATTTTGGAAGCGCTATACGGAGACTGAGCGTGCAGAGGATGGTTTTCGTCGACTGGCAGATATTTTGCGGTCCCATAGACTTCACTGGTGGAAGTGTGAATCATTTTCTCGACTCCGCGCGCGAGAGCTGCCTGACACAGGTTGAGTGTGCCGCGGATATTGGTGTCAAGAAAACTGTCCGGTGCCTGATAAGAGTACGGAACAGGAATCAGCGCAGCGAGGTGGAAGAGCACATCAATTTCCTTCAGCAAGCTCAAACAAAAGTGGCTGTCCCGAATGTCTCCGCTCACCACTTCGATCCCACCAAGGGAGGGGAGGTCCTCAAGCCAACCCCAAAAGTTGAATGAATTGTATTGGGCCAACGCTGTCACCCGCGCTCCGGACCGAATCAGATGCTCGACAAGATGAGATCCGATGAAGCCGTCGGCCCCGGTGACGAGAACGCGTTTGCTTTCTAGATTCATCTCAAAAGGCGGTTGGAATAACTTTGGGGAACGCAGAACAGCAACGCATGTGTAAAAAGGTAATCAGCCCAAAAGAAACTAAGACTATTTGCGTCGGCGTAAGCGAAGATGATATGAGCTGAGCAGCAACATCCGCCGATACTCTCTCAGCTCTACGATAAGAGACGACGACGAGACGAAAGCCCAGCCGGAAGTGACCAAATTAGGTTTCGACCGGACGTGCAGGGGGGAGGGCCGTTTACGGCTATAATGCTGGATATTGGGGTACTTCGGGTCAATGCGCGGGGAAAAGGACGCTTTCGCGGTAGAAATCATATGTTTGATGTCTGTTATAAATGTGCGCGTTGTGCTCACACTGTGCGGCCCTTAAGTTGGCGGCACGTTCGCCTGAATTGGATCTGCCAAACCCCTCCAGGGCTGAAGCTCATTCTGACCTTAACCGAAGTATCAGCAACCGCTATGAAGATCTTGCGCGCGCATTTGCCTATCGTTTTTGCCTGTTTTGCCCTAGGCCATCTTTTCGCTACCGATGTGCTCACCTATCACAATGACAACACCCGCACCGGCTGGAATCCCAACGAAGTACTTTTAACCCCCGGGAACGTCAACCAAAGCACGTTTGGTCTGAAGCACAATCTTCTCGTGGATGGCAAAGTAGATGCTCAACCATTGTACGTCTCGAACGCGGCGGTATTTTCTGGAGGGAGTCCGCAAGGAAATCACAATCTCGTCATCGTGGCCACCGAACACGACAGCTTGTTTGCTTTCGATGCCGACTCAGGCGTGCTTTACTGGCAGACATCTCTCCTGCTGCCCGGGGAAACTCCTTCCGACGACAGGGGATGCGATCAGATAACTCCTGAAATCGGCGTGACTGCCACACCTGTTATCGACCGAAATGAAGGAATAAATGGGACAATTTACGTGGTGGCGATGAGCAAGTTGGGAACGGTCTATTACCAGCGGCTTCACGCAATTAACCTGGCCACCGGCCAGGAAGCTTCTGGAAGCCCCGTCGCGATCCAGGCCACGTATCCAGGAACCGGTCCGAACAATGATGGACAGGGACACGTGGTCTTCGATCCCGCGGCATACGATGAACGTTCAGCTTTGCTTTTGCTAAATAGAATCGTGTACACCACATGGGCATCTCATTGTGATGTTCCTCCTTACACCTCGTGGATTATCGGATATGACGAGACGAGCCTTGCGCAGGTCAGGATACTGAATCTTGATCCCAATGGGGTCGCCAGAAGTTCATTACTTCCCGACGGATCCGGGAATGCATTTTGGAACAGCGGTGCAGGTCCCGCAGCGGATGCGAACGGCAACATCTATGACCTAACGGCTAATGGCCCATTTGAAACAACGTTGAACAATGGGTTTCCGAGCGGTGGCGATTATGGAGACACTTTTCTCAAGCTTTCGAGCTCTGGATCACTGTTTGTCAGCGACTACTTTACGCCTTTTGATCAAGCCGCAGCAGCTGCCAATGACCTTGACCTCGGTTCAGGCGGAGCAATTGTATTGCCAGACATGGTCGACGGGAACGGCGTCACGCGACACCTGGCAATCGGAGCCGGGAAGGACACGAATATCTATCTTGTCGATCGCGACAACATGGGGAAATTCAATCCCAATTCGAACAGCAACATTTATCAGGAATTGCAGGGCGCTTTACCTTACGGAGAATGGGCCACGGCCGCCTATTTTAATGGAGCGGTCTATTACGCGCCAGTGAACGGGTCGTTGCAAAGGTTCACATTTACAAACGCATTGCTAGATCCGCAGCCAGTTGCAGCGACTCTGACAGTCTTCGGATATCCTGGCGCTACGCCAAGCGTGTCCTCTTCGGGCGTCAGCGGAGCCATCGTATGGGCCTATGAAAACTCGAATTTAGGCAATAGTGGTCCTGCTGTATTGCACGCCTATGATGCAGTGAGTCTAAGCGAACTCTACAACAGCAATCAGAATGCGAGTCGGGATCAATTCGGCACCAGCAACAAGTTTATCACGCCAACCATTTGCGAGGGTAAAGTGTTTGTCGGCACCCAAAATTCTGTCGGCGTATTTGGCTTGCTTGCCTCTTCAGCGCCCGGTCCTTCACCAACGCCCAGTCCTTCACCAACGCCCAATCCTTCACCTGTGCCAGGATCGGTTCCGTCCGCCTTCTTGAGTTACTCTGGGGATTTTAATGGGGACGGCAAACAGGACATTCTTTGGCGGAACACGCAGACAGGCGAAGTGGATGTCTGGTTTATGAGCGGCGCTTCGGTTATTGCGAAGGTGAACCTGGGGATAGCTGGCCTTGATTGGAAGATTGTCGGGATCGCGGATTTTAATGGCGATGGAAAGAGCGACATCCTGTGGCAGAACACGCTTAACGGAAGTTTTGTGATCTGGATCGTGAATGGAGGCAGCTATTCGAGTTATGAATTTAATTCTCAAGGCAACCAGTGGTCGATCGCCGGGGCAGCGGATTTGGACCACACAGGATTTTCAGACATCTTATGGCGCAATATAGTCACCGGGGAATTAGTGGCTTGGAAAAGCAGCAGTGGATTGGGCTTTAGCAGCTTTCGTGTCGGCACGGCGAGTCTGGACTGGAATCTGGTGGGTGCTGCCGATCTGTTCGGTAGCGGTCAATCGGCATTGATCTGGAGAAACCAGAATTCAGGTGAAGTGGTGGTCTGGCAGCTGAGCAACAATGCGGTCAGCGCTCAGAGCAGTCTTGGTGTTGAACCCTTAACGTGGACCATTGCAGGCTTCGGTGATTTCAACGGAGATGGACGCCAGGACATCCTGTGGCATAACAGCTCAGATGGTTCGGTTGTGGCATGGCTGATGAGTGGTTTTGCGGTTTCTGCGACATGGATCAGCCAAACTCCAATTTCTCAGGACTGGCAGATCCGTGCGACTCCCAATGTTTTCGGGAACAATTTCAACAGCATTTTGTGGTCGAACCTCCAAACGGGCGAACAGGTGATCTGGACCCCCGAGGGCTCAGGTTTTTTACAGTCGAGCATTGGGTTCGGTCCCCCACCCTGGACCGTCTTTCAGTAGCGAGGGCAAGGCAGACAGGCAGCCTTCGCTGCCCCTTTTGCCAATCCTATGCTACATCCCTCTTCCGTGCTTGTATGGTGGCATGAAGGTCTTTATCACCGGTATCTGCGGCTTTGTCGGAAGCGCGATTGCCCGGCGGATTCGCCAGGCTCTTCCCCGTTCAGAGGTTTTCGGCCTCGACAATTTGAGCCGAGCCGGAAGTGAGAGGAACCGGACGCTCTCCGCCTGCGGGATTCGCTATTTCCATGGGGACACTCGTTGCGCCAGTGATTTGCAAAATTTACCTGCGGCGGACTGGATTATCGATGCCGCGGCGATTCCTAGCGTACTCGCGGGGGTGGACAATCGTTGGAGCACCCGTCAACTGATAGAACACAATCTGTTAGGAACGGTGAACATACTTGAATATTGTCAGCGCTCGAATGCGGGTTTCATTCTCTTGAGCACCAGTCGAGTCTACGCGATTCGACCCCTCTCTGAATTACCTCTCCAGATCGAGAGTCAAAGATTTGTGCCTCGATTTTCAGAGATCAAACTCCAAGGCCTTTCTCCCGCTGGAATCGACGAGCAGTTCAGCAATGACTCTCCAATCTCTCTCTATGGAGCAACCAAATTTGCTTCAGAGACCTTGGCCTTGGAATATGGCGACGCGTTTGGGATCCCCGTTTGGATCAACCGTTGCGGTGTTCTCGCCGGAGCCGGACAGTTTGGAACTGCCGAACAAGGCATTTTTTCGTTCTGGGTACACGCATGGAGGTGCGGAAAACCGCTCCGTTACATCGGTTTCGGCGGAAAAGGATTCCAGGTGCGGGATGCGTGTCATCCGGACGATCTTGCCGAGTTGATTTTGAATCAGCTCCGAAACTCGGATTCGAAGCCACATCGAATATGTAATGTTGGGGGTGGACTCGATCATTCGATGTCATTACTTGAGTTGAGCAAATGGACCTCGGAAAGATTCGGACAACACACCGTCACGGCGGATATGCAGGACCGGCGTTTCGATATCCCCTGGATGGTCCTTAATTCGGCTCGTGCTCGCGAGATCTGGAATTGGAAACCGAAGCGGTCGCTCGACTCCATACTCGAAGAGATTGCCGAACACGCAGAGAAAAACCCAAACTGGCTTGAGTTGACGGCGTAAGCAACGGAGGTGATGACTGAGGAAACTTTTTTATTTCCACCGTTCATGACGCCCGACACTACGGCTCCTAAACTCAATCGTCTCAGCATTATCATACCTGCGCGGAACGAAGAGGGGTGCATAGCATCGACTATTGAGCATCTTACTGTCGAATTGCGCCTTCGCGGGGTGCCCCACGAGATTGTCGTAGTTGACGATGGGAGTAGCGACCGGACATGGGATATATTGCAAGAACTGAAAAACCGCCTTCCGGTGCTGGTGCCGGTTCAAAATCAAGGCGAGCACGGGTTCGGTCGAGCGGTGCTGTTCGGTTTCGATCATATGCAAGGAGATGCTGCCGTGATTTTGATGGCAGACGAATCCGACGATTGCCAAGATGTCGTGCATTATTGGGAACGCTTGAATAAGGGATGGGATTGTGTCTTCGGAAGTCGATTTATTAAAGGGGGTCGAACGATCGACTATCCGTGGTCAAAACTCATCATTAACCGAGCAGCCAACAAATTTCTGCAACTCCTGTTCAACATTCCCTTAAATGACACGACGAACGCGTTTAAGGCCTATCGAAAAACGGTTATCGATGGATGTCGGCCGCTCATTGCTCCTCATTTCAACCTCACGGTCGAGATCCCCCTCAAAGCGATCGTTCGAGGCTATTCCTGGACAGTCATCCCAACTACGTGGCGCAACCGAAGGACGGGAGAAGCCAAATTCAAAATCAAGGAAATGGGAAGCCGCTACCTTTTCATTTGTTTATACGTGTGGCTTGAGAAATTCTTCAGCCGCGGCGATTATGCAAAGCCCGCCCCGCTTGCCTCGCAAAATCCAGATTATATGACTGTGTCCGTGAATAAGCGCCCGGACCTGAAGTGAGAAACCTATCCGCGGAGCGGCATTCACGGTTGTAGGCGCCGCGCCCTCCCTCCGTTTCTTCAACACCGAGGAAAACCGGGACCGTACACAGATCACTGCGGGAGCAAAGTGGAACGCCTCACATCCGCAAAGAGAACGAGTTTTTTTTGGCAAGGGCCCAGATCTGTACCATAGTCGACTAGACCAAAGCCGCACTCAGGCTAAGACACTTATCTCGCGGATCGTTTAAATTCCTGTTCTCAGGCTAACACAATGAACCAGTCAAAGGCCGATGTCTCAGGACTGGCGAATCCTGCCGCTCCCGTTTCCTGTAATCTGCGCATCTGCCGGAATCTGGGCTCGATTTCTGTGACACGAATCCGACTTAGCGCGTCTATTGATTGTCGACTTCTAAAGTAAACCGAAATTGCAAAGTAATTTGCATGCAATGCACCCACCAGGACCGGATTTGCAGATTTCTCGCAACCATATTTCTGGCCGTGTGCTGCCTGGGTTTGCGTTCCCAAGCAACACCTCCAAATTCGACGCAGAACTCTCAACGCATATTGTCCACCCGCAGCATGGGAGCGATCGCCGTCGAAACAACGAAAGCGACTCGTGCGCCCGTCATTCTCCGAAAGGAGTTAACCGAATCCGAGCGCAACGCTCCGCTCGATTTTTCCGTTCCGCTGAAAATGCGCAATTTTGGTGAGCTTCAGGAGCGGATCGCAAACCAGGAAATCATCTCCGCGGAGGAGATGGACGCAAAATATTACCCAACCGCTGCGGATTACCAGAGGGTGGTTGATTGGCTGACTGCGGAAGGATTTGAAATCGAGTCGCAGGCTAAGGGGAATCTCAGTGTTTTTGCGCACGGTTCGGTCGCTCAGGTGGAACTTGCGTTCCGAACTAAATTTGCCCGCGTAAGATTTGGAGAAACTGAAACCAGCTCCGCTCTTGTTCCCCCGAGTCTGCCGACCGCACTCGCGGAGCGAGTGCTTGGTGTGAACGGATTACAACCTCATCTTCGTCCGAAACCCCATTCTAAGGTGGTTGTTGGACAAGCTCAGAAGTCGATTGACAACGCCCCTCCCTATACAGTTCCAGAAATCTTGAATGCCTATAACGCGACCGGGCTCGGTGTAACCGGGGCCGGCCAAACGATCGGCATTGTCATTGACACGTTCCCTTTGGCAAGTGATCTGCTTGAATTCTGGCAAGGCAACGGGATTTCGCAGTCCTTGAGCAACATCGAAGAAATTCAGGTGGTACCAGGAGCGCTTCCCGGTCCGTCCGGAGAGGAATCTCTTGACGTGGAGTGGAGCAGCGGAATCGCGCCCGGATCCAAGGTGCGTGTTTACGCGACTACGGACCTGACATTTGTTCACCTTGACCAGGCGTACGAAGCGATTCTGAATGATCTGCCTGACCATCCGGAACTGCACCAGGTTACTCTCAGCTATGGCATAGGCGAGCTTTACGTTTCCTCGGTGCAAATGGAGACTGACACACAATATTTCGCCGCTCTGGCCGCGAGGGGTGTTACGGTATTTGTTTCGTCCGGCGACGGTGGCTCATCCCCTGGCCCTTCCGGGGATAATTCAGGACCTGTGCAGGTTGAGTCTCCTGCGAACGATCCATACGTCACCGCGGTCGGTGGAACCAGCCTTTATCTGAACGCTTCCAACGGTACGATTGCCAGCGAGAGCGCCTGGTCTGATGGAGGCGGCGGGATCAGTACATTTTTTGGTCGCCCTGCCTGGCAGGTGGGGGCTGGAGTTCCTAGCGGAAACCACCGGGCTGTACCTGATGTTGCATCTGTCGCTGACCCTGATACCGGGGGATACCTGATTCTGGATGGCCAATTGTACATCGTTGGAGGCACCAGTTGGAGTGCTCCCGTTTGGGCGGCTTATTGCGCGATGGTCAACCAGGCAAGAGCCAACGTTAACGAAGCTTCTCTCGGACTGCTGGGACCGAAGATTTATGTCCTCAACGGCACAAGCAGCTTCCGGGACATCACGACGGGCAGCAACGGTCCCGGAGGAGTGTATAATGCCGGGCCCTTTTATGATCTATGCACCGGATTGGGCGTACCTGTCGTTTCCTCCTTGGTTCAAGCTCTTTCTTCCATCCAGCGCTTCTCGCCCAACTTCTTGAGCTACTCTGGGGATTTCAACGGAGACGGCAAACAAGACATTCTTTGGCGGAACACGCAGACAGGCGAGGTGGATATCTGGTTTATGAGCGGCGCCTCGGTTGTTTCTAAGGCCAATGTAGGGGTGCTTGGACTTGATTGGCAGATAGCCGGAATAGCAGACTTTAACGGCGATGGCAAAAGCGATATCCTGTGGCAGAACACGGTTGACGGAAGTTTTGGGATCTGGATCATGAACGGGAGCAGCTATGTGGGTTACGGATTTGGCTCTCAAGGTGACCAATGGTCGATTGCCGGAGTAGCGGATTTGGATCACACGGGGTTTGCAGACATCTTATGGCGCAATGTGGTCACCGGGGAACTAGTGGGTTGGAAAAGCGGTAGCGGCTTGAATTTCACCAGTTTCTATATTGGCTCGGCAGGTCTGGACTGGAATTTGTCAGGTGCTGCCGACCTGTTCGGCAGCGGCCAATCCGCATTGATCTGGCGAAATCAGAATTCGGGCGAAGTGGTGGCCTGGCAGCTGAGCAACAACGCGGTCAGCGCTCAGAGCAGTCTTGGCTTTGTTCCGCTGGATTGGAGCATTGCAGGCTTCGGCGATTTCAACGGTGATGGACGTACGGACATCCTCTGGCACAACAGCTCAGACGGGTCGGCGATCGCATGGCTGATGAATGGTTTTTCCATCTCTGCGACATGGATCAATCGAATTCCCATCTCTCAGGATTGGCAGATCCGTGCGACTCCCAATGTGACTGGAGACAGTTTCAACAGCATTCTCTGGTCAAACGTCCAAACGGGCGAACAGGTGATCTGGATTCCTACAGGCTCAGGTTTTTCCCAGTCCAGCATTGGATTCGGTCCCCCGCCCTGGACGGTCCTGCAATAGTCCGGACAAACCGCAGAGCCATGTCTATAACGAACTTTGCACTTTTTTTTAATCGGGCAGAGTTGTTTGCGTTTGCAATACTTCTGTTCTCTGGTTTTTGCGCTTATCAGATTAGCGTTTGTTCACCCATCACTGCATACGCAGCTATGGATCCCCGAACCAGTACGCTGGTGGCGCAATCCCTGATTGAGCACGGG
>JAFAQT010000156.1 GCA_019246215.1 Verrucomicrobiota bacterium
GATGATGTCGTTCAAGGCATCGTGCTACTCCGCAAAGGCGATAACGTGCTTGAGGTGTTAAAGCGGGTGGAAGCGAAAGCCGAACAAATCAATCAAACTTACCTTCCGCCCAATGTCCGGCTTGTTCCACATTACGATCGAACTGATTTGATCTACCGCGCAACGCACAACGTCCTGCACAACGTAACCGAAGGAATGTTTCTCGTGTTAGTGGTGCTGGTCGCGTTTCTTGGGATTAAGAACTGGCGGTCGGCATTGATTGTGGCCTCCGTGATCCCCCTGGCGCTGCTTGGTGCGGCCATGCTGCTCGATTATCAAAAGATCCCGGCCAATCTGATTTCCATGGGCGCAATCGACTTCGGCATCATTGTCGACGCATCGGTGGTGATCATGGAGAACATAATTCGGCTGGTCGAGGAACGCAAAAAGACCGGCCTGACCTTGCAACAATGCATTGTCCAAGGTGTTGCCGAAATGACGCGGCCAATCATCTTCTCGAAAATCGTCTTGCTCATCGCGTTTGTGCCGTTGTTCACGCTCCAGCGTGTCGAGGGCCGGATCTTCAAACCGATGGCACTCACCTTGAGTTTCGCGATCATTTCCGGAGCAGTGCTGGCCTTGGTCGCGGTGCCATGTTTGGCTTCTTATTTTCTTCGCGCAAAAGAGGGCAAAGAGATCGACGGCAAATACGGTTTTGGTTTAGTCCGCGCAGTTCGGCGCGTTTACTTACCACTGCTGGACCTGGCGCTAAAGCTGCGGCTGTTAGTCATTCTCGTCGCTGCTGCAGCGATGGCTGGCGCGGTTTTCCTGGCTTCGCGGCTCGGTTCCGAGTTTCTCCCCAAACTCGAGGAAGGCGCTTTATGGGTGCATATGGATATGCCCGAATCCATTTCGCCAACCGAGGCTGCAAAACTTACCAAGCAGGAACGCCTGGTCTTCGCTTCTTTCCCGGAAGTTAAAATGGTCGTAAGCCAGATTGGCCGTCCGGACGACGGCACCGACGTCGGGGGCTTTAACATGGTGGAAACGTACGTAGAGCTGATTCCACAGGACCAATGGAAAACTGCCAAAACCAGGGAAGAACTTAGCGCTATCATGAATGATCGCCTGCGCCGGCGCATCCCGGGCGCAGACTTTCTTTTCAGTCAGTATATCGAGGATAACGTGGACGAAGCTATTTCTGGTATTAAGGGGGAAATCGGGATAAAAATCTTCGGTAATGAGCCAGAGACCCTCCAAAAGCTGGCGGATCAGATTTCCGGAATCCTAAGAGAAGTACCTGGAGCGACCGATGTTGGACCAGAAATTTTGGCCGGCCAGCCGCAGATCCAGGCCCGGGTCGACCGGCACGCAGTTGCGCGCTATGGACTGGGCATCGGCGATGTCGACTCCTTAGTGCAGACCGCGTTCGGTGGTACGGTCGCCACTCAGGTTTTGGAAGGAGAGCGATCATTTGATTTGGCGGTAAAACTTCGCCCCGAATCAATTGCTAATCTGGATGAGATGCGAGCAATCCCGCTTTTCGGATCCAATAATGAAATCATTACGTTCGGTCAAGTCGCCGACGTGCAGGCCACTAACGGATTTGCCCGCATTTATCGCGAGGAGAATGAGCGTCGCATTGCTGTTAAGTTCACGGTACGTGGTCGGGATCTCGGCTCCGTAATTGCCGACGCTCAACAACGCGTCGATCAGCAGGTAACGATGCCGCGTGGATACCGCCTGGAATGGACCGGGAGCTTCGAAAACCAACAACGGGCCGTGAAGCGACTGGCTTTCATTATTCCGCTTACGATCGTAGCCATCTTTTTCGTTCTATTCACGGCGTTTAATTCGCCGCTCAGAGTGATTATCATACTGCTTAACGTGCCCTTGGCCGCCGTTGGAGGCGTAGCGGGGCTTGGCATCGCTGGGATTCCAATTTCCGTTTCCGCACTGGCCGGCTTTGTCGCGCTTTTCGGCATTGCGATCCAGTATGGAGTGATCATGCTGGAGCGTGTTCGCGAATTGGAGATCGACGATCCTGAGGTCGACGTTTTCTATGCCGCCAAGGAGGCGGCAATTTCCCGCTTGCGACCAATACTAATGACCTCGATGATGGCAGCGCTTGGTCTGTTGCCCGCTGCGCTCTCACACGCCGTGGGTGCTGAGACTGCGCGCCCGTTTGCTGTCGTGATCGTTGGCGGTCTGGTTTTGGTCACGCCCCTGACCCTGCTTGTGCTACCGGTGGCGATAAGTTTCCTTCTTCCTCTGACCAGACGGAGACAGGCAGCTGCACCTGCCCTGGCAACATAGGACAGAGAGCGTCAAAAGGTCGTCAGTACCCGCCCTTCCATACTCCGTCCCGCCCCGCCGCCTGACCCCGGATTTTTCTTTCTGTTG
>JAFAQT010000230.1 GCA_019246215.1 Verrucomicrobiota bacterium
GACACCAAAACGCTCCAGTATCCCGCGAAAAAACCTCCTTATCGTGTCGCTTTAGCGAATGGCTTCGTCGGGAACACCTGGCGCATCGAGATGATCAAATGCCTCCAGGCCTATGCAGAGGATCCGGAGATCAAGCCCTCAATTAAAGAATTGAAGATTGTCAGCACGGGGACGGATGTTGCTGCCCAGATTGGAGCAATCGACAACTTTATCAACGCGGGTTATGACGTCATTCTGATTAACGCAGTCAGCTCGACAGGCTTAAAACCCGTCGTGGAACGGGCCAAGCGGGCTGGCGTCTTATTAATTTCCTATGATAACACCATAGACAGCGACCAAGTCATCGCTGTGAACGAAGATCAGCACGAGATCGGAAATCTCATGGCAAAGTGGCTCCTGAAGGAAATGGGAACGAAGGGCAAAGTGATCGAGGTACGAGGCGTAGCCGGTAACCCGGTGGACCTGGATCGGCATAAAGGCCTCCATGAGCTCTTGGATAAAGAGAAAGACATCAAGGTCGTGGAGGTGGTCGGCAACTGGGATGATGGTACGGCCCAAAAAGCCGTCGCCGATGCCATCGCGGTTAACGGAAAGTTTGACGGCATGTCTTGTCAGGGTGGGACCACCGGAGCGGTGCGCGCGCTGATTGATGCTAAAAATCCGTTCATTCCGGTCGCAGGCGAAGCGGAAAACGGTTTCCGTAAATTGATTGCCGAGCACGCAAAAGATGGTCTGAAAGGCTGGTCCTACGGTCAATCGCCTGCGCTGGTGGCTATTTCGCTCAAGGCGGCGATTGCTGCCCTGCAAGGCAACAAGCTGCCGCAATATATCTCGGCACCGATTCCCTATATTGACTATACGAATATGAAGCCAGGGGTGGATTATTTTCCCAACCTTTCGGATGACTTTTTCGTCGCCAGCGGATTCCCCCAATGTGGCATCACGCTTGATGCCGGCAAGCTTATGAACGCCGCCAAGACGAGCGATTGATCTCGCGATTTCGAATCGGCTTTCGAATAGCCTAAAATGGCATCGAACCTGGCCAATTGATGTCTGACTCGATTCGTCCTCCCTTCCTCAGGCTAGAAGGGGTCACCAAAAGGTACGGTGGCGTCACGGCACTCGCGAACGTCGATTTTGCATGCTCGCTCGGCACCATTCATGCCGTAGTGGGCGAGAATGGCGCCGGTAAAAGCTCATTGATGAAGATCATTGCCGGGGTCATCCGGCCCGACGAGGGCCTGATGCATCTGGACGGGAGGCTGGTCCATTTCGCGTCGCCAGCAGACGCGACCCGGCATGGTATCATCTGTATTTTTCAGGAGCTTTCGCTCCTGCCTGATCTTTCAGTCTCGGACAATATCTCCATTGCCAATCCGCCGAGGCGTTTTGGGCTTATAGATCGACATCGACAGCGGGAATGCGCAAGGGATATTTTGCGCGAGATTGGTTGCCCAGACGTCCATCCCTCCGAGCGCGTCAAGGATCTCCCGCTGTCCCGCCAACAAATGGTGGAGATTGCCAAGGCGTTAATTCGGCAACCCCGCCTGATTATTATGGATGAAGCGACCTCTGCGCTGACGGCAAAGGACGTGGACCAACTCTACAAAGTTGTCCGGCAACTCCGAGACCGTGGACTGTCGATTCTCTACATATCCCATCGAATGCATGAGATCGCAGCATTGGCTGATGTGTGCTCCGTATTCAGGAACGGGCGTCATATCGACACGTTTCCGATGGGGACACGAACCACTGCGGAAATCGTCCCTTTGATGATCGGACGCGAAGTGAATCGCGCCTACCCGCCGAAACCAAGCTTCAACGGAAGCGCAGGTCTTCCGGGGTCGCGTTCGCCGGTCTCCGCTCTAGAGGTGATAGGTCTGAATTGGGAACGCGTTCTCAATGGAATCTCGCTCGCCGTCGCGAAAGGCGAGATTGTTGGGCTGGGGGGGCTGGATGGCCAGGGGCAAAGCGAGCTACTGCTGGCGCTCTTTGGCGTACTCCGCGGGGTGGATGGGAAAGTTTTAGTCAATGGCTTGCCTTCCTCGATCGAGCATCCCAGGCAGGCAAAGGCGCCCAACGTCCGCATGGCTTTAATTCCCGAAGACCGCAAAACTCAAGGATTGCTTCTGGCGATGTCGATCCGGGACAATCTGGTGCTTGCGGCGGCATCCGATTTAAGCAAGCACGGCGTGATCGATTCGGCGAAGGAACGGATCGCAATCGAAGAGGCAGTGCAGAAGCTTCAGATCAAGATGAACGACCTCGATGCGCCGGTGCGCACACTTTCCGGGGGAAATCAGCAGAAAATTGTGATCGGGAAGTGGTTGATGAAAGAGCCACGGATCCTGCTTTTGAACGATCCGACCCGCGGCATTGATGTCGGCACGAAGCAAGAGATGTATCGCCTGATGCGGGAACTCGCGCAGGCCGGGATCGCGATTTTATTCTATTCCACCGATTACGAAGAGCTCATCGGGATATGTGACCGCGTGGTGGTTTGTTATGGAGGCAAACTCATCCGTGAACTTAAGGGCGCAGACCTTAACGAACAAAATCTTATCACCGCTGCACTCAATCTCAGTGAAAAGTTTGTTCGATCTGGATCTGCAGGCGTCTTTGATGAGACAGGAACTGGCACTCACTCCAGATGGCAAGCATTTCGCCGGTTCTGGCGGTGGAACGCTGGTCCAGCTACCGCCTTCTTAGTATTCGCAATGATGTTCTTGCTCTTTTCTGCCAACCAACAAAATGGCCTTTCAGTCAACGTCTTAACTTCTTTGTCGAACAAGGGTGTTGTCCTCGCGCTGGTCGCGATGGCGCAGACGTTGGTCATTTTGACTGGTGGATTTGACCTGTCCGCAGGAATGATTCTGACGATGGCGTGCTGTTTAGCCTCGGTCGTAGCCAATGGTCCTCCTGGTCAAGTCGCGTTGGGCGTCTTAGCGGTGTTGATTAGCGGATTAGCGGCTGGAGCAATTAACGCGACGATCGTTGTCTTCGGTCGCATCCAGCCAATCATTGCCACACTTGCAACGGGCGCCATTTATTTCGGGATTGCTCTCTTGCTGCGCCCAAGTCCGGGCGGCGAAGTAAGCGAAGATCTCAGCAACGCGTTAACGTACGATCTCGGGGGGGTGCCCACCAGCTTCGTGCTTCTTGTTGGTATCTTGGTTTTTGTCTGGTGGCCCTTCCGATGCTCCGTTGTCGGACGCACTTGCTATGCTGTTGGTTCGGCCGAGGGCGCCGCGTATATGTCGGGATTGTCCATCGGTCGATCAAGATTCGCGGCATACTCTTTGGCCGGATTGCTGGCAGCTGCCGGGGGACTGGCACTTTCCCTTATTTCGTTGTCAGGAGAAGCCAGTGCCAGTCAAGGCGGATTTTACACCCTCAACTCCATTGCTGCGGTTGCGATTGGCGGCACTTCGCTCTTTGGCGGTTCGGGAGGGATGATTGGGTCTATTCTCGGCGCGTTCATACTTCGGACCATTAGCGACCTGCTGTTTGTCTTCAACGCTCCCGCGTTGTGGCAACCTCTCTTTCAAGGATTCATCTTGCTCGGAGCGGTCTGTTTGGGTGGGTTACGCGTTCTTCGCAACAAGAACCAGATGGATGTCTTTTTATGAAGCGGATTATTTCCAAAGCCCGTCAGCCGATCTTTATAGCGAGCGCCTGTATTTTGGTGATTTTAGCCGTTGGTGCCGCGATTAATCCAAACTTCGTTTCGCTTAATTACCTGTTGTTGCAATTGGAGGTGGCATCGTTCCTGGGCATCGTGGCAGCGGGAGCGATGTTAGTGATCTTGCTTGGTCATATTGACCTTTCAATTCCTTGGACGATCACTCTGGGCGGTATGATGTCTACAGCAGTCGCCCACACGCCAGATACCGCTGGCCTTTTGACGTTACCGGTCGGACTTGGATGCGGAGTGCTCGTCGGTCTGATCAACGGGGTCGGCATCGCCTGGCTGCGGGTACCGTCGATGATCTTTACCTTGGGGATGAATGCCGTTCTCCAGGGCTTAGTGGTGCTGTACACCGGGGGCTCGGCGCCGCCAAGTCACGCGACGAAACTGATGTCAGCTATGGCCGTAGATAGAACGTTTGGTATACCTAATTCCTTGTTTGTCTGGTCTGCGGTATCGTTGCTCATCGCATTCCTCCTTCGAGCAACGCAATTCGGCCGCTACATTTATGCCGTAGGCAATCGCGAACGCGCAGCTTATCTTTCAGGCGTTCCGACACGGTTGGTGATCGTAGTCTGTTTTGCGATAAGCGGCCTTATGGCAGCGTTGGGCGGAATTATGCTCACCGGGTATTCGACAAAAGCCTACCAGGGCATGGGCGACGCGTATCTGTTGCCATCTATCGCGGCGATCGTCTTGGGGGGAACAAGCGTCTTGGGGGGCAGCGGGAGTTACATGGGAACAGTTGTCGGCGTTCTTCTTATCGTGCTCCTGCAGAGTATGTTATCCGTGCTTCAAATGCCGGAAGCTGGACGCCAGATCATTTATGGAGGGGTCCTTCTGAGCATGCTTTTGCTTTATGGCCGCAGCGCTCGTCTCTCGGAGTGAGAA
>JAFAQT010000326.1 GCA_019246215.1 Verrucomicrobiota bacterium
TCGAGCTGTATCTCTTCGCAATGAAAGAACGGCTGACCTCGTCTCAACTCCATCCGGCGACACGGCAACGATCGGAATCTCGAATTCGTTGTCGGGAAATTTAAAATGGTATCGGAACGTTCCATCCGGTTGGATTTGAACCGGTCTGCCCGCAATCGTGACTTTTGCCTGCGGATCCGTTCCCCCATAAAAGATCACTTCCGCGTTCACGTGCATGAAAAATCCGCGGCTCGGCTGGCCAAAAGCTTGTCCGCTCCAGCTCGCTCCAGCGGCGCTGAATAGGCTGCTTTCTGAAACCAGCTCGCTCCAGCTTGAAAGACTGAACTCCAGGCCGCTCCAACTTGACGGGCCAATCTTCAAGGCACCCCAGCTGGATAATTGCTCGGATCCTAGGGAAAACGAGCTGACACTGTATGAGCCGAAGGCTGTCTCCCAGCTGGACAGCAGTTCGCTGCTTAGACTGTAAGAGCTCAACAGAGTCTCCCAGCTTGAGGTGATCTCGCCGAGACCGGCCTGCCAACTTGCCAGCATTTCGCTGCTCACGCCGTAGGAGCTTAATGCTAATCCCCATCTCACAAAGATCTCGCTGATCCCAGCTTGCCAACTAGCGAGTGTTTCGCTGCTCAAACCATACGAAGTAACTGCGCTGGTAAAACTGGAGGCAATCTCGCCCACACCCGCGCGCCAGCTTGCCATTACCTCGCTGCCAAGCCCGAGCGAGCTGAGCGCTTGCTCCCAATTCGTAATGATTGCTCTAACGCCGGCTTGCCAACTTGCCAGGGTCTCGCTTCCGCCAGCCAGAACTTCAGAGGAGAGGCCGCCAAGTTCTGAAGAGAGCCCGCCTATCTGTGAGGAAACTCCTCCAACCTCGGAGCTGCTGAAACTGCTCACTTCTCTGCTCGAAAGCTCGTGACGCACAAACTCCCGGATTGAAGCGCTGAACAAGCTGGACTCCCCTGGAGCCAGTAAGGAAGCCAGACGACCTTTTGCAAGGAGTTCACTGGCAGATTCCGAATCCAGCCGGCCGCTCAGCTCGGAATTGAGAAAATGAAGCACGTCCTGGGAACTCATGGAAAAGAGTCGATCGAGGAAACTCTTGCCGAGCAGCGTCTCCAGCACATTGATTTGTTCCTCACCCCAACTCGAAGTGTCGCCCTGTCTTCCTATCGCGGCCTTTTGCAAGCGGGCTAGCGTTTCGGCTAAAGGTTGGCCTTCCGCTCGAGCTGCCGAAACCACATCAAGTAGAAAATTGAAACTGAGGTGGAATGGCACCGTGGCGAACTGTGTATCCCAATTTGGGCTGATCGATTCCGGGGGCGTTCGAGTCGGTCCTGCTTTCCCTACGCTGGTCCAGGCGTCTTGCGCATCCCGATATCCGAATACCACACTGTACTCTGCTGCTGCTGATTGGACCGGGATGTACCAGTTACGCGCGATTTCATTTATCTCGATAGTCGTCTCGAGTTTGTTGTTTTGATAGACTTGGATAAACAGCTTCCGCGTGGTCGGAAATTTCGCGTAATCAAAATCCCAATACGTGAAAAGCCAATGTGGATCACGTGCGATCAAGAACATGTCGCCATATCCGCTCGGCAAGGGTCCTAAATCCTCAAACTTCAGTTTGTCGTCGGGTTCAACGGGAGCTTTACTTCCGGATCCCTGCCCTGGACTTCTCTGGGATGGGACCGATTCAGGTGTAGTTCGGAGACCACTCTTTTTTTTGGAAGATTCTATGCTCATTTTCAAACCCTCACGGGCGCGCCGGGGGCCTCGCACCCGCCAATGGTGGGCGAATTCTGCTGAAAAGCAAATTCTATTTCGGCGACCCTGTGCGGGAGCTTTGCGGTGAGTTCGGCGGGCAGGCGCACGTTCGGTTTACGGTGTTGAAGTTAGCCCTGTTCCGGGGAGAGGGGACTGACGAGTGACTCCGGACTGCTCAAGTGCTTCGCCGATCGAAGACTCCTTCGTGACAAGGCTCGCAAGATAAGCATTCTTTTCTCTAATATTTATGCAGTCTTCAATGTTGGAAGGAGTTTCAAGGCGTGAAAAGATGGCGTGAAGGATCCGTGAACGCGGTATTTCTTTGAAACCATAACCGCCGGGTTTGTTGCTCGACCAGAATCGAATCATCTCGATTCCCTTTACCGGCTTTCGGTCCAAATAAATTACTGAGTGACCGTGCTCTCGCACGCCGACTGCATCAGTCCAAAATATCTTCATGAAGTCACCCGGCCTGGCTTCGTCGAATGAGGTAAAATTGCGGCCTAGTCTCAGCTCATGAAACAGACAGGCTGTGCCGGGACCATTAGCGTTCCAGCGACCCCAGATGCCAACTCCGTCGGGTTGAGCTTTGATCGCAAGCGCTTCAGCCAGCGGCGCTCCGAGGGCGGAATCCGGGACCAGATTTCTAATCGCCTGGATAAAGACCAGGTAGGTCGCACCGGAACAGTAAGTTGCTCGGGCGGCTGTCGGCTTTACCACAAGCCTGCCTCCGCTTACGTAAACTGCCGATTGCAGATCGCGTGTGGCGCCAATCGTTGCCAAGTAGCCGCCGCCTCTTGGCATGGTTTGCAAAAGCGAGACGATGAGACTATTCGGGTCTCTTCTCGAGAAGGGGTCGTCTTGTGCACCGAGTAGCGAGTGGCACAGCAGCAGCAAAACGCAGAGCGGAAGCAGAGATCGGATCATAGAAATAGATCGAGACACTTTCGGGCTCGTTCCAGAGGGTCGGAAAGTTCAGCAAAAATACCAAAGTCGCCCCGAAGCGCCTGAAGGGAGTGTTTCTCGACCTCGATCTCTTTCCGCGAGCGGTAACCGCGTTTCCTCAAAAGATCGGTGAGAGCGCTTCGGTCTTGGTACGAGTATTGGAGCTGGAGCGCCGTGATGCAAAGGGCAAAGATCCACGCAGCTCTGTTCTTAAGCCTGGACAGCAACAGTGCGAGAATCGCGAGCGCAGTGCCTCCGCGGTAAACGAACGCCTCCAGAGGTATCTCATGTTCGAGCTCTTCAATTCGTTTACTGACGAATTGGATCGGTCGCTTGGAATAATATTGGATGCTGCGGGCAGTATCGCGATTGACTTCTCTCCGCAGTTTCATCTCCGAGCCGCTCGGAGCAGCTGCTGGCTTTGCCCCCGTGATCGTCAGTTCTCCCTCTAGCTGTCCGGTCTCGTGATGGACGCGCAGGCGGACCCCCTTCCCGAAATGGGCAGAACGGAGCGCCGCTGCGATAGCTTCGATCTTTGTCGGAAATGAAGTTTCATTCGACTGGGACCGAAACCACCATTTAGAATCCGCGAAGACAATTTCGTAAAGGTGCTCCGGCATACCTCTGCAATGTTGGATCAGGAAATGCCGCTGGCAACAAAAAGCGTTCAGCGTTCAACGTTTGGCGCCCAGGCGAAGGGAAGGCAGAACGCTTTTCCTTGCGGTTTTTCTGGCCTGGATATAGTGTTCGGCTGAACATCTATGGCTGAACTCACCGCCCGCCAGCGCGAGGTCCTCGATTTCATTCGACAACAACAACAACAAACGGGGTTTCCCCCCTCGAGTCGCGAAATTCAGGTGTACTTCGGTTTTCAAAGTCAGACCGCCGCGATGAATCACCTGCGAGCCCTCGAGCGGAAAGGTGTGATCAATCGCACAAGGGGCAAAGCCCGCTCAGCCGTCGATCCCAGTTTGCGGTTTTCACCCGGGTTTCGGCCAATACCGATGTTGGGCCAGATTCCGGCTGGCATGCCATTGGACGCCTCAGAACGGAGCGGCTCAAACTTAGGGGTTGATCTGGCAGCGTTTGGGGTTGAAAACCGGGCGGAAGTCTTCGCCGTCCGAGTGCAAGGCGACTCGATGATCGGCGCCCAGATTGCCGACGGCGACACGGTGCTTCTTCAGAAGCGGGTTCCGAAAAATGGGGAAATCGTCGCAGCGCTAATAGACGGGGAGTCGACCTTGAAACGATATCTGCTCGATGATGGCGAGCCATTCCTTAAAGCGGAGAACCCCCTCTATCCTGATCTTCTTCCGGCTGCGGAACTCGTCATCCAAGGGGTAATGATCGGCCTTTTGCGAAGAGTGCCTTAACCGAGATAGATAGTTCTGAGCGAAAAAGCGGACTCGCGCCATCGGCGCGAATAGGTCAAAATTTCGTTTCATGAGAGTCGTTGTGGTGGGGGCGGGCATCGCCGGAGCGAGCGCAGCATTTCATCTGACCGAACTCGGGGTGGAAGTCTTTCTGATAGACAACAATGCACCAGGCCGCGCAACTCTCGCCGGCGCAGGAATTGTTTGTCCTTGGTTATCGCATACCCAGGATCCCCGCTATGAGACGCTGGCTCTCGCGGCGGTCAGATATTACCCGAAACTTGCGAAGGAGCTTGCTGCTTCGGGTGAAAACGATGTGGACTACGATCTGGTTGGCGGCCTCGTGGTCGGTCACAGCGCGAAGGAACTTGATCCTGTTGTTCGCCGGTTGCAGAAGTATTTGCAATTGGGAATCGAAGAAGTTGGAAAAGTTCGATTGCTTCGGGTCGGCGAGCCTCGGGAATTGTTCCCGTATCTGGATCCCGAATTGGCCGGCGTCTACCTGACCGGAGCCGCCAGAGTCTCCGGGGAGAGTTTTCGAATTGGGCTGCTGAATGCAGCGCGAAAAGCTGGTGCCAGGCAGTTGTCTGGAACCGCGGCTTTGCGGCAGTCGGGGAATGCCGTGATCGGCGTTGAAGTTGCGGAAGAATTCATCGCGGCGGACGCGGTGATCGTTGCCGCGGGCGCATGGTCAGCCGAACTGTTGAGGGCGCTCAACCTTCAGCTTGCGGTTGAACCGCAGCGGGGCCAAATCGTGCATCTCAAAGTTGCAGAGGCAAATACAGAGGCGCTGCCTGTCATCGTGCCGGTCCTGAGCGACTACTACATGCTCGGGTTCCGCAATTCTCGAATTCTAATGGGAGCGACACGCGAGAGCGGCAGCGGGTTTGACTTTCGCCCGACAGCCGGGGGCGTCGCAAAGGTGCTCGAAGAAGGTTTGCAGATTGCGCCCGGCCTGAAGAGTGCCACGCTAGAGGAAGTCCGCGTGGGATTCCGCCCGATGAGCGGCGACGGTTTGCCGTTGTTTGGCTCGCTGGCTTCGACCGCCGGTTTAGTTGTTGCGACGGGACTCGGGCGCTATGGATTGACTCTGGGTCCCTATGTGGGACTGCTTGCGGCACAATTGGTGGTCGGTCAAACACCTTCGTCGGATTGTTCATGCTTTAGGCCCGATCGGCAGATTTGAGGAGATATGGCAGCTCGGGGTGTGACTGCGGCGGCCGTGCGGTGACTCCAATAGGCCAAAGCATTTTGCAGGTTGACTTAAAGGAGATCGTATTGCGATCGTCGGTTCGCGTATGAAAATAGTCCCGGTACTCCTCACCCTGATTTTGGCGCACGCGGCGGTTGCTCAAGAGGAGAACGTTTTTGGCTACCGAGACGTGGTTCAGAAGGCCGAATACCTTTCCAAGCAACCTTTTGCGGTCCAGAATCAGGAGCTTTCGCCTGATCTGCAGAACCTGGATTACGATCTCTATCGCCGGATCCGTTTCCTGCCGGAACGCACGGTGTGGCGCGATTCTCCTTATCGTCTCGGGTTTTTCCACCCGGGGTATTACTTCAAGCGGCGCGTACTATTTGAGGGAATCGAGAAGGATCGTCTTCGGGACATACCGTTTTCACCCGATTACTTTTATTACGACAAACGTCTCATTTTCAGCGGCCATGAGACGTTTGTTGGCTTCAAGGCATTTGTCCCATCCAGTCAGCCAGGGGTTCAAGATGAGCTCATGTCCTTCCTCGGGGCCAGCTATTTTCGGGCGATCGCGAAAGGGCTCCACTGGGGACTCTCTTCGAGAGGATTGGCTGTGAACACCGGCATAAATGGACCAGAAGAATTTCCTGATTTCCGCGAATTCTGGATGCGGAAACCCAATCCATCGGATGATTTTCTGGAGTTCTATGCGCTTCTTGACAGTGAAAGCGTGACCGGCGGTTACCAATTCGTTGTGCGTTATGGGATAATCACGACAATGGACATCAAGGCGACCGTCTTTATTCGGAAGAAAGTGGAGGTGCTGGTGCTCGCGCCTCTGACGAGCATGTTTTATTTCGGCGGTAACACGGTGAATAAACCCACGCTGAAACCCGACTATCAACCGACAGGCAAAGCCGAGTTTTCAATGAACAAAACGGATTTTCATCGGCGGGAATTTCGCCCACAGGTACATGACTCGGACGGACTGTTATTGGAAACGTCTTCCGGCGAAAAGCTGTGGGCCCCGCTGAGTAACCCGCGGTCGGTCAGTGTGCGCCTTTTTTCCAATGTGTTATCCTATTCGCTCGTGCAGAGGGATCGGAATTTGGATGATTATCTCGATCGCGAAGCGGAATACCACATGCGGCCGAGCCTCACAATGACACCCGAGAGCGATTTCGGGCCTGGGTTTGTCCGGCTTCTCGAACTTCCCAGTAGCGATGAATACTCCGATAACATCGTCGCCGGCTGGCAACCGAGCAATCTGCCAGAACCAGGGAAGAGCTTGCAATTTTCGTACCAACTGAAATGGCGTGGCGACGACCCGAACACCAATCAGTTTCGGGTCCTATCGACGACTGTGCGCCCCAGTCCTGGCTCTAATGAAACGCGTTTTGCAGTTGAATACGGAAAGCCGGAGAGCGGCGAAACAATTCCGGTGGCGGAATTGCGTCCGTACATCCTGGCGGGCCAAGGCGCCCAGGTTAAAGATGTTCAATTCACGCCGACCGACCGGGGCTGGTTGGTCGGCTTCACGATCTTCGATCCCGATTATTCCAAACCGCTGGATATAAGCTGTGTTATATTGCGGCACGACACTTTCTGCTCTGAAAAATGGCAATATCTCCTGAATATATAGCGCTGCTTCGGATCGGAATAGAATCCTCGCCGGAATGGAAAGAGGCTTGGGAGCGCATCAATGACTACCTTGACGCGCTAAGAACCCCAGACACTATCGATCGGGAGCTGATCCTGCTCTCGAGTTTCGAGCGTGCGATTTTTCGCAAGCGGCAGCAACCATTTACCCCAGCCACTGAGTTGGCGTTCCAAGAGGCCCAGAGGACCTTGGACTTCGCCCTTCGGCACTTGATCGATGAAGGGGTTTCGGATGATCGCCGGTCCGTCGAACAGCGGGTCCGACTCTATCTGACTGAAAACGTGGACGGAAACTTCCTCGGCCGTACTGATGAAATGTCAGAAGAAGTGCGCCAAGCATTGCGTGAGGTTCGACTTCAGGCGGCCCCAAACCTGCAGGTGGCGAGCATCACCGCTCGTCCACTGGAGTTTTCCTCCCCTGGTAAGAGGCTAATCTCACTGGCGGAGAAGCTTTCTCCTTTAGGTGCGAATCGCATCTTCGCGTGGGTGTTTGGGCTGGCGATTCTTGCCTTGGTTGTCATTGGCAGCCTTTACAGATTTTCATTTTTCGGCAACCGTTTAGATGCTGCGCGCGAACATGGAGGGTGTCGCTAAGCAAGACTTCATAGGGCAACGAGAGTCAGGATTATGAATGAAAATCACAGGTCGGGGAAGCTTGTCGAATTGATCGGTTCGCAGGGCATTAAAGAAGCATTCCAAAAAAAGATCGGGCAAAGGCGTTGGGCGGTCGCGCTTGTGACTCTCGGTATTTCTTTACTGGGTTGGTGGCTGATGATTGACATCGTCGGCGCTCAGGGATGGACGCCCCTTGAGGTGCTGGAAACAGGTTTGTTTGGAATTCTGTTCGCCAATCTGGCGTTTGGGTTTACCCAGGCTTTTCTTGGGTTTCTCGTACTCGCGGAAGGGCATGAACCACTCAAAATCACCAACACCCTGGACGAAACCACCCCGTTGGCCTCCACCGCGGTCGTGATGCCCGTCTACAACGAAGACGCCGAAATCGTCTTTGGAAATGTCCAGGCGCTTTACCGCTCCCTTCAACAAAGACACGAACTCGAATCATACGACTTCTACATTTTGAGTGATTCGACCGATCCGGCAAAAGCCGTCGAAGAGGAGCTGGCTTGGTCGGATATCTGCCGTCAAACCAACGGATTTGGCAAAATTCATTATCGACGGCGAAAGCTACCGGTGAATCGAAAAAGCGGTAACATCGCGGATTTCTGCCGGCGTTGGGGACATCGCCATCGTTACATGATCGTGCTGGATGCTGACAGCCTGATGACCGGGGCAGCGGTTTCTTCTTTGGTCCGATTGATGGAGACTAATCCGCGTGCTGGAATAATCCAAACAATGCCGCGCCTGGTTAAAACAGAAACGTTGTTCGGCCGGATCCAACAGTTCGCGTCGCGTGTTTATAGTCCGATTTTTGCGGCGGGGCTAAATTTCTGGCAACAGGGCTCCGGTAACTATTGGGGGCACAATGCTATCATTCGGGTCTCACCGTTTTTGGGAAGTTGTGCTCTCCCGGGTTTGCCGGGAAAGGAACCGCTCGGCGGGAGAATCCTGAGCCACGACTTCGTTGAAGCGGCTTTGATGCGAAATGCGGGATGGGAAGTCTGGTTCGCTTACGATCTGGATGGAAGTTATGAGGGGTTGCCTCCCAACTTAACCGAATTCGTGAAGAGAGATCGCCGCTGGTGTCAAGGCAATTTACAACACATGTGGTTCCTTTTAGCCCAGAACATCCGAGCGATTAGTCGTCTACATCTGGTTCAGGGGATTCTGGCGTACGCTTCCGCTCCTCTTCTGGTGATGTTCGTGCTTTTTGGCGGGTTACAGGCCGGCATCGACCGACTCCAAGAGAGGGTGGGGACGTTTTCAGCGGCTTCAGCAGGGGTGCTTCTTTTGATGACGTTGATCCTGTTGTTTGGCCCGAAGGTTCTTAGCTTACTCCATCTTTTTGCCAGACGAGCGGAGATCACCTCATTTGGCGGCCCGTTTCGAGTGCTAGTGAGTGTCGTCTTCGAGATATTGTTTTCCGTTCTAATCGCTCCGGTGCTGGTGTGGTTTCACACCAGATTTGTTCTACGGAACATTGCCGGGCAAACCGTGATATGGAATACTCAGACCCGCGCCGGCGGTGATGGTCCAGGTTGGAATGAAATAGTCCGCGAGTATTGGCCGCTGCCGATCGCGGGAGTGGGATTCGGGGCGTTGGCGTGGTGGATTGCCCCAAGTTTTTTGGCATGGCTCTCTCCGATGCTGATTGGATTATTACTGGCAATCCCGCTTGCCAAGCTCAGCGGTCGGACTGATCTGTTTCGCAGCTTGTTTTTGACACCCGAAGAACTCGAGCCTCCGCAGGAACTCACTGCGCGCTTTCAGTTGCAGCTCCGGGAGGGCGATCAGTTCGTCCACGCAGTCCTCGATCCTTTTTATAATGCTGTGCACGTCGCACTTCAACGCTCGCGTGAGATTGATGCTCCTGCTGTCGGTGGGTATGTCGCGACATTGGCTACCAAGCTTTTTAAGGAGGGCCCGGAGTCTTTAACATCTCAGGAAAAGCGGGCACTGCTGGCGGACGGCGAGACCTTGGCCTATATGCACAACCTGGTCTGGAAGACGCCTTCGGCAATGCTGAACCCAGCTTGGGCGCGGGCTCTTGAGCAGTATCGGTCGTCTTGCCGCCGGCCCCGGTCTAAATCGGAAGATCTGGAACGGAATTTGCCGAAGACGCAATCGGCGGCTGCCGCGTGATTTTGCAGTCGGGTCGCAATGAAACGACTGATCGCCGGTGGACTGGTTTTACTGCTAGTAGCGATCGGAATATTTCTCTGGGGTCAGCACCGGCAATCATTGCTGGCAAGCCAGCTTGCACCAGCCGATTGCTTGCTCTATGTCGAGATGCCCGATCTACTCCAGTCTGCAAGACGTTGGCCCGACACAGCTCTCAGTCGAATCCTGGGCGAACCCTCCGTTCAACATTTCTTGAGGCAACCGATCTCCAACGCTCCGGCGAATTTCCAGAATGCTTGGGTTTCGTTTGCAGCGCTGCAGTGTAGCGCACTTTTTTTCGGAGTGACCGATCCAGATCGCGCCTGTTGGATCTGCGGTTTGCAGACGTCCGTGGAACAATCGCGGTGGCGGCGTGAAATCGCGAACATTTCCAAGGCTCTTTTCGGGCAAAACATCAAGGAATTCCCCGCGGAAAATCTGGGTCAGGAGGAGAACCAGGACGAAGCGCAGATGAGTTGCGTCCGTGCCGGTAACTGGATCCTGCTGAGCCGCAGCAAGGAGCTGCTAGTTCAGGCGGTTCGGAATTCGAGGACAACCTCTGGTGGATTGCGGTCGCTTAATTTGTTTAAGCAATGCCAGGCAAACGTTCCAGCCGGCTATGATCTTCTTTCTTTTGCGCAAGGCGAACCTTCTCTCGATCCATCGGTTGGACTGCATTGGCGCTTTCGTGAGCAGGCTACTCAGGCAAGTACACGAGCCGTGCTCGCAGCGACGACCATGATGGGCACGCGGTTGCGAGACACGGTGTTTATCTTGAATGGCGCAGCCGCCGATGGCAGCCGCCTTGATCGAAAAGGATTGGCAATGACGAGCTCATCCACTATCGGATACCTGGCCTCGCACGTGGGATTTGCCGAAATTTGGCGGTGGTGTGGCCAACTTTCAAAGGAATCCTCCTTTGCAGAGACCGTTCGGCGCTACATGGGCGAGGCGAAGTCGTTCGGCATCGAGCCTCGAGATCTTGATACCGTAGTTTCCGGAGCAGAAATTATCGTCGATCGGGATCCAAAAACAGATTCACTCAATGGAGCGATTTCACTGGAAGTTCTTGATCCAGCAAAATTTGAAAACTTGATGGATCAGGTCGTAGCCGAAAAGTTTCCTGACAGCTGCAGAAGGGTCCAGGTCGCATCAGTCCCAGCTTATTTGATGCGAGTGAATGAAAGAGTATCGATCGTATTCGGTCTGGTGGGCCGGCAAATGCTGATCTCCGGGAGCGAACTGAATTTCGCAGAGTTCGTGCATCGCTTGCAGAATCACGCTCCTGGGTTGGAAGCGAACAATCAGTATGAGGCGATTGTAAAGCTGGTGGGCAAACCGAGCGACCTATTTGCTTACTTGGATGCAAAGTCAGGGTTCGAAAGATTCTACGACGCGTCCAGGCCGATGCTGGCGTTCGGGATTGTGCTGATGCCGAACCTAAACCGGTATGTCGATGCGATGGCGCTTCCGGAGACCATTGACATCAGCAAACACCTGGGTCCGATCGTGCTCTCAAGGCATCGCGTGCCAAACGGTGTCGTTGACGAATCGATCGGGCCGATTACCGCGTATGACGCCGTGGCACTGATTTTGGGAAGCGGATTAGCGATGGGATTATGGGAGCGTTAGCCGAGAATATCCCAAGTCAAAGCGCTTTGATACGAGGGTGCGACCAGAACATGTGTAGGACACAGGCATAGCAATGGAGCTCAATATCGCGGAAAATCTGCAATCCGTTCGCATGATTATCGCCGAATCTGAGCGGAAGTCAGGACGTCCGGCCGGGAGCGTTGAACTGGTGGCGGTCAGCAAAACACATCCGCCAGAGATAATCCGCCAAGCTGTCGAAGCAGGTCAGTGGTTGTTTGGCGAGAACAGGGTTCAGGAAGCAAAGGCCAAAATTTCGGAACTTCCCGCGCGAGTGCGCTGGCATTTGATTGGGCACTTGCAAAGCAATAAGACTCGTCCGGCCCTATCTATTTTTGAAATGATCCAAGGCGTCGACTCTATTGAAATGGTGGACGAGATTCAGCGAATTGGCGGGGATCTGGGACTTTTTCCGCGAGTGTTGCTGCAGGTGAACGTTGCTGGAGAATCCTCGAAATTCGGGTTCGCTCCGCAGCGGCTGTTATGGGACTTCGAGCGAATTTCTCGCGCAGAGCGACTGCAAGTCGAAGGACTGATGACGATACCACCTCTGGCGTCTAGTCCGGAAAATTCGCGGAGATACTTTGCTCAACTGCGTGAGCTCCGTGACCGGTTGGAAAAGGAGTTTCGATTTTCTCTTCCTCAACTGTCGATGGGAATGAGTAGCGATTACCGAATTGCGATCGAGGAGGGTGCTACCCTTGTTCGGGTGGGTACGGCGATCTTCGGTGAGCGTAGCGCTAGGTGATATGAGCGAGCGTTTAACGAAACGCGTTGCAGCGCTCCTAGGATTTTTCGGCGTGTTGTTTGGCGCTTTCGGTGCGCATATTCTTAGCAGGCATCTGGAACGATCGGGGGCGACGCCCATCTGGCAAACCGGGGTGCTCTACCATCTCTTCCACGCTTTGGTGCTCCTGGTTCTGAGCGGATGGCGACCGGTGCCGCGAACTGCCTATAACCTGATCCTCGCTGGAGTGATCGTCTTTAGCGGATCCCTTTATACTTTGGCGCTAACCAATATCAAATGGTTCGGAGCGATCACACCGCTCGGTGGAGTTTGTATCTTAGCCGGCTGGCTGGTTCTTGCCTTAGCGTAGTGCGTCTCTATTTCAGCTTCTGTTCCGCTTCGGCGAGATACCGGCGATCCTCGGCACCGGCCGGCTTGAGCTGTTTAACTTTCATCCATTCGGCTCTGGCTTCCTTTGACTTTCCCAGGGATTCCAATGCTTCTGCAAACTCGGCATGCTGCATGATCCGCGCAGGCGCCGCGGCGATCGCCTTCTGAAAATACTCTAGCGCTACTTCCTTTGATGCAGGCGGAAGCTGACCGTATAGCGTCTGGGCAATTGCCTTGAGGATCGGATTCAAGGTGGCCATTTCGAAGTTCCAGCGAGCAAGGATGAGGAGCGCAAGGTCGTTCTTTGGATTCAGCTCGATAGCCTTTTCGGCCTCTGATTTCACGACTTTGGAATATTCCATTTTGGTTTTGTTATCGACGAAGTCGGTCATCTTTCCGTAAGCGATGGAAAGACAGACATGAGCATCGGAGTCGTCTGGTGCTTCATGCACGGATTTTTTGGCGTACTCCAGGCATAGCTTCGCGAAGGCTAATTTTTGCGATCGATCCGTTGCGGCATCAATCTTGTCTGAGTAATCTTGGGACAACTTAATGAGCACGCTAGGATTGTTTGGGCTGATCTTTTCCGCCTGTTTCAGGACTGCGATGGCGTCATCGGTACGTTCTTGCGCGTCGAGTTCATCGGCTTTGCGGATCAACCCCGAAACATTCTGGCTCTGTACGACGGTGGCAAAAAAGATGAAGCAAATCGTTGCAGTGACGGAGTAAGTTCGCATGCGCTATGATCGGAGGTGGCTGACCATTTGCAAGCCAGCCTGAGAATATGGTTGGGGGGCGGGAGGCAGAATCACGTTGACAGTGGGTCGCCTTAACCCTAAGTTCCGGACTCTTTTTCGAAGGGCGTTGCATGAGAACATTTTCAGCCAAATCGAGCGGCATAGAGCGAAAATGGTACATCGTTGACGCCAAGGATCGTCCGCTTGGTCGTGTTGCGGTGACCGTGGCGAACCTCCTCCGTGGCAAGGGAAAGCCGATTTTTACTCCGCACGTCGATACTGGCGACTTTGTGGTTGTCATCAACGCCGAGAAGGTACGTCTGACCGGCAAGAAGGAAGTGCAAAAGAAATTCACCAGTTTTTCCTTATACGTGGGCGGGCACAAAACAGAAACCGCAGGACGTCGTCGGGATCGCCGGCCCGAATTGTTGATCGAACATGCGGTCAAAGGGATGATCCCGCACAATCGGCTCGGGCGGGCGCTATACACCAAATTGAAAGTATATAGGGGTGAGCAGCATCCGCACGAAGCACAGCAGCCGATCCCAGTTCCCTAATCCTATTGATTACTATGTCAGAGTTATCTGCCGCTACAGGTCGCCGCAAAACAGCAGTCGCACAGGTTCGAATTTCCCTAGGATCGGGAAAGATAGAAGTGAATGGTCGCCCGTTGGAAGAATATTTTTCGACTCCCTCCCTGCAATTTACCGTGTTGAAGCCGTTCGAGGTGACGAAGACGAGCAACTCGTTTGACGTCAAGGTGAAGACAACCGGAGGCGGATTGACAGGGCAGGCCGGAGCCATTCGTTTAGCGATTTCTCGCGCGCTGCTTGTCCAAGACGCTGCGATGCGGCCGCTCTTGAAAGAGGAAGGTCTCCTTACTCGCGACCCGAGGATGAAAGAGCGCAAAAAGTCAGGTCAACCCGGTGCGCGTAAGCGATTCCAGTTCTCGAAACGGTAACTCAGCTGGCCGGGTTGCTTTTCGATAATGGAGCCGGTAGTTTGCTGCATCGATGTCTTGCCTGAAGATCGATCCGTCATTACACCAGCCTAAAAAACCCGAGTGGATCAAAGTTCGGCTGCCGTCTAATGCGATTTTCTTTTCCACCAAGGCGCTGATTTCAGATCTTCGTTTACACACGGTTTGCGAATCTGCTCAGTGCCCAAACCGTTGGGAGTGCTGGAGTCAAGGAACCGCCACGTTCATGATTGCCGGGGAAAGATGTACGCGCGCGTGCGGTTTTTGCGCGGTATCGACCGCGAAACCGTTTGCCCTGGAAACAGACGAGCCTACTCGCGTCGCAGAAGCAATCCGGCGAATGAAATTGAAACATGTTGTGATCACCGCCGTTGCGCGCGACGACCTCTCTGACGGGGGAGCGAATCATTTTGCGGAGACAATTCGCGCTATCCGCGACTTGGATCCGGAAATTGTTATTGAGGTTCTAACTCCGGATTTTAACGGGAAAGAGAAATCTCTCCAGCTCGTCTTAAGAGCACGACCCGATATATTCAATCACAACCTGGAAACCGTTGAACGTTTGACGCCAGCCGTACGGTCGCGGGCGAAATATCGACTATCTCTGGCGGTGCTCCGACGGGCGAAAGAGTTGGATCCCGATGCAGTTACCAAGAGCGGAATCATGTTAGGGCTTGGGGAGACCGAAACGGAGCTCTTCAGGGCGATGGACGATCTTCGCGAAGCGCAGGTCCAGGTGTTGACTCTTGGTCAATATCTCCGGCCGACTTCGAACCATCTTCCGGTTGTGGAGTATGTCCACCCTGAAGTGTTTGAGCGGTATAAAGAGGCCGCCGCACAAAAGGGTTTCGAATACGTCGCGTCCGGGCCGCTCGTCCGCAGTTCTTATCATGCCGCGGATTACCGTCCGGCTCGACGTCGGACGCAGTGATCCAGCGGATTTCGCGCAGGGTCCTGCAACGAATGGCGTGTCGATGGAGCGTTCCCAAAACTTTGCTCGCAAAGACGGGAACTCAGTGAGCGGCGGCTGCGGCTGGCGCCTTCGGATTCGTGAATTCTTTTTTTAGCATCTCGATAATCGCAGCGTTGCCGGCTTGGCGTTTCTCCTGGATGTCATGCACCAGTTGTTCTTCCAAGCGACGTCGTTCCTGCAGATAACGTTTGCGAAATTGCGCACGCTGCTCATCGTTCAGCTGTAATCCGGACTTCTGATACGCTTCACTGATAGAGGTCTCCAGCTTTTGTCGCTGGACCCGCTCCCGCTGTCGCAAAACTTCTCTCTCGTCCTGGCTCAGATCCTGCCAACGATGGAAATTTTGAAGGATTCTCTCTTGCTGCTCCGCTGAAAGCTGCTCAAACGCTTTGCGCAGCAGCTCAAATCGTCCGGCGCTGGTCGAGACAGAAGGAGTTGTTTGAGGTGTCGAGGAAGAGGAAGTCGGTGAGGAGGATGCCACCTGTGCCTGACTCTCCGCGACCGCGAAACCCGAGAGAATCAATGCGACGAAGAATCTAACCATACGGAAGATTCCTCAGAGGAGAGCGCAGAATCCAGGTCGGCTATCAACTCGAGGTCGCTTGGCTCAGTCTGTGTGACAATCACTGGTTTGGACTCAATCTTGTGTTCAACACGAACGCTGAAAACGGTCAAAAAAACTGCCAGCGCGCCCGCAACCGCGCCCGGCAGACCAAACCGTATCCAGTTTGTCCAGAACGCCCTGCGATCTTCTTTGAGCTTTCTGACAGAAGCAACGACTTTGGCGACGAAAAATGGTGAAGGTTCCTTGACCTTCGCCTTTCCGAGCAAGCGCCAAAGTTGATCGCGTTCTGGATCGTTCATCGCGTTGAATTGAACACCACGGAGTGCCTAAAGTTTCAATCGAACCAAGCAGGCTGCCTCTTTAATCCCGCGGCACAGAATAAGTACAACGCGGTAAACCCGCGCTCAAGGACCTTTTGCGGTTGACATTCGGCGTTCAACCTTCGTAAGGCGAAGTGTCAGCGGCTGATGCTTCCATCCAGCAAAGCGATTTCCGCTTGCCCCCTGTGCCGTCAGAACGCCAAACCTTGAACGTTTGGCCTACTCTCCCGCTTCGAGAAAACCTTCGAGTTGCCGGATCCGGGTGGGATGCCGCATCTTCCGGAGCGCTTTGGCTTCGATTTGCCGGATGCGCTCGCGCGTGACACGAAATTGCCGGCCCACCTCCTCCAGCGTTCTGCTGTAGCCGTCCACGAGTCCGAACCGCTGCTCGAGAACTTGCCGTTCGCGCTCGGTCAAAGTGTCCAAAACGTCTCGGATCTTTTCCCGGAGCAAGACGATCGCAGTCATATCGCTGGGATTTTCGGCGCCTTTATCCTCTATAAAATCACCGAAGCTCGTGTCGTCGCTATCGCCTACCGGGCTCTGAAGCGAAATTGGTTGCTGGGCCATCTTGAGCACGGCGCGGACACGTTCAACCGGCAACTGAATTTCTTCCGCGACCTCTTCAGGGGTAGGCTCTCTACCGTATTCCTGAACCAGCTGCTTCTGCACGCGCATCAGCTTGTTGATCGTCTCGATCATGTGTACGGGGATGCGGATTGTCCGGGCTTGATCCGCTATCGATCGAGTAATTGCCTGACGGATCCACCAGGTGGCGTAGGTAGAAAACTTGTAGCCTCGTCTATACTCGAATTTTTCCACGGCCTTCATCAAACCCATGTTACCTTCCTGAATGAGGTCCAGAAACGAGAGGCCGCGGTTGGTGTATTTCTTAGCGATGGAAATCACGAGCCTCAGGTTGGCTTCTACCATCTCTGTTTTGGCCCGGAGGGCTCGTTTAAGCCAATCTTTCAGATCGCAATGCTGACGGACGTAATCGTCAGGTTTGAGCCATAACTTGTATTCCAGCTCACGTAAGCGGTTTCGGTAATCAGGCAACCGGTCTCGCCCGGTCGTTAGCCCCAATTCGGTGCGAGTGATTTCGCTCTGCAAATTGTTCAACACACGCAGGTGGTCATCAGCCAATTGGACAAATTCCTCAGTGACCTTCTGCTTGAAATAGAACCTCGGGTAGAGCTTCATCAAGCTGGTGTGCGCTCTCTGAAATTCTGGTTTAACGGACGATTCTTTTCCCAGGTCCCGTGCTTCCACCAGTTTGCGATAGAGAGCTGCAACCTCTCCGCTTGTTCGTTCGATTTGCGAACAAAGTTTCGGCAGCCCTTTCATGTAACGCTCGCGACTCTCGATTTTTTTGTCGAGAATGACTCGATCAAATCGTTCTCGTCCCTCGATGAGCTTTTGCGCCAAATCCAAGTGCGATTTCGAAGTAAAACCAAATCGATTGATGAACTTCTGAACCATCAATTCGGCATCTTCGATTCGTTTAGAGATCTCGACCTCCTGTTCTCGCGTCAGGAGGGGTACTTGCCCCATCTGCTTCAGATACATCCTGACCGGGTCATCAAGGATGTCGAGTTTTTGATCTTTCTCCTCTTCCTCATCATCGACGTCCTTTTTGCCGTCTTTATAGCGATCGACTTCGGATGCATCAATGATATCGACCTCCATTGACCGGAGCCGATTGATAAGTTGTTCCATTTCCTCCGGATCAGCCATGTTCTCCGGTAGAGCTTCGTTGATGTCGTCGTAAGTGACGTAACCCTGCTCTTTGGCCAGCTTTACCATGTCCCGGACCCGCTCTTGAAGATCCAAAGCCGAATCCGAAGGCACCAGCTTAGAGGACACTCCAGAGTGTCCGTTCGTCGAAACTACCGGAATGTGCAGCTCGTCCGAAACCTCTGCCCGGATCTTTTGTTTGGTCGCCAGGCGAGAAAACTTACCCGCGGCAAACGCAGTCTTTCTGTTAAGAACCTTAGGTTTTTTCTCCTCCGTGGCGGTCTTCGATTTGGCATTCTTCGATTTGGACGAATATTGAGAAGTAGAATTTGCCATAACCACCTACGAATACTTCCGCTGCTATTCCGACAGAGGGGGTTGAGAAATCATTGTTATGGGATGGATACGCTTTACTCACGGTGCCCGGCTCGGAAGTCGCGAAATATCTGTGAACCAAGATTCGAGGTCAAGGATTTCTTTGAGTTCCTCGTTCGCCTGTTGCTGGATAGCCGTATTGTCGGCGAGTCGAAGCGCCGTCTCTATCTGCCGTCTTCTTCGTTGGAGTTCCGCCGATGCCAATTGCTTCCAGAACAGATGCCCCATTTGTTCGTTCAACTCTTTGTTCGCAAGCAGCAGAGATAATATCGCGGCCTCCTCCTTGGACAGCGAAGCGAAAAAAGCAGCGATGCTGGCAGGCTCTCCTGGTTCAAGGCTCGACGCAAAGATTTTCGACAGCAGTTCGGCGCCAGCCATATGGTTCAGGATGGATTGCCAAGGCTGTTGCCGAACTACGTACAAGAAATCGGGAAGAATGAGAGCAGCTTTGCAAATGAGTGCCAAATCGTGCCGGGGCATCGAGACCTGAGACGTGACAACTTCTTCTACAAGCGTTCTATCCTGGGATTGTTTAGCTGACGAATGGACCATTTGGAGCAAGGTTTCCCGCGCAATCGTGAGGCGAACGGCCAATCGACTGATCAGCGTATCTCGTAAAACGAGGTCGGGCACCATACTGATGAATCGAGCCATTTTCCGCGCGAATGCTACTCTGCCGGCAGTTGTTTTCGATTCCGCTGGGCTTAAGCTCCGATCAACTTGAAAATCGAAAAAATCTTCAGCCGATTCCACCCGCGCCCGAAATGTCTCGCTTCCTGATTTACGAATCAATGAGTCCGGGTCCTCTCCTGCGGGCATCTCACCGATTCTCACCTGGAGCCCTGCGCCGAAAAGAACCTCGAGTGCGCGTTCGGCCGCTTTCTGACCGGCTGCATCTGCATCGAAGAACAGGATCACTTCGTCCGCGAAGCGACGGAGCAGAGTGGCGTGCCGAGCGGTTATTGCGGTGCCTTGAGGAGCGACCACGTTTTGGATTCCGGCTTCGAAAGTGGTGATGAGATCAAGTTGCCCCTCAAGGATGATGGCTCGTCGCGCGTTCGCAATGAATCGCTTGGATTGATGAAGTCCAAACAAGAGGTTCCCTTTGCGAAAGAGTGGCGTCTCAGGTGAATTGAGATATTTGGCACTCGGCTCTTTCGGATCGAGGATCCGTCCGCTGAAGGCAATGACTTCACCGAAATCGTTATGGATCGGGAACATCAATCGATCCCGGAATCGATCGCAAATGCGGGAGCGAGGATTCCCTTGCTCGCGCAGCTTTACGAGTCCGCTTTCGACGAGTTCCTCTTTGACGAATCCGGCGGCGGTTGCCCAGTGAAGAAATGAATCCCAGGTTCTAGGAGCATACCCGATCTGCCAGCGCTTGGCTGTCTCGATGTTGATGCTGCGGCTCTTCAGATAGTCCCGCGCACGTGCGGCTGCCTTGGTGCGAAGTAAATTATGGTGAAACCAAGCGGCAGCCTCAAAGTGGAGCCGAAGCAAACGTTTTCGAAGGCTTTGCTTGCTTTCTTCCTCTGGGCTGAGTTCGTCCTCGATAATCGCGATTCCCGCCCTTGACGCCAGGCGGCGCACAGCTTCCGGAAAATCGATATTTTCGTACTGCATTAGAAACTGGAATACCGCGCCTCCGGCCCCGCAGCCGTGGCAGTAGTACGACTGCTTCGAAGGGTTAACGAAGAACGAAGGTGTCTTCTCCTGGTGAAATGGGCATATTGCGCGGAACTCCGTCCCAGCTCGCTTAAGAGGGAAATAGCTGGTTATCACCGCTACTATGTCAGAGGCGGCGGCAACCTGTTCCACGGTTTCCTGAGCGATCCGAGGCATACGCCGCGAGCATTTCTCAGCCGCCACCTACCATGCGTACGATTTCGACTCTGTCATCCTCACCGAGCACCATCGCCGAATAATCGCTGCGTGGAACAGCACGGTCGTTGAGTTCCACCAGAACCGTTTTTTCTGCTAGTTGCAACGAAGCCAAGAGAGCCGAGAGAGTCGCGCCCTTTTCCATGTCGCGCACTTGGCCGTTCAGCATAAGCTTCATACGGATAGAATCGCTGAATCCCAATCTTTCCAAATGGGCTCCAACCCATTCGCGCGCAGGGCAGCTGCAATCTCCTCCGGAGATCGGCTATCCTCAACTTCAAATTGGCCGTCCGCTTTCGAATTGCCGCAGGCAGTTTGCGTGACCCGTCCTTTAATCGTCAGATGCAGCGAGTGCGTTCCCTGCCGGGTGTAGCCGCCTGGCTCAGTCCGGCTTCCTGCGCTCATCATGGTGACACCGATAGGCATCAGGGCATCCCTGAAATTTGCGGATTCCCGTGTGCTCAGGACAATGCCCACCTGCGGAAAAGTGATTCTGAGGGCACATAACACCTGAATGAAATCCCGATCCGAAAACGAATGTCGAGCACGGAATCCGCCGGCTGCCGGCCGCAGCCGGGGCAAACTGACCGTCAAATACGAGCGCCAGCACTTCTTCAAGAGGTACTCGACATGTTCAGCCAGGGCGATCGCCTCGGGTCGCCATTCCGCCAATCCGAATAGCGGAGCGATCCCGATCCGCCGAAAGCCAGCCGCATAGGCGCGTTCCGGAGTTTCTAATCGCCAATCGAAGTCCCGTTTTGGTCCGGCGGTATGAACCGCGCCGTAGGCAAGGCGATCATACGTTTCTTGATAGACGACGAGACCTTCTGCACCCGACAAAACCAGTGGCCGGTAATCTTCGACGTCCATGGGTGCAACTTCGATCGAGACAGACGGCACGAATGAGACCAGTCTGCGGACAACCTCCTGGAGATAGCCTCTCGAGACGAACTTCGGATGTTCGCCGGAGACCAACAGAATATTGCGAAAGCCTTGCCCAACCAGATATCTAGCTTCTGCTTCCGCTTCGTCCGGGGAGAGAGTCACTCGCAGGATCGGATTGTCCCGCGAAAATCCGCAATATTGGCAATTGTTGATGCATTCGCTCGATAGATAAAGCGGAGCAAACAGGCGCATTGTTCGTCCGAAAAGTCGCCGCGTCAGCACCTGTGACTGGCTACTTAATCGTGCCAACCTCGCGTCCTCCATCGGCTCGAGCAAGGCGGCAAACTGATTGATCGTTCGACTCCTGGGACGGTCAGATAAGCGAAGGAGCCGGGCAAACGTCATTCCGGGAAAAGGGTTATTGTCGGGTCGGTTTGAGATCACACCCTACCTCGCTCGATATCGGGCACAGGGATCCTATCCTGCGGTTGAGACCTTCATCGTGTAATCTGGGAATCGGGCTTTCAGTTCGGAAAGAGTTTTTGTCGCTTGAGGTTCGTTCCCGGCTTTTTGGAATGCTTCGTATGCGCGTTCCAAAGCGCGCGGGGTGACGTCCGGATCCTCGTACAGGAGCGCGACACTCATATAGGAACGCGCCGCATTTTCGTAATTGCCCCTCGCAGACTCGATATCACCGATTAACATTCTGGCGTCGGCGTTGAGTCGGCCCTCCGGCTGCAGCGACAGCGCTTGCTCCGCGGATTTGGTAGCTGCATCTGGATCTTTAGTACCGAGCTGGGCACTGCTCAGCACCAGGAAACCCTGCGCGCGATTAGCCGGATCGGTGGTTGATTCGAGGTAGTGATTAATGGCCACCACGGCGTCCTGATAGTTCTTCAGGTTGTTGAGAGATTTGGCATAGTTTAACCAGATCCCGTTATCGACTTTGGCCGGTTCCGTATTTTTGATCATCAACCCGAAGTATTTCACGGCCGGTTCGAAGCTATTTTCGTTGTAAAACTCGGAACCCAGCCAGCGGCAGACGTCCAGGACCATCGAGATCCGCTGAGGATCCTTCTGGATGAAGGTGTCGACCTCTTTCGCGGCCTGCGATTTCTTGTGCAGATTCTGGTAACACAGAATAAGGCGAAGCGTTGTCTTTTCCGCGAACTCGTCCGGGTTAAGATCGCGCGCCTTGGAGAGCGGTGCGATCGCATCCTCGTAATGCTTGCCTTCGAAATCTGCCCAGCCGATCCAGTAATTGGCCTGAGCCGACGCGGGGCCGTCAGGATAAATCTTCAGCAATTCGCGGAAAGTGGCTGTCATTTGCTGGTAATCTGCCTGTTGGCCCAAAGTTAGCCCCTTCTGAAGAAGTGCGGTCTCTGTTTCAGGCGATGCAGGATAATCAGCGATGATCTTATTGAAATCATTTACTGCCGCCGGGAGATTCTTCGCCTCCTGGAAAAGCAAGGCTCTCTTCAGCAAAGCCTTCGAAGTCATGCGATACTTCGGGAACTTATCGATCAAACCAGTGAAGGCGTGGATTGCCGATTGATTGTCGTTAAGCTGGACAAATGAAAATCCGGCGGCGTAATAACAATCAGCTTTGTAGGTCTCGGCGAGCGAAGAATTTGTAAGCTCGAGGTAAAGCCTTGCTGCCGGTTCGAACCGTCGCTGCTGGAACAGCATTTGAGCTTTCAGAAGCTTAGCTTTGTCGGCCCGATCGCGGCTCGGCCCTGTGACCAGGTAGAAATCGACCTCCGCTACCAGCGACGGGTCCTTGATTGCGTCAAGAGCAACTAGTCGCTGATAACGCGCATCGTAAGCTTCGGGGGTGTTCGAATAAATGCGGATCAACTGATTGTAAAGTTCGAGCGCCTTCTGCGGTTTTCCTAACTGGCGATACGAGTTTGCCACCAGCAGCATCACGCTGGGCCTTGTCTCGTCTCCCAAGGAGTTGGTGCTTTTGGCGTACGAATCGAGAACTTGCGAGAATTTGTCTCCTTCGTACTGAAGCTTCATCTGTTCCAACTCGGCAATCTGTTTCCACTTCCCCTCAGCATTCAGGGCGATAGCGTTCTTGAAGAATTGGTCGGCCTTATCCTTTTGCTTGAGATCGGCCGCGAGAATTCCAGCCCGCGTTAACGCCTCGGCCTTAACTGGAGGTTTGACAGCATCGATTCCGAGCTGACAGAAAATGTCGAATGCCTGTTGCTTTTGATTGTTCTCGAGTGCGTAATAGGCCAAGGATAAGCGGGCTGCATCGCGATAGGGATTTTTCCCGGGGAACTTAGCAACGTCCCCGTAGGCAGCGGCTGCGTCCGCTTTCTTGCCGGTCAGCTCCAGGCACTTCGCTTCATAATATCTTGCTGTCAGTTTGATCTCCGGTGATTTCGCGTTGACATACGCCTTATCATAGAGGGGAGCTGCGCTCTGGAAGTTTTTCTTGTCGAACTCCCGAGAACCGAGTCGAAACGCAGCGCTGCCGACAAATTCTCCCGTGCCAACTTCATCGACAAGCATACGATAGGTGTTAAGCGCAGCTTGTTCCTGGCCGAGGCTTGTGTAACAATCCGCGAGACGATACATAGCCGAAGGTCGACCGGAATCGGTCAGGAATTGGCCCAGGTACTTCTCGTATTCCGGCGCTGCCAGATCGTACAGTTTGCGGATATAGAGCCCGTCGGCAATTGCCAACTCCGCCTTGCCCGGGTCGGCGTTTTGCGCACTTGGTGCCTGACCGGGCGCCAACCGGATCTCGTCCTGGTCGGCCTCATCTCTGGTTTTCGCATCCGGTTCGGCGGGAGTGCCAGCAGAAGTCTTCGCGTCCGCAGCGTTCTCGATGGGGTGCCGAGGCTCTACGCGTTGCGCGGACGGAACGTTCCCGTCCAGGATGGATGAGCCCGTCGGTTGCTCAGGATAAAACGGCTGCGCTCGCGGAACCGGTTGAGCTCGTGGAACCGATTCCGGCGTCGGCGTTACGGGAAGCGCGCGTCGCACTTCCTGGCTCTGCAGGTTCGACACGAAATAGATGCTGCAGGTAAGTATTTGCCAAGGACGCAATCTCATTGGTTAGGTTTACCCGTTGCAAACGCAACGTTCCAGATGTCTGCCTGCCGGCAAATATCAAGAACTTCGACAATATGCTTATATTCGACCCCTTGATCGCCGCGGACGATGACCGCCTGGTCTGGGTAAAGTTGGGAAAGCTTTTTGAGTAAGTCCAGAAGTTCCTGTGGATTCTTTTGCTGGCGATTGACGATTACCGTCCCATTGACGGCGATATTGATCACCACCTGGCCAACATACGGCTGTGCCTCGTTTGCCTTGGTAGCAGTGGGAACCCGGACATCCAATTCATTCTCGCTCAGGGCAAAATTCCAGGTCAGGATGAAAAACACCAAAATGACCAACAGAACGTCGACCATCGGCGCGATCATAAACCCGAGGATTGTAGGTGCCGCGTGTTTGCGAAAATTCATTTAGTTGGTTAGATCTCGTCGCTGTCCAGCACTCGAGAGCGCTCAGGCCGACGGATTTGTTGCTGGGTTGTGATGATGTTCACAATATGGGCGGTGGCCGATTCCAGGTCTGAAACCATGGAGGCAACCTTGCCTCGAAACAGGGCGTAAAACGCCATTGCGATGATTCCGATCACCAACCCGGAGGCAGTGGCCACCAATGCTTCCGACACGCCATGGGCGAGCAGCATCGGACGCGGCTGCGTGGTGTTACTAGCGAGAACTCCGAAAGAACTGATAAGACCTATTACCGTCCCGAGCAGGCCAAGCATCGGGGAAAGCGTTGCGATATCGGCAAGATACACGATTCGGTGATTGAGGCTGCTGGCGACCCGGGAACCTTCTGTCTCGGCTACTTCACGAATAGATTCTGCTGAGGCGGCCGGATTTTTCGTAGCGTAGTCCAGCATCCGCGCGGTGATTCGTGCGACAGCTTCCGGATGACGATTGGAAACGGCAATCAACCCGAGGTAATCCCGTTTTCGCAGAAGCGCCTCTGCCGTTTCCATAAATCGGCGGGTCACTATTGTTCCCCGCCGCAAACTGAACAGGCAGGCGATGACCAGAGAGAGGGTGATGACGGAGGTCAAGATCAACGGGATCATGACCCAACCGCCCGCTTTTAATAGCTGCAACAACGTCGCCTGCGTGGGGCCAGGGGTCGGTGTTGCTTCAACCGCCTGTGCCAGGAGCGGGACGATCAACAAAACAAGCCAATTCATTCCTATTAGCTCCCTATTTAAATGCACCTGGTGGCGAAGTGCAAACTCGTTCCGTTCAGTGCGAGTGAGGTCTGATCGGACTGGATCCGTTTTTTTAGTTCTGACAGCTCCGATTGCGCCTCAGAACAAGAGGCAATACGCTATCACGGGCTCTCCGCCCAGATATCCGCTGGAGCTTTGGCAGACACGCGAGTATCGTTCCCGCATGGACGGGTTGTTCCTCGTAGATAAGCCGGACCCGAACAAAATATTGCGCGAAGTTCCACATAAGCCGGGCGTTTACCTGATGAAGGATCGCCTTAAACGCGTGATTTATGTCGGTAAGGCGCGAGATCTCCGAAAACGGCTCGGCCAATATTTCATGCCGTCGCGCCGGATGACCGCAGATCTAAAGACGCGCGCTTTACTCGACAGTGTATGGGATTTCGAGGTTCATCCTGTTCGGAATGAGCCGGAAGCTCTTCTGCTTGAGGGCAAGCTGATCAAAGAATTTCGTCCCAAGTATAATGTCTCGTTTCGCGACGATAAACGCTTTCTCCTAGTGAAAGTAAATCTCTCAGACGCGATTCCGCGCTTTCAGCTGGCCCGCTTAAAGAAGGAGGATGGATACCGATACTTTGGGCCGTTTGCGCACGCCGGGGCGCTACGGACTACCCTGAAGTGGATGAAAAAACGGTTTGGAATCCGGTCGTGCCGAGTCTTGGAGCCCGTGGAATCTGATTTTAAGCGATGCATGGATCACATAATTAAGAATTGTTCGGCACCTTGCATCCGCCGAGTGACTTTGGACGACTACAAAGCGCGTGTTCTTGCAGCATGCGAGTTTCTCGAAGGCCAGAGTCAGGAGATGCTTAAACAGCTCGAGGAGCAGATGAAGAGAGCTGCTGAAAACCTCGATTTCGAAAAAGCCGCGGAGATCCGAAATATGGTGGACGACCTTCGTCGCACTACCAGGCCCGCTCGGCGCTTCAGTCGCGGTTCGCTGCCGACATCGATTGATCCGAAGGCGGATCTACAGGCGTTGGCGGATGCGCTTCTCCTTCCGGAGGCGCCGACTGTGATGGAGTGTTTCGATATCTCAAACATTTCCACCACGCATATCGTGGCTTCGATGGTCAGCTTTCGTAACGGAGTTCCCGACAAATCCAACTATCGGCGCTATCGCATACGATCCGTCGAAGGTCAGGATGACTTTGCGAGCATGGCGGAAGTGGTCCGCCGACGCTATTCGCGCGTGCTTTTGGAGAACAGGAATGCGGTTCCAGAACTAGCCGAGTTCAGTCAAGAACCAGTGGAGGAGTCAATCGCAAGGATCCAGCGCACGACGCCCGAGCGGTCAGTGCGACTGCCTGATCTGATTATTGTCGATGGCGGCAAAGGGCAGCTCAATTCCGCGTGCAAGGAACTGCAGCGACTCGGTCTACAGCATGTTCCTATCATTGGCCTGGCCAAGGAATTCGAGGAAGTATATCGGCCCGGGAGACCGATGCCGCTGCAATTGCCTGATCATTCAGGCGCATTGCAGATTCTTCAACGAATTCGGGACGAGGCGCATCGATTTGCGAACGGCTATCATCAGCTCCTGATGAAGAAGCGAATTGCAGAGAGCATTCTAGACGACTGTCCTGGCATCAGTGAGAACCGCAAACAGGCTTTGTTGAAGCGGTTCGGTTCAGTGGACCGTCTTCGAAAGGCATCTAGGGCGGAGATAGAGCAGGTGGATGGCGTCAGCGCAAAGCTTGCCGAAGTCATCTTTCAGTTTTTGCAGAGGGGGAGCGTGAGACAGAACTCAGAATTGGGGAGTCAACAGTCAGAAAGATCGGAAGAATCCTAAGGGGACAGCTTAGCTTCCAAGGCCCTTATTCCCGCGCGATTGGTTCTGACGTCCTACTTCTGACTACTGAATTCTAGCCCTACGACATGCTGGAGAAACTCCTTGCGCGTATTCGGAGCAATAGTTGAGTTTAGGCTCTTCATGTGTAACCGCTTGGTTTTTGGAATATGTATTGCGGTTTTCTGGCGGATCGCGGGCGGGTGGTCGCAGGAGGCGCCTTCTGCCAATCCGACGCGTCTGACCCCGAGTTGGGAGACACAACGACAGGCCGCAACTTACGCTTTAAGCATTCCGGCGCCCAGAGGCCAGATCACGGATAGGAACGGGATACCTTTGGCGCAAACCCGGGTGAACTACAATTTAAGCGTCGTTTTCCCGACACCTTTTGATTTTACTGATCGGCAAGTAATCGAGTTCGTGAATCGCGCGGTTGCTTCCGCTCGTGGACTGACTAGTCGATCGGTGGAGTATTCGGAAGATGCCGCCGTCCAACACTATCGAAATCGGGGCGCGATCCCGTTCGACATTGCCAATGATCTCTCGAATGAGGAAGTGACAAAAGCACAAGGAAAAGTGCCGCCTGGCCTGACGTTACGAGCAATTTACGTGCGTATATATCCTCAAGGATCTCTTGCGGGTCAGGTCGTCGGATATACCGGACGGACCAGCCGAGAGAGCACACGCATTCTTCAAAACAACGAGCCGCTTTGGCCGGAGAGCGAAGGCCGCGAGGGACTTGAACAAACATTTGACGACCAGCTGCGAGGCAAGCCAGGACAGCTAAATCTGACGTTCGACAATGATGGCATAAAAACGGGCGAACGCATCGCAGTGCCGCCGGAGCCGGGATACAACGTGGTGACCACACTTGACGTTGACGTGCAGAAATTGGCTGAAAAGATCCTGCAGAAAAGGGCGAAACGGGGCGCCATCGTGGTATTAGATCCGAATACCGGAGAAGTCCTTGCGCTCGCTTCCTGGCCGACGATCGACCCGAACGATTTTGTTCCCACGATCTCGGAAGAAAAATTCAAAAAGATAGCGAGCGATCCGAATATCCCGATGCTGCCGCGCGCCTATCGCTCCGCGTACCCGCCTGGTTCCACGTTCAAGATGTTCGTCGGGGTAGCGGGATTCGAAACGCACGCGATTGATCCGACGGACGAATTCGATTGTCCGTCCGCTTTAGATGTTGGCAACATCGTCTTCAGAAATTGGAAGAAAACAGACGCAGGCGACTTGAACTTTCGGCAAGCGCTCGCCCAGTCATGCAATACTTGGTTCTACCAGGCTGGCCAGAAAATCGGGTCGCGCGCCCTGTTGGCTTGGGCGAAGCGATTTGGATTGGGTGCTCGAACCGGGATTCTTTTAAACGGAGAAGCTGAGGGCCGAATCCCCACGGACGAGTACATGGAAGAGACCTACCACAGGCATATAATGGGTGGCGACCTGGCAAACCTTTCCATTGGTCAGGGAGACATTCTGATTTCGCCGCTACAAATGGCCCAAGCTATGGGCGCGCTCGCCAATGGCGGAACCCTTTATCAGGCCAGGATTGTCCGACAGGTGCAGACGCTGAACAACGAAGTGGTTTACGTGTATAATCCGCGAGCAAAAGATCTTCTGAAGCTTAGCTCCGTCACGATAGACGAACTTCGGAAAGGAATGATGGATGTGGTTTCGAGTGGAAACGGTACAGGCGGGGCTGCTGAACTTAAGAACGTCAAAGTCGCCGGTAAAACCGGGACTGCCCAATGGGGGCCGAAAAAGAAGGAGCGAACGGCAGCCTGGTTTGCCGGATTCGCCCCAGGCGATTCGTCTCCGAGGTATGCCTTTGCTGCGCTTTACGAAGGTGCACCCGGCGAAATGGCGCATGGAGGAGCTGTTGCCGCTCCGATGATCGGCGAATTGCTGCGCGAGCTCTTCAAGGGAGAAGCCTCGTCGAAGAAAGCTCCGCAGCGGGACGAGTCTGACGAAATGGATGAAGATTCTTCTCGAGCACCAGATCAGAGCAATTAGTCTGAAAACCTCTCCTGCCGAAAAGATTGGGAGACTTCCTGTCGGAAGGATTGGCGCTCGAATGAGATGCCTTTTGACTCTCAGAAATGGGTTGCAGCCTGTTGCCTTTGCGTTGAGGCTGCACGCCACCACCATGAAACGGATTCGAATTACTCTCGTGGCTCTGTTGATGTGTTCGGCAATTACTTCTCGCGCCGTGGACGCCAAACCGAGTGCTTCCCCCGGTGAGAG
>JAFAQT010000416.1 GCA_019246215.1 Verrucomicrobiota bacterium
CTGGGCCATATCGCAAAGACAGGCGCCGCGATCGTAGCCACGGCAAACCCTGGCTGCCACCTGCAGATAGAAAACGGGGCCAAAGCCACAGGCTCAAATATTCAGGTCTTGCACCCCGTGAGCCTTCTCGCCATCGCCTACCGCACCCGACCGGCTCCGGAATGATGGCGAGCAGCAACCGGTCGAATTTCAGTTCGTGGAGGCAATCAGCGATCGGTAACTCCCGAAACTCCGGGCGGCGGCTTTGCTGGTCAATAAAAAAAGACGCCTGCCCGCGCGTTTTTCATGGAACTCCACCCGATCGAAAGCTCGATCGCCAGGTAGATTGTACGACAGCGTAGCTGTCCAACCGTGAAGTCGTTGCAGCGAACTAGTGTCCTGTCCCCTAAATAAGAGATATATTGTTCGATCAAAATGGGCCGTCGGCAAGGCGCGAGGAGGGAGCATATCTGAATCGATACGTGACCGACGAGCAACGCCGCCGCCGGCCCATTTTCATCGCAACCCTCTGGGCCGGGGCCGGTTGGCTGTTTTTCCGCGTTACTCGCTCGACTCGTATGGCTCACATACGGGCGCTTCGCTCGCGCCTTGAAAAACAGCCAACCGATCCTCCGGCAATATACCTCTTATTTAGGGGACAGGACACTAGATCCAGCCTTTGGCTCGGCCGAGCGCCTTATTCCAACCCTCTCGCAGCTTTTGACGCTCGTCGCTACCGATCTTGGGTGCGAAGGTACGGTCGGAAGCCCATTGCGAGGAGATTTCATCCGTCGATTTGTAAAAACCGACAGCCAATCCGGCCAGGTAAGCCGCGCCCATGGCAGTCGTCTCTGTGTTCGCCGCGCGTACCACCGGAACACCCAGGAGATCCGCCTGGATCTGCATCAGGAGATTGTTGGAGCAGGCGCCCCCGTCCACGCGAAGCTCTGCAAGTTTGATGGACGAATCAGATTCCATCGCGGTGAGAAGGTCAGCCACTTGAAAAGCGATGCCTTCCAGAGCAGCTCGAGCGATATGCGCAGACGTACTCCCGCGGGTCAATCCGAAGATAGCGCCCCGGGCGTAGGCATCCCAGTGCGGTGCTCCGAGCCCGACGAAAGCGGGTACTAGATACACACCGCCGCTGTCCGGAACACCTTCAGCCAAAGCTTCAGACTCAGACGATGTGCGGATAATCCCCAGGCCGTCGCGCATCCACTGCACCACCGCCCCAGCGACAAAGATGCTTCCTTCGAGAGCATACTCCGTCTTATCATTTTTTTGCCACGCGATCGTGGTGAGGAGATGGTTTTTGGACGAGACAGGCTCGGTGCCGGTATTCATTAACATGAAGCATCCGGTCCCGTAGGTGTTTTTCGCCATTCCTGGTTTGTTGCACATCTGGCCAAACAAAGCCGCCTGCTGATCACCGGCAACCCCAGCAATGGGAAGCCCTTCTAGGCTAGCCGCTTCTGCCTCCCCGTATACTTCACTGGAACTCTTGGGGGTCGGAAGCATGGAGCGCGGTACCTGCAGGGCTTGTAACAATTCGTCGTCCCATTCTTGGGTGTGGATGTTGAAGAGCATGGTGCGCGACGCGTTGGTCTCGTCAGTCACGTGCACCTGGCCTTTGGTCAGCTTCCAGATCAACCAGGAATCGATCGTACCAAAAGCCAGCTCGCCGCGCTCAGCCTTTTCACGGGCGCCCGGCACGTTATCGAGAATCCATCGCACCTTGGTCCCTGAAAAGTAAGGGTCGATGACTAAGCCCGTTTTCTCCTGAACGAGCGGCACCAGGCCGTCTGCTCGCATCTGATCACAGATCGAAGCGGTCCGCCTGTCCTGCCAGACAATGGCATGCCCAACGGGTTCCCCCGAGCTACGATCCCAAACGACGGTGGTCTCGCGCTGGTTCGTGATACCGATGGCCACGATATCTTGATGGCTGATTCCGGCACGGGCGATCGCGTCAGCGGCGACACCAATCTGGCTTGCCCATATTTCGTCCGCGTCATGTTCGACCCAGCCCGGCTGAGGGAGAAATTGCGTAAATTCTTTCTGGGTCAGGCCAATTACTTTACCTGAGTAATCGATCACCAGAGCTCGAGAGCTGGTGGTACCCTGGTCTAAAGCGAGTAAGTATCTCATAACTCATTCCTTGAGACGCGCCTTGAGATTACTGTGGCACCCATGCACAAAGCAAAAGTAGCGGCATTTTTTGATCACTCAGGTATGAGGGGAACACGGGAATACGAACCAGCTTAATCCTCGGATCTCTTACGAACAATTGCTTGTAAAAGTGAGAGTCTTTTAGGTTTGAGCTCGAGCGGGGGCAAGTAAAATCCGAAATGCTACTCGACGAAAGGAACAGTGGTCAGCTGTCGGGAGGATTTTTTATCGATGCAGACCAAAGGCCTCGTGAAAATTTCCGGACGTCCAATGGTCCTTTCAGAGAGAGACGGTTGGAGGCAAATTGAGCGGCAATCTCCGAGATACGCAGCTTCCGGATCAGAGACTTGGTCGCGGGGATTGCCGCGGCTGTCACACTGAACTCGCGGAGCCCGAGACCGAGCCAGATCGGGAGTGCTTCAGGATCAGAGGCTATCTCCCCACAGATGGAAGCTTTTACCTCCCGTTCCTGAGCTGCGCGAATCACCTGTTCACAAATTCGGAGAACCGCTGGGTGAAGCGAATCGGAGAACCGGGTCAAGGTTGCGTTGCCTCGTTCGGCGCACAAGATATACTGGGTGAGATCGTTGGTTCCAATGCTGATGAAGTCGAGGTGTGACAAGAGTTGGTCAATCAGAAGCGCGGCCGATGGTGTCTCAATCATCGCACCCAGCGGGACTGGCCAACGGTGAGATACATTTGCTTCTGTCAGCTCACCCGCGATTTCGGCGAGTATTTTCCTGACCGCGAGGATTTCTGAAACGTCAGTGATCATCGGGATCAGCAATTGAACCCGAAAAGAATGCGCCAGCCGCAACAAAGCTCGGAGGTGAGCGCGAAAAAATCGTTGATTTGCCAGCAGCAGTCTAATGCCGCGAGTGCCCAGAAAGGGATTTGTTTCCTTTGGTTGTGGCAGGAACTTAAGCGGCTTGTCGCCTCCCACATCCAGGAGCCGTACGGTGGTCGGGAACAAGTCCCCCAGGGGCTCCAGAGCTTCCCGGTAGGCTGCGAGCTGTCGGTGCTCGTCAGGTTCTTCATCGAAATGGTGAAACAGAAACTCTGATCGAAAGAGACCTATGAGATCGGCCCCTTTTGTTCGCGCGCTCAAGACGTCGTTAGCAGAACTGGCATTGCCACCGACTTGGATTGGGGTCCCATCGCTCGTAATCGCGCGCTCACGGCTTTCTTGGAGCGTCAACCGCCTTTGAGAGCGCTCGCGTTGCTGCCGGTCAACCAATTCGGCTAAGACCTCCGGAGAAGGATCTATCCAGAGAGAACCTTGAGAACCGTTGATGACAACCCGGTCAGCTTTCAGAAGCTGCTCGAGACTTTTCCTGGCTCCGCCAATGGCTGGAATGCCGAGCGCTCGGGCCAGAATAGCCCCATGGGATGTGGTGCCGCCTCCGAGCTGGATCACTCCGGCCATCGACAGTCGTCGACATTGCTCGGCGAGTGTGGGCGTGAGTTCCTCGCAAACCAGTAGCGTGGGTTCAGTAAACGGCTGGTCAGGCAAGGCAGATCCCGTTTGCTCATCAATCAGGAGATCCAGAACTGCGCGTTCCACTTCCCGGAAGTCCGCTGCCCGAGCCCGAAGGTAGGGATCGTCCGCATTTTCCCGATCGATTGCATAGTGAGAAAGAATCTCATGCCATGCCGCCGCCGCGTTCAGGTGTTCCCCATGGATTTTCGCCTGGACCTCCTTGAGGATCGTCGGGTCAGCAAAAATCATTCGTTGAGCATCAAAAATTTCCTGTTCGGGCCGACGCAACAACT
>JAFAQT010000072.1 GCA_019246215.1 Verrucomicrobiota bacterium
CCGCGCGAAGCAAGAATGAACGTCGCGAGCGTCGCCGCGTGTTCCGGAGCTACCGCCGCTGCGAACAGCGCTTCATTCCAACAAAAGGAGAATACGATAATGCCTGTGGCAGTCAGGCCCTCCAGGCAGAGGGGAATCGCTATCAGCCAGAAGATCTGCCAAATGTTGGCTCCGTCTACCTTTGCCGCGTCACTGACATCTCGGCCGATCTCGCGAAAGACATCGCGCATGATAACAATGCCGAAACTAAGGTTGAAGGTGGTGTAAATCAGGATCAATCCGAGCCAGGTATCCACTAACCTGACTCGAACGAGCAGGATGAAAAACGGCGCCAGCAGAACTACCGGTGGCATGACTCGCTGAGAAAAGAACCAGAAGTTCAGGTGTTGGCTCCTGATCGGGAATTCAAATTGCGCCAGACCATACGCAGCCGGAGTACCGATCAGGAGAACCAACAGAGTCGCCCCTGAACTAACAACAACGCTGCTGAGAAGTGCGTGAGTCGCACCTGGATCGCCTAGTACTTTTATCCAGGAAGTTAGAGAAGGGACATAGTGAATAAACGGAATTATAGCCGATGGATTAAACGTATCGGTCAAGCTTTTGACCGAGTTTTGTAATGCCCAAACAAAAGGTATTAACACCCAAATGGTCGCGATAATAAGAACGAAATAGGTTAACCCTTTCACCCTCGGACTCGCTGCTAGCCAGAGTACTCGTTTCATGCGTCTTCAATCGAAGCTCTTCCGAAGCGCGCTGAAAATGAAGGAGATGGCAATCGATACGAGGAGAAGATAGATAATTGCCATCGCCGAACCTTTGCCAAAATCGAAAAATTGGATCGTGGTGTAGTAATTTAGAATGCTGAAGAGTTGGGTGCTTATTCCCGGTCCGCCGCCAGTAAGCGCCAGCGGCAGGCCGAAAGTCTTTAATCCCTCGATCAAGCGTAGAAGAAGCGCCACGCTCAAAACTGGCCAGGACAAAGGGAAGGCAATATTCGTCATCAGTTGCCGGTAGTTGGATGTTTCCAGCAGAGCGGCTTCGTACAACTGATCTGGTATCGCGGCCAAACCGGCCATTGAAATCAAGAATACAAATGGGGTCCATCGCCAAATATCCAAAATGATGGACGCGGCCAAACCCCCATAAGAGGTGGTCATCCACGGAACATTCAGTCCTAGATAGCTGAGAACTTCGGCAAATAATCCGCCTTGAGAGGTAAATAGGGTGATGCCGAGATACCCGATTGCGACTTCCATCGTGAAAAGCGGGGCAGTCAAAATGGGGCGGAAGAAATTGTGTTCGCGTGGACAGAGGGTCACGAACCATGCCAATAGAAATCCCAATATTAGCTCTAGGGGGACGGCGATGGAAACATAGACGATCGTGATAAAGAGAGAATACCAGAACGCCCTGGACGACAGGACATTGATATAGTTCGTGAAACCGACATATCCAGTGATCCCGCGTCCCAGGACATAATTCGCAAAGGTGTAGTTAATCGCAGAGAAGAGGGGGATGATCGTAAAGGAAAGTATCCAAAGCGCGGCTGGTAAAATGAAGACATATTTAACAATATTCAAGCGCGAAAGACTTCCACGGCACACTAGAACGGAAAACGGATTTCTAACCCACAATGAGCTCGTCGTTGCGCCTTTTGCTCGCTTTTTGCGGACTAGACCGGCACTCATTGAACGCTTCGGTCCGTAGCGGGATCAAAAAGATAGATCGCCTCGCTGGCGACAGACAAAGTTAACGGAGAACCCGGTTCCGCTTCGAACTGCTCGTTGATCAACGCGATTAGATGACTGTCTCCGCCTGCGCTGAATTGAATGATCGTTGTGGAACCCTGTGGTTCAATCACTTCTACGCGCGCACGAATCACGTTCTTACTCTTCCCGGTACCATCTCTCTGAATTTTCAGGTGTTCCGGACGAATTCCAACCAGCACTTCCTCGAGATGCAGCCGAGCGACTTTTTCGCCCAGGGATGCTGGAAGAAGCAGTTCGAAATCCGGTCCCGCCGTAGCGACGCCGTTTTTGCCAATGCGTGCGCGTACAAAGTTCATCGCCGGACTCCCGATAAACCCTGCGACGAACCGATTAGTTGGGCTGTTGTAGAGTTCCTTGGGAGTACCGACCTGTTGTACTCGTCCGTCCAGCATCACGACCACGCGTTCCCCCATGCTGAGGGCCTCCACTTGGTCATGGGTTACGTAAAAAGTTGTTACCCCGAGGCGTCGTTGCAACTTGACAATCTCCGCGCGCATCTCGACCCTCAACTTCGCGTCGATATTAGACAACGGTTCGTCCATCAGGAATACCCTCGGCTCCCTGACAATGGCACGGCCAAGCGCCACCCGTTGCCGTTGTCCGCCGGAGAGTTCCTTCGGTTTGCGTAGCAAAAGGCTCTCGATGCCAAGGATTTTTGCGGCCCGCTGAACCTGCTCCTCGATCTGTCGTTTCGGCAGCTTTCGCAACCGGAGGCCGAACGCCATATTTCCGAATACATTCATATGCGGAAATAATGCATAATTCTGGAACACCATTGCCACATCCCGCTCCCGTGGAATCATCCCGACGACGTTCTGTCCGCCGATTTTGATCGAACCGGCGGTGATCACTTCCAGACCGGCAATCATCCGCATGGTGGTTGTCTTTCCGCACCCAGAAGGTCCAACGAGGACGACAAATTCCCCGTCTTTGGTGGTCAAGTTAAAATCCTGTACCGCGATGATCTCGCCGTACCGTTTTGACACATTCTCCAGTGCAACTATGGCCATCCGTTCAATTTGGAAATCGTTGTTTTATCCCTTGACCGCCCCGAATGAAAGTCCGCGCGCGAGGTACCGCTGGACAAAGAACGACATGATTACCGGCGGCGCTATGGCAATAATCGTGTTAACCGCTGCTACGTTGAAATTAACTCCCCGTGTACTGCGGGAGGCAAGAATATATGCCGGGAGCGTGGAGGCGTGTTGGGAGGTGAGCGCGGATGAGAACAAAGCTTCATTCCAGGAAAAGGCAAAAACGATGATGCCGGTAACGATTAGTCCGTCCAATGACAAAGGCAGTGCGATCATCCAGAATATTTGCCAAAGATTGGCGCCCTCAATTCTGGCTGCCTCTTCGACCTCTTTGCTGACATCGCGAAAAATGTCTCGCATAATCACTACGCAAAACGCCAGGTTAAACGTCGAGTAAAGGAGGATGAGCCCTGACCAGGTGTCGATGAGGCGCAATTGCACCATCAGAATATAAAAGGGCACCAGTACGACAACCGGAGGCATGACGCGCTGGGAGAGAAACCAGAGCGCAATGTCTTTGCTCTGCCAAGGAAACTCGAACCGGGCGAGGCTATAGGCCGCAGGCGTTCCAAGGATCAGCACGAGCACCGTTGTGCCCGCAGCTACAAGGGCGCTGCTGATCAGCGAGTTTATAGACTGAGGATCGTCGAGTACCTCCTTCCAAGAGTCCAGGGTAGGTTGGAAATTGAGAAACGGAATGATAGAGCCGGCTGAAAACGTCGCCTCCAGTGTTTTGAATGAATTAATGATGGCCCAGAGAAAAGGGACCAGAACCCAGGTTGCCGCCAGGAGGGCAACCAAAAAGATGCCGATCTTTCCGCTGCGTTTTGAATGGATCCAAAGCAGGTTATCCATGATATACTTTTGTATATTAGTCGATCCGCTTTCTCATTTGCTGGAAAAACACGGTGATGATGACAGAGACCATTACTAGATAAAGGATGCCCATCGCCGAGCCGCGGCCAAAGTCGAAGAACTGGATCGTCACCAGATAATTCATGATGCTGAAAAGCTGTGTGCTTGTACCCGGGCCGCCGCTCGTGAGTGCGAACGGCAAGCCGAAGGATTTGAGTCCCTCAATCAGCCTCAGCAGAATCGCTACGGTCAGTACCGGCCACGCCAGAGGCAGTGCGACATGTCGCAAGACTTGCCAATGACTGGAAGCTTCCAGCATTGCGGCGTCGTAGATTTCATCCGGTATGGAACCCAACGCCGCTAAGGCCATTAAAAAGACAAATGGAGTCCATTGCCAGACATCGAGCAAAATCGCGGCGGCCAAACCTCCCTCGCCGGTTGACATCCAGGGAATTTGAATATGGACTAGATTTAACAGCGCACTAACTAAACCGCCCTCAGAGGTGAACAGGGTCACTCCGAGATAGCCGATGGCTACTTCCATGGTAAACAATGGAGCTGTCAGGATAGAGCGAAAAAGTCCCTTCCCAGGCAGCCCGACCGTGATGATCCAGGCAAAGACGAATCCGATGCAAACTTCGAGCGGTACTGCTATTCCCACGTAAACCAATGTTATGAGCAAACTATGCCAAAAACCTGCGTCCCCCAACGCGAGCAGGTAATTTTTGAATCCGACATAGCTAGTAATGCCGCGGCCGAGTACATAGTTCGAAAAGCTGTAATTAAGGGCCGAAAAAATAGGAAAAAACGTGAACGCGATTACCCAAAGGACGGCCGGCCCAAGCATAGCGTATTTGAACAATCGCTCTGAATTGCGCTGTGCTTTGTTTGCAGGCTCCATCTGAACAGATTAATATCAATTCGGGTTTGAGATCGCAGATTTCGCAGACTTTATAGAATAGAGGAGAAGAGTACACGAAGTCTCTTCCCAATTACATTTTCTCTCGGAGGAGTTTTTGGCTGGCGAGTCGCAACTCCTCGGCTTCAGCTGCCTGTAAAATCGTGGTTTATTCTCTCTATGCGGAACCGCGGGGAGGCACTATTCCTAACATCGGGCTCACCGCGGTTTCCCGCGGCGAGCCCCGGAACCGCCTCTCCGAGATAAGCCTAATTTCCACAGCACGGTTAGCTAGGAAGCAAACGACTCCTGATAAAGTTTCTTTTGTGCATCACGGCCATAGCGATCTGTGATCTGTTCCCAAGCCTGCGCGGTCTCATCCAGCGCCGCCTTTGGCTGTGCCTGGCCTGCCAGGACGGCAGAGACGCGCACATCGAGTTCGTGCCAGTACTCTGCCGCCCCAGGGATGCGCAGATATTCCTCCTGGTTTGGCAAAGCCAGATTCTCATAATAGGCATTGAGGTACCGAGTCGCATCGTCTTTGTTCCACCCATACTGCGCCCATTCATCAAGGCTGCCGTTCCCGATCGGTGGAAAATATTCGTACTTCATACCCGGTTGGACTCCAGTCCACCCATTAGCGCAGTTAAACATGGCATTTTTCTTGTTGGCCATGTAGGCGAGAAAATCGTAGGTCGCCTCTTTTTTCTTGGAGAAACGCGAGATGACGCAATGCCAGGTGCCGCCGTTCGTGTTTCCAGCAACATTGTTTTCATACTTATCCCATTTTCCCGTAATTGGATTGAACGCCTCGTCCACACCGGGAATTACGCACGCGCCGACCTTCCCTTGGCAGAGATTGCTCTTTGGATCCTGGGCAAAGGTAGGCAAATCTCCCCATGTGGGCTCCATGACGGCGTGTCCGGAAAGGAACAGGTTCCATCCCTGCCCTAATGTCCAGCTGATCGCTTCCTTCGGGCCGTTCGGCAGGAATTTCACATAGTCTTCCAGCGCACGAAGATGTCCCTCGGAATTGATCAAGGGTTTCATCGTGTCCGGATTGAAGAAGAAATATTTGTTGTCTTTGGAGACGACGTAGGGCGAGGCGAGTGTCAGGAAGTGGAAGAATCCTTGTTCATTGACTTTCGCGTGCAGCGATATACCCCAATCGCTCTGCCCGTCACCGTTCCAGTCCCAACCTGTGAAAAAGGTGGACAGGTCGTGCATCTGTTTCATGGTTTTCGGGGGACTCGGCAAATCGTACCCCAGTTTGGCCTTGAACTTTTCCTGATTCTCCGGTTTTTCGAAAATGTCTTTTCGATAATAGAGAATTTGTGCATCCCCGTCGAACAGCACCCCGTAGACCTTCCCCTGCCAGCTGTATAGACGCCTCATGGCCGGCAGCCATTGGTCCGGATCCCAATACGGATGCTTTGGATCCTTGAGAAAAGGTGCGATCTCAACAATGTATGGCTCATTCCCGGTAAAAAAATCTCCGTAGAACCAGCAGCCCGTCATATAAGTGTCATATCTGCCCAACCCCGTCGAGAGATCCGAAAAAATCTGCTGATGAAGCGTATCAATTGGAACCTCGGCGACATTGACGTGACCGCCGGTCTCCTCTGACCATTTCGGCGCATGGTATTTAAGGCAATCTCCAACTGTCGCTTTTAAGACTAGGACGTTGATTGTTACACCTTTGTACGGCTTCGATTTCAAGAACTCGATGCGTTCCTTCGTGATCGGAGACTCATTAGGCGCCTCGGGTGAAGAGTCGACCAGATTGTCGCCTGCTGCATAAGTTGCGGGTGCCAGCCGGCTGAGCAGGGCAGCGGAAATGCCAAGTTTGGTGGCTTGCTGAATAAATCTGCGTCGATTGATTCTGCCTTGGAAATACCCAGCTGCCAATTCTCTGAAGTCGTCCTCGCGTTGTTTGGACATAAGGGGGAATCTGCGTGTTGTTTTGGGGTTTTCCGGAAGTCCCTTTCGCTTTCGTCATTGCGCTTCTGCCAACCCATTAAGGGCTTGCCAGCGGGCGACGAACGACGGTCGCATTTGTCAACCAGGAGCGAATATGGCTTTCCGGCGGGAAACCAAAAACCGTATCATGCACCGGACTCACGCGTCAAGAATCACTGTATGTAAAGCGCGCAGGCGCTTTTTCTTCGAGAACCAAAGAAAAAAACTGAAGAAGGCCGCCAATTTCGAGGAGGACTTTAACCGGCAGATTCGTCTTCAATGTGTTGACGGACAATCTCTTCGAAGCTTGTTTCGGCGCGAAAACCGAGCGCCTCCGCTCGTGAAGCATCTAAGCGCCCTGGCCAGCCATCGACTATCTTTTGAATGGCCGGGTCAGGTTCCCGCCGGATCAACTTCGCGCACTCTGCTCCGGCAACGTTTCGCAGGCTGACAATCATTTCTCGAACGGTCGCCGATAGGCCGGGCATGTTAAGCGTACGACCGGACCCTATTTGACCAAGATCGAGCGCGCCGGCATGGAACAAAAATTCCACCGCGGCACGCGGCGACGCGAACCAATGCCTGACTTCCTCTCCTACCGGGAGCACCGCGGGCTTTCCCTTCAATGGTTCACGGATAATGTTCGAAAAAAAACCGGACGCAGCTTTGTTCGGTTTGCCTGGTCGAACACAAATGGTCGGGAAGCGGATCCCGATGCCGTTGAAAAAACCGCGGCGACTGAAATCGGCCAGCAGAAATTCCCCGATCGCTTTCTGGGTACCGTAGGAAGTGAGCGGCGTCAACGCATAATCCTCAGGTATCTTCTCTGGAAAAGGAGTGCCAAACACCGCGATTGAACTTGCGAACACAACCCGTGGTTGATGTCCCGCTCGCCGCACCGCCTCGAAGAGTCGCTGAGTGCCGGTAAGATTCACCCGGTATCCTTTGTCGAAATCTGCCTCTGCCTCACCGGAGACGACTGCGGCCAGGTGATAAATAATTTCCGGTCGATCCGCGACCAGAGATTCCGCGACACCCGGATCGGAGATATCGGCCGAATCCGTACAGGCCTCGAACGGAGCGCCAGTTGGGGCAGCGGGTTTTATGGTATCGGCCATTGTCAACCGGACCACCGGTCTGCTTCCGATTTTCCCGCGCTTTACAAGTGCGTCGCAAAATTTGCGGCCGATCATTCCGGCGGCGCCGGTCACCAGGATTTTCATACTTTGTTCAATGGATTGAAGGATGGATGATTGGTCCGCTCTGAACAAGAAAACGATTGCAGCAGAACCGGTGATCACTTGCAAAATCCGAGCTCATAACTGCTCCCAATTCTGGCCCGATCATCTCTTACTTTCGGTTGTCCGGTCGAGGAGCGAGAAAAGATACGCGTGCTGAATCTGGCCTCCGAGAATCAGTCGGTTGGGAAGCCGAATCTCTCGAGAGGCGCCTATTTTTTCCGCTACCGATTGAGCTACAAAGTTCGTCTCGGCGACAACGATCTCGAGGCGGATCAGGTGAAGCGAGGTGAGGCCGAACGAGGCAACGGCGGCCGCCGCCGCCGTTGCTGCGCCCTCGTTTTTTCGCGATGTGCGGACCCAATAATAGAGATTGCCCTGGCGGTCCTTCGTTTGAATCCGGTCAATTCCGCAGCCGCCAACCAGTTCACCGGTCTGTACGTCCGTGATCGCAAAATCATAAGCGCGACACTCGCTTCGTTCTCGTTCCCTGGCCTGAAGCCAACGCCGCGCATCTTCGATGGAATATTCTGGATAGTACCACGAGACGAAGTGCATCAGCTCACCTCGGGACTCGTGAACTGCTTCGAACAAGGCCTCCGTGAAGCTGACATCGATGGGAACAAGTCGATATTTTTCTCCGGCGGCCAGGACCAGGGAACGATAGTCATTCGTCATCAGGGATCTTAGCTCGGAAATCGAGGTAAGCGAAGCGTTGCGCTTTGCCTGTTTTTTTGATGTATTTGATCGCGTCTCGTTGAGCGAGAAGCATCCGAGACTACGTTCCAATTTCCCGGGTTTCTCCGCAGAGCGAGAGGCGCAAAGTTACCCGGGAACATAGTATATTATGCCGGACGCGCCTTGAGAAATTGTGTTCTCGCGGAGCGCACTCTCTCGATGCGTCGATCGGATGGACGGCCGCAGGACTCGTTGGGAAGGACCACCGTCCGAAAGATCGCGAACGCAACGATGTCATCATTGTACGCGAGACGGTACGCTATTTTCGGACGTCATTTCCTCGAGGAGCTTCCATTCCTTGTCGATCGTTTCAGCGAAACTGAACGCCGAATTAGAGTAGAGTCTGGAAAACTCTACATAGGCACCGTTCACAAGAATTCGAAGTACTCTTGCCGTTCCCAATCGTCGACGGAATTATGAAATTCCGGCGTCCTGTAATTTGCGATCGCGGTGGCTGCTTTGTTTGCCTCATGCCGTTTAACCGCCAGAAATAATTTGATAAACTCAGAGCCGAGCGCCTCGTGCATCACCCTATCCTGTTCCAAGGCATTTAGAGAATCTTCCAGTCGAATTGGCAAATTGACAACGCCATCCCTCCCGTAGGCCACACCATTCACAGGCGGAGGTGGTGCCAATCGGCTTTTGAGTCCATCAACGCCGGCGGCCAAACAGGCTGCCATCAGGAGATAAGGGTTCGAGGCTGCACCACCGAAGCGATTTTCAACGTGTGTAGATTCATTCCGGGCCGCCTTTACGCGAAGCCCTGTAGTGCGATTCTCAATGCCCCATGTGGCATTCGTCGGAGCAAAGGAATAGAGCTTGAAGCGTTTGGCACAATTGACAGTTGGCGCGGCCAAAGCACAGATGGCCTCCGCATGCGCTAACTGACCTGCCAAAAAGTATCGGCAAATATCCGATAAACCGTCTGCGCTCGAATCATCCAGGAAGGCATTTTTGTCTCCCTGCCACAGGGATTGATGGTAATGGCACCCACTAGCACTCTGGTCGATATGGGGTTTGGTCATAAACGACGCAATCATCCCGTGCTGTAACGCGATTTCTTTGACTCCATTCTTAAAGGTAAAGGCCTGGTCAGCTGCGGCTACTCCCCAAGCCGGTTCAAAGTTAATCTCCATCTGCCCAGGGCCGTATTCTGCGTTGGCAGTAATAGTGTCCACCCCGACTGCCGTCATGGAGCGCAGAATGTCGTAAACTAATCCTTGATTAAAGTTGTTACGCAGGGTGGCAAAAATTTGGATCCCTGGAAATGGGGGCTCGCGCGTCGCGGCGTCCAGGAGATAAAACTCGTACTCAAAGCCGCTGAGGAGACGGTAGCCCATGGCCTGTAATTCAGAGAGCGACTTTTTCACAACCAAGCGCGGTGCAGCCATGGCTGGCCGGCCATCGAGATAGTAGGGCTCGCACAAGATCCGCGCTGTCTTTTCAGCCCATGGCAAAACTTGGAATGTGTCGAAATCAGGCCGGATACGGCTGTCGGGAAAACCGAGCTCTTCCAGATAGCCGGTACCGGGTGCAACAACTGCTTGGGCGTCAAAACCAAGATGGCCAAGCAGGAAATTCAGCCCGTTTTTGGCAAAATATTCGAAATGCCGTGCCGGGATCGTTTTAGAGCGTGAGATGCCGTGTGTGTCTGTCTGTTCAAAACGGATAAATTCGATATCTTTATCGTGCAGCAATTTTTGAATTTCAGTAAGGCTCATCCTGGACTCCGTTCGACTGTTCGTTGCTTCCTGTTAACAAAGGCTCGCAAAAACTTGTTGCCAGCGTTTCGGCGAGCAATCGGGTGAACTCACCTCGCAGGGTACCGTTCATGAGCACGGCACCGTCTGCGCTTGCGGCCACCAACTGGCCAGGATTTTGACGAACTGGACATTGCTTAAATTAAAGAAGCGTTTCTGAGAAACGTAAGTTGCTCAAATTGAGAACGTGCTAACTAACGTGCGCTTCTCCAAATCGGTCGTGTGCAGAATGTGATTTCACCTCGAAAACATCCGTTTACTCGTGCTCGTTACGTTGTCGGCTACGGTTGGGGTGCACTAGGCGTCACGGACGCTTGCGCGTTACCAACGCTACGGCGATGTTCGCAATGATCAGAATACCGCCGAATGCACCGGCAAGCCACCCGATGATGACTCGGAAGGCGTCTTCGGCGAAATGGACCGGCACCGACACCGGAACCGAGACAATTTGAGCGCCGATGATGTCATTCAAGTGCCAGCCGAAGCCATTATCTCCTCCGTAGAGCTTGATCATCTCGGCAGGAGCTTTATCTGGGGTGCTGTGACATTCAAGACAGCTGACATTGTTGATCTTGATCGGCCGGGCAAGAAAAAGCGCTGTCCCGGTAGGTGATTCGCGCGTGCTGATGAATTCCGCTAGCGCCGGACTTCCGCGAAATTGATTGACCACGTCGCTCTCCCAGTCTGTTGCCCGGTCACGCGGATTAGTCGGATTCAGTGTGGCTTCCTTGTAGAAGTAGTCCGGAAATTTTTCGCGTAGATACCCGAATATTTCCGTCGCGGCGAAGGCGGGTACCGACTGCGGATGAAACTCCGTATCGATCAGTTCTTCCGGCTTGCCTTTGACGGAATCCAGGAACTGTTGTTGCATTTCGAGCGCACGCTGCATTCCAAGGATAAACCCCTTTTTTTCGCTTCCACGAAGATCTTTTCCGGCGTTCGGGTCCACAGTTTTCGGCATTTGATCGATCGTCTTTCGAAATTGCTCGATCGCGGTTTGGAGCTTGAAATTATTTTGCTCCAACATCGGAGCGACTTGTTTGGTGGTGTAGGTGCGGCTCGACAGCATTGTTTCCATGATTATTCGCGCGTTTTGAATAACATGTTGTCGTGCATCGTTGAGCAGCATCGTGCGGGCGGTGTAGCCAACCAAACCGAGGCAGAGCGCAAGGAAAGGGATGAAAATTAGATTGAATTTAAGCAGTTTCATCCGTGAGCTCCATCCGTGGCCACGACACAGCGGAAACCGACATCATCGCTGCGGAAAAGCGGTCCATAGCCACGACGGTAAGAAGAGAGCAATTCTTCGGCGCGCGATGTAGCCCACGAGCCGCCTCGAAGGGTGCGCCAGTTCATCGTATTCTCAAACTTGTCCATACACCATTCCCAGACGTTCCCACCGACGCAGCACAGGCCTCGGGGATTCGCCCTGAAAGCAGACACCGGTGCTGTGCGAGGGAACGAATCGTGAAACCCTGGAATGACGGCCCACGTTTCCGGTGCGTCGACGCGTGATTCGCTTCCGGCGTAGTTGCCAATATCATTTGGGGGCGGAAATGCGTTGCCCCAAGGATAAGCCGATTTGATCCCGCCGCTACGTTCCTTGGGAGTGTTCCCCGATTCGTGTTCAAGCCCTACCGCACGGCTCCATTCCCGATCGGTCGGCAGCCGATAGCTTTGAAAGGTTTCCAGTGTTCCTTCGCTCCGTTCCTTTCTGGTCAGCCAGCCACAGAATTGGTTTGCGTCTTCCCAGCTGACGCCCACCACGGGATGGTCGGGCGCTTGTGGAAATCCGGGGGCTTTCCAGCTCATTTCGTTGAGCTTGAATCCGTTTTGGGTGACTGCCGAAGACATGCCGCCGACCGCATCGTAGCCTGTTGCCTGCACGAACGTCTCGAAATCACCTTTGCGGGTCTGCCATACTGCAATGTAGATGTCCCCGAGCGGTACAAAACGCATGTCAAGACTGTTCGTCCAAGGCTTTCCCGGCTGAGGTGGGGAATGAGCACCCTGGGACGTCTTCTCTTTTTGCGCACGTATTTCAGTCGCCGCCTGCGGCTCCTGGTTCGATGTTGGATTCTGCGTCACAAGCAGCAAAAGCCAAACCGCTCCGGCGACGAGTAGAATCGCCATCACTGCTCCCACGGTGAGCCAAAAGTGATTTTTGGAGGCTGGAACTGAATCGGAAGCTGGTGTGTTCCGCGTCGGAACGGCCTCTGCACTCGGGCCCGGAGATACTTTTGGGTGCTGTGGAGTGAGTCGTTCCGAATCCGGCTTTTTAGTCACCTTTGCCACCGGTTTCGACCCCGTATTTGCGGCCCCCTGCAGCGCGTCGTAAAACTCAGCGGCGGTGGAAAAGCTGCCGTCCGGAGTCAGGCATCTCCGGAGGACTTCATTGCCCTTCTCTGACACATTCGCCAGCGGCGCAAAACTGCCGGCTTTGCCGCCCAACAACTCATAGGTAAGGATGCCGAGTTGCACAACGTCTCGATGAGGCTTCAGCTCGGAAACAATGGTCTGCTCTTCTACGGGAACGGCGGAGGACTCAAGGCCTTTGATCTTCTCCAGCAGACTCATCTTGACCACAAACGAAGGCCATTCATCCAGCGGGCACCGCAGCACGATGTTCGCCACCGGCTCCGCGAAACTTTCGGAGAAATGCAGAAATATATCGCGCAATTTCATCTCCAGGCTCAATTGCGCTTCTCGCGCCGCATCGAGTGCGGGCGCGATCTGCTGAAGGAGCAACAGCATTTCCCGCAGGGTCAGCGCCCGTCGGGCGCGCAACAGGTCGACCAGCGGAAAGCCTTCGAGCCATTCCATTACGATAAAGCCGATGTTTCTCTCGCGTTCGACCGCGAAGATATGGATGAAATTGGGATGAGAGCTGGCTTTGATTCGACGGGCTTCTTCGTCAATCTGGGCGAGAATCGCAGGATCGGCTGAAAATATCCGTACGGTAACGCGCATCTTGGCCAGGGTATCTTCTGCGTGGAAAACGTGACCCGGATTTGCGGGATTAATATCTTCGATCAGGCGATATCGATTTTTGAGCAGTGAGCCTTGCCCCGGTCTTATCTCCGGACTGTGCGCACTGGTCAGCTCGATAGTTTCGAACGTGTCCGCGGGATTGGTTTCTGTCCGGGCTGTGGGAGCCGGCGTCGACAGGCTTTCAATGCAGGACCTCAATTCCAACCGGAGTTCCCACGGCGTTTGGATACGCCTTGTCTTATCTTTCTCGAGCATTCGCCGCAGCACAGCAACCACTTGTGCCGGCAAAATCGCCAGCGAGTCGAACGCCGGCTTTTTCTCGAGGTGCTGTGCGATAACGCTCGCCATCGAACCCGTGAAAGTCGGCTTTCCCGTGAGCATGTACCAGAGCGTCACGCCGAGCGAATAGATGTCTGATCGGATATCTTCAGTCTGGCGATCGAGTTGCTCAGGGCTCGCAAAATAGGGCGTCCCGACGAAGCCCCGTACCGTGAGATGGCCCGCTGAGGTCGATTCAGCTACCGCCGATTTTACGAGGCCAAAATCGATCACCTTTGCCAGAATTTCGCCGTCGCTCTCCCGTACGAGCATCAGATTTGACGGCTTGATGTCCCGGTGGACAAGTTGTTGCTCTTCCGCCGCAATGAGCGCACAGGCGACTTGCTGGGCGATATCCAACCCGAAGATGCAGTCGAGCGGGCCTTCGCGTTTCACCTTGGCGAAAACGGTCTCCCCGTCGATGAATTCCATCGCATAGAAATAGCTGTCTCCATGCTTGCCCAGGTGGAAAACCGAAGCCACGTTTCGATGCCGCAACCGCGCTGCAACTCGCGCTTCACGTAAAAAACGCTCCGCTGCGTTTTCGCTGTCCAGAAGGCTGGCGGTGATGACTTTCAGCGCGACAAAGCAATACAGATTCTTGTCAAAGGCTTTGTAAGTGACTCCCATGCTGCCCCGCCCCAATTCCATGAGAGAACCGTCTGGATTTGTCAGAAGTTGATAGTGCTCAAACTCCAGCGATTCAGCCATCCTCTGAGATCTTCAATTGAAAGTTACCCCTGCAATTTCCGTCGGAACCGAAAATCTAACAGTCGAATCCCAACGGTTCCAGAGAATATAGACGCCGAATCCAAAAGGTCGCAACCCTTCCTGAGCATTGAGGAAGAACGGATGAACGTTTGCTAAAGACCAATCGCTCAAGCATTGTGAAGCGTGGGCCAAGAGCGGTTGATCACTCTCTGTGAAATCTGTGGCGCGGAGCTCTACCTGGAAGGGAACATTTGTCAAGAGTGCCAGCACGCTTTTCAGCCGGTTGCGGAAGGCGAAACCGCCTGTGAAGCAACGCCGCTCGACCTTCGAAAGTATCGTTCCCGGATGTTTCCATGGGAACCGATTACCGCTCCACCTCGATTAATCAGTGCTCACTTGGTTTTGGCTTTTTCTTACGGTCGGATTGGCCTTTCTGGTGCTGTTATTAGCCCTCCTCCGAGCGCCATTGCCTTCCTGTTGGGAACTCTCTGCCTGGCTGCCTTATTAGGGAAACTGCTCCTTGAGGTGAGGGCAAACGAGAAGTGGTGCAGCATCCGCCAATCTGTTGTTTTCGATTGAAATCGATTTTTTTCCGAAATCGGCTATCAGTCCATGCTGGAACGGGATGAAACAGTTTCTAGTTTTCGGCGGCATCTTTTTGACGTGGACCCTCCATTGCTGCGCCCAGCGCGCTATTGAGATCGATCTGACCAACCAAGAAGCTTACTTGACGGACCACGCGCACGTGGTCCTGAGAGCTCCCATCTGTTCAGGTCGACCCGGCCATGAGACCCCGACCGGGACTTTTCGAGTCACGGATAAAGATTTGAACCATGTTTCGAGCTTCTACGGCTTCTTTGGCAATCCAGCAACGAAACAGATCGTGGTTCCAGACGCTGATATCTACAAAAAGGTCCCTAGCGGGTTGGAGTTCGTGAGAGCGCCGATGCGGTACTACCTCCAGTTTCATCCGGCGATCGGATTGCATGCAGGGTTTCTTCCTGGCTACCCCGATTCTCATGGGTGTGTCAGAATGCCGGAAGAGTACGCAATCGAATTTTTCCGTGCGGCGACGGTGGGTACACCTGTTCACGTCTATGGTTACCCGCAGCCCGGCCGAACTTATTGGGCCTCCCGGCGCAGCCGTCCGTCTGGTCTTTTCCGTCTCGCGATGTTTGGCTTCCGCGGATCAAGTCCCGATGAAGATGCGTTCAGGCGCAGACGGGAGATCGTGTTCGATCAATTCGACAACGAGTGGGACGCAAAGGAAAAAATGCTGGAGCGTCAGATCGATGCCTTGGAAGAGCAGAAGGATCGAGCGGAGGGATGGCGAAAAGAACGGCTCAGGGCAGTGGTAAGGCGATTCGAGCAGCTCAAAGATGACTTTGAAGCTCGGCGCGACGCCGCCAAAGAGACGCTCAAACGCCAGTGGGGCGACTAGTGCACTAGGTTCGGTTTATGCCGGAGGTGGCCGGAGGCTTCGCTTGGGGTGGGGAAGGGAAAGCCCTTGGCGTGTCAGCTCTCCCGCAGAGAGTGTAAATCGGAAGCTTGATCAGAGCGCGAGAATTCTTCCAAAAATATATTTGAAAACATTTTAAGAATATGTTTTATATTTCAGGGATGAAAACATTATTATATTCAGTTATCCTGTTTGCAGTTTGCGCCCCCTGGTGCATTGCCTCTGCTCAATCCAATGGTTCATCGGCTGAACAACCAGCGCCCGCTCAGGTCGCGCCGCCATCGAAAACAAAAAGAACCCTCGATCCTGAATCCATTAAACGGGCTAAGTTGACGCGCCTTCGCAAGGACCTTGCGCTCACCGATGATCAGGTCACGAAAGTCAAACCCATCATCGATGTTTACGTGAACGATATGGCGGCAATCAAAAGTGACGCCTCTTTGGATTCACGCACAAGGCGCCACAAATTCGCCGAGGCGCGGCAAAAATATGAGAGCGCTCTGGATGGAGTTCTTGACCCTGAACAACGGCAGAAGTTGGCGTCACTTCGTGAGGAACGAAGGGCAAGGTTGCGCGCTGCCAGAAGCGGCAAGGCCTCCGCGGAGCTCGAACCTGCCGGTTCTGCAGCCGTCCCGGCGATCGTTCAGTGATCAAGCCTCTGCTCTTCGCCGTGCCCGATCTGCTCAATCCTCTCGTCTCGCAGCGATTGACGGCGTGTGATTGGGTTGAGCATCTGGTGTTCGCCTGCGGCACTAAACTAAAAGCAAGCAGGGCGCATTCGTCCGGACCCCTTTTCCAAAAATTCTGAAGCAGCCGAAACATTCAGATCGATCCCAATGCGATTGGCCCGTTTCCTGCTACCCCGCTTGGGAATATGTCAGAACAAACGCAGCGATCTCCGATCCAAAATCCATGGGTGCGTAAGGCAGCCGACGATGGTGGTCCAAAGACACCCAACGTTTCAAAGCCGGATACTAACAGTTTGCTCAAACGCTTGCGCTCGATAAATCCGGACCAATCCAGGAGGTATCGACAGCGCAGCGGACAATAGGTTCTTCCAACGTTGCTATGGAGCGGAAAATGGCTCGCATAGATCGAGCCATCGGGCACTGGCCTCTATTTTGCCGCTTTCAGTTAACTCACGAGGAATCCGCCATCGATGCGAAGAGCGAGGCCGTTCAACATCGCCGCTCCGTCCGTCAAAAGAAAGCAGACCACCGAAGCTACCTCTTCGCACTCGGCAAACCGGCGCAAAGGAATCCTGGCGAGCATAGGGCCGCCTTTGGCAGGATCGCTCCAAGCGCGTTTGCCCATCTCGGTTAGAACAACGGTCGGATTCACTGAGTTAACGCGGATCCTGTGCTGGCCGAGTTCAACCGCCATGACCGCGGTCAATTGATCCAGTCCTGCCTTGGAGGCGCAATAGGCTGCGTGATCGTGCAGAGCCTGAAATGAGGCCATGCTGGATACGTTAACGATCGAGCCGGCAACACCCCGCTCCACCATTTGCTTTGCCACCACTCGTGAAACGATCATGACGGCCCGGAGATTGACAGCCATTGTATTGTCCCACGCCTCCACCGTGGTTTGGAGGAACGGCTGAAGGATTGCAATCGCAGCATTGTTGACGAGGTGGTCTATTTTTCCAGCCTTTTCGGCAGCTCGCTGTGCGGCGGCAGGATCACCCAGGTCGGCGATGATGGTCTCACAGCCGATTTCTTCCTTCAGGCTCTGAAGATCCTTCTCGGTTCTACTGAGAGCGACAACTTGCGCATTAAATCGGTGCAACATCGAGGCGATTTCCCGCCCGATCCCTTTGCCGGCCCCAGTAACCAGGATCCGCTTTTGATTGAAGTCGAATTGAAAATCCTCTGGGAGTTTCATGGTTAATGATTCAACCGCGCCTTTTTTGCCGACTCGACCACTTGCTGTTCAAGTTCGGCCGGCAGGTCTTCATAGTGGCTGAACTCCTCCGTGTGGAGGCCGCGGCCGCCGGTCAAGGAACGAAGCTGGCTGGCGTAGCGATAGAGCTCCCTCGCCGGTGCCAGCGCATGAATAATCTGAAGACGGCTTCCAGCGTCCATTCCCACGACTCTGCCACGGCGGCTGGAGAGGTCTCCGATGACCTTGCCGACGCAATCTTCAGGGACGCGAATTTCCAGAGAATGGATCGGCTCGAGCAAACAGGGCCTAGCTTTGAGGAATGCCTCCTTGAACGCCCAGTAGCCGGCCACCTGAAAAGAGATATCGTTCGAATCCACCGGATGCATTTTGCCATCGTAAAAATTGACATTCACGTCGACGACACGGTAGCCGGCTAGTATTCCCTCCGAACACGCATGCTGGATGCCCCGCTCAACCGACGTCACAAAGACCCGATCGACACACTGGCCAGAAAGCGACTCGCTGAAAGCGACACCAGAATCTCGTGTTGCCGGCGAAATTCGCAGAAGCACCTGTGCGAACTGTCCTGCGCCGCCCGACTGTTTTTTGTGGCGATAATCCGCTTCCGCATTCGCCTTGATCGTTTCGCGAAAGCGCACACGCGGCTGGATCAGATCGACATGAACATTGAATCGGCGGCGAAGCCGTTCCGCAACGACGTCGAGATGGAGTTCGCCCTGCGCCGCGACGATCGTTTGACGGAGTTCGGGGTCCGCCATGAACTGAAACGCGGGATCCTCGCCGTGCAACGTGGCAAGTCCCGCCGCAATTTTATCTTCCTCGCCCTTGGCCCTGGGCTGCAGCGCTGCATGAAGAGAAGGTTTCGGATAATCAGGGGCCGGAAGTTTCACCTGCCGGTTCGACAGGCATAGCGTGTTCCCGGTGTGCGTGTCTTTGAGCTTGACGGCGGCGCCGATGTCGCCGGAACTCAACTCACCGACGGCGACGCGATCGCGGCCGTTCAGCCGATAGATCTGGCCGATGCGCTCGGTGACACCCCGTGCGCTGTTGTACAGCTCCATCCCCGTTCTCACGGTCCCGGAATAGACCCGGAAGAATGAGAGCTCGCCGAAGTGCTCTTCATGCATCGTTTTGAAAACCTGTGCTATCGGTTCGGCGCTGGTAAGCTCTACCTCGGCTTCCTTGCCGTAGGCATCCAACGCGGTCACCTTCGGCCGGTCAACCGGTGAGGAACCGTATTTGGCTATGAAATCCATCAAACGGGCAACGCCGATATTGGTTTCAGCCGAGATGCAGAAAAGCGGAGTGAAATGTTGGCGCTGGACAGCCGCATGGATGCCATTTCGGAATTCTTCTTCGGAAAGTCCTCCTTGGTCGAAAAACTTCGTCAGTAACGTATCGTCCGACTCCGCGATCAGCTCAATTAATTCCCGATGAAGTTGAAGGACGCGGTCTTTCCAGCTGCCGCGGGCAGGTTGCTCGGTATAACGGCCACGGCCGGCCGTTTCGTAAGTGACAATGTCGTTGCGGAGCACGTCCAGGATCTGGTTGAAGTCAGGACCGGGATTTACCGGAACGTTGAGGGGAAAAACTCGAGGACCAAAGTACGCGCGAGCGTCGCCCAAAACTGCATCGAAACTTGTATTCTGTTTGTCCATCGCATTAACGACGAGGATCTTCGGAATGCCGTAATGATCGGCAAAATTCGACACCCGTTCGGTACCTACCCCGATGCCGTGCTGTGCTTGGATAGTCACCAGTGCGAAATCCGCAACATGCAACGCCGCCAGCGCCTCGCTCATGAAGTCGAGGTAACCCGGCGTGTCCATAATATTAAATTTTTTGTCCATCCACGTGGCATGCAGCAGCGAGGTCTGCGTGGATATTTGTCGCTGCTTCTCGCTCACGTGATAGTCGGAAACAGTGGTGCCGTCCGCGATGCGTCCCATGCGGTTGATCATCCCGCTGCATGCCAGCATCGCTTCGCTCAGGACTGTTTTTCCCGAGGATGCGTGCCCGACAATGGCAAAGTTGCGCAGATCCGCAGAACGATGATTTGCCATGAACTCCAGGATGAGCCGGAATTGGCCTGCATGCAAGCTCCACGAAGCAAAAGTGTTGATCTTGGGGCAGGCGGCGTTTGCGAAGATAACATGAGCCGAAAGGCAGCCACACCCGCTGCTACAGTGTCGGCTCTATGAACAACAAACGCAGCCAAGCTATTGAGGGGAAAGCGAAGGCCAGGCAGAAGTGATCAAATCAGGTTTTGATCTGGCGCTTCGGCAGCGTACCGAATGCCCGGGCGATTGGATGGTTCGAGCCCCCCGGCCGCGTCACCAGCTGGGGACACCAGCTGGGGACGACACCAGCTGGGGACAGGTCAGATGTAGACACGTCCGATGACGGCCGGTGAAGGTCTGCGAGAAGGGCAGGAGAAATCAGAAACCAGAAGGGGACCAGAAACCAGAAGGGGACAGGTCAGGTATCAATGCGTCCGATGACGGCCGGGGGAGATGGTCGCCCGGCCTGGGAGGGAAACCCAGGGGGTAGAAAATGGGGACAGATCAAATGCCAGTCGGGTTGCTTCATTGGTCAAAACGAACTCAGAGGGGGACAGGTCAGCGAACTCAGAGGGGGACAGGTCAGATGTAGACGCGTCCGATGACGACCGGTGAAGGTCTGCGAGAAGGGGCGGGGAGCAGCATCGAAGCGACCGAATCCACCAGTGGGGTAGAAAACGGGGGTAGAAAATCGGGGGAACAAACCAGACGGGGACAGGTCAGATGTCAACGCGTCCGATGACGGCTATGGGTATGGTCGCGCGCTCTGGGAGAAGATGGGGTAGAAAATGGGGACAGATCAAACGCCTAGTCGGGTTGCTTCTTTGGTCGATGTCAGATTACGCCCAGACGTTTGCAGACATCCGACCTGTCCCTAATAGAA
>JAFAQT010000084.1 GCA_019246215.1 Verrucomicrobiota bacterium
ATTCTTATCTTGGGCTTTTGGATTGAAGAGCAAAACCTTAGCAGTCGCGCGCCGCGAATTGACAGGAATGAATACCGATGCCACTCCGAATCCTGAAAAGCCGCCCGAGCAATGGGTCACGGGTAAGGAACCCATGACGGGACCGCAGATTTCCTATCTTCAGACCCTTTGCCGTGAAGCTGGTGAGGAGTTTGATGCCACCCTGACCAAAGCGGAAGCCTCCAAGAAGATCGACGAACTGCAAGCAAGAACTGGTCGCGGAAAGGACTCCTAACTTCCCCTCGAAGAGCGTCAGTCAGAGGTTCAACGCTTTCGTATCATAACGACCCACCAGTCACACGCGCATGCGAGAGCGGTCGAGGAGATCGCCGTTGACAAGATTACGCAGTTTTCCTTCGGCTAAATAGCCCATTACGGTCTCGGTCGACAGCCTTCGAGCGTCATGCCGGCTTTCAGGGCTGTTCCAAGCTCCGTGAGGAGTGAGCAGAAGCCGGCCCTTTAGCCAGTCCTCCTGTTCCAGAAATTCGCGAACGAGCGGTTCGTTTGGGGAGGGCGGTTCGCTCGGCAATACGTCGAGACCTGCCCCCGCCACCTTGCCGGTTCGCAAGGCCTGACGCAAAGCGCCGGTATCGACAATCGGACCCCGGGCGGTATTGATCAACAGCACCCCGGGCATCATCGCATCGAACGCCGCTGCATCGATCAGGCCTTCGGTTTCCGGCGTCAGGGGACAATGAAGGCTGACGATGTCGCTGACGCGCAACAATGCGTCGAGCGAGTCGACGCGCCTGACACCGAGGGCGATTTCCGTTCCCCTGGACACATAAGGATCATAGGCAACGACATTCAGTCCGAATGCCTTGGCTCTCAGGGCCGTCGCTGTGCCAATGCGCCCGAGACCGACCAGACCGATTGTCGCACCGCGAATCCGCCGCATGCATGCGGTCTGCGGGTATTGCCACGGCGCACGGATGTCGCGGCGCATTGTGTCCTGGAATTCCGGAATGCCGCGGGCCAGGGACAGCAAAAACGCGATCGCATGGTCGGCCACCTCGCTGGTGCCATAATCGGGTGTGTTGCAGACCGGCATCCCCGCCGCAGCGGCGTCTGCGAGGTTGATATGATCATAGCCGACGCCTGCTCGCACAATGATGCGGCACTTCTTTGCTTTGCCGATCAAGGTCCGATCGATCTTCATCTCGTGCCAGACCAGGAACGCGTCACATACTGCCAATTGTTCCAAGGGAATAGCGGCAGGATCACGAGTGCGGTGAACGAAAAATTCCGCGTCTTTCCCCGCTGTTTGTCGCTCCACCACGGCGTCATCCGGGTATTGGGCATCGGGCGTCAAGATTGTGAACCTCATTGTAGTGCTACAATCGGATCTCCCGGATTCTGGCTTCCTTCATTGATTGACCGCGCCAAAGGTAAGTCCTTTAATCAAATAGTTGCGGACCAGGACCGCGAACAGCATCACTGGAAGATAAATAATAAGAGCGGTGGCGCAAAGTTCGCCCCAAAGCACCATCCGGTCGGTCATCAATGCAGAGGCGGCGACCGGTAAAGTTCGAGCGTGGAAGTTCGTGAGAAGAATAGCGAACAGGAACTCGTTCCAAGAAAAGATGAAAGCAATGATGGCGGTGGCGGCGAGTCCAGGAGCGGCAAGAGGGAGCACGATGCGTACGAAGGCGTGAAAGCGTGAGCAGCCGTCGAGCAAAGCGGCTTCGTCGAGTTCAGTCGGAATCTCGTCGAAGAAGCCTTTGATCATCCAGATCGCGAAAGGCATGTTGACCGTGACGTAGGCGGCAACAAGGGCCGCGTGCGTATCAATCAAGTCCAAGCTTCGAAAGATGAGAAACAAGGGAAGCACCACGGTAACCGGGGGCGCCATTCTCGCCGAAAGAAAGTAAGAGGCCAGCTGTGCTCCGAATGGGACCCGGAAGCGTGACAACGCGTACGAAGCCGGAGCTGCCGTGACCAGAACGCCAATGGTACTAAATGTCGCGATTATCGTGCTGTTTACCAGCGGTGCGGCAATATTGTCCTCGAAAAAAATTACTCGAAAGTGTTCCAGGGTGGGCTGAAATAGCCATACGATAGGGTTGGCCGAAATCAGTTCCGTAGGTTTAATAGCTGTGATCGCGGTCCAAAGTATAGGGGTCATGAAAAAGGCCATCACCAGAAGCACTGCCAGATACTTTGCGACTTTTTTCATCGCCTATTTTCTCGTGTACGCACCAGCATGCTGATGACGAGTTGCGCTAAGAGCGAAATAATAAAAAGCATCACAATTCCAAGCGCTGCTGTATAGCCGATGTCGAAAAATTTGAAGCCTTTGATGTAGGTGTAAAACCCAAGCACAGAAGTCGCAACACCAGGCCCGCCATAGGTCATGACAAAGATCTGATCGACGTTGCGAAAGGAATCAATGAGTCGAATCAACAACCCGATTGCGAGTACGCTTCGGATTGTTGGCAGCGCTACGAACCGCTGGATTTGGAACCAGGTGGCGCCGTCCACGCGCGCGGCTTCAATGAGCTCTCTGGGCACCGCTTGCAACCCGGCGAGCGTAATTAACACGATGAACGGCGTCCATTGCCACACATCAGCAACGATGATTGCCAAAAAGGCAAGTCGAGGATCGACCAGCCACGCTCTGCCGCTGATAGCCCAGAACAGACCCGCGACTTTATTGGCGAGACCCGACTCATCATTGAAGATGAAGCGCCATATCAGCCCGGCTACGACGGGCGCCATCACCATCGGTAGAAGAATCAAAGTCCGGACGAGATTCCGGCCAATGAAATGCGTATCAAGCAGAAATGCAATCAGGATCCCAAGCAGAAATTCGACCGATACGCACCCTCCTACGTACCAGAAGGTTCGCCCGGCGCTGGCCCAAAAATCCGCAGACCCGAATATTGCTTGGTAGTTAGCGAGTCCAACAAAAGTTCGCGGGCGCGCAAACGTTAGATTCCACCGGCTGAGACTCAAAATGACTGTGTAAACGAAAGGATAAACGGTCATTGTAATCATGACCAGGAGAGCCGGGCTGAGATATAGCCAAGGATGTAACCAGGCGGCGCGACGTCTGAGAAGCAGGCGAGCCTTAAGTACAATCGAACGGCTCGGATTTTGAATGTCGGCTTCCGGAGGTGAGTAAGGCGACACTTTCACGGTGATGCGCTAATGCACCAACTCCGGAGTCTTGAGCACAACCCGAACCGCCTGATCGAGTACTTCCACTCCTTCTTTCAAAGCTTCCTCCGTGATAGTGAGTGGAGGGCAAATTTTTATCGTCGCACCGGCGAACCCGAGCGGCGCAAAAAGAAGGAGGCCGCGAATGAAGCATTGATAAACTATTTCCGCTGCGCGCGCGGAATCGGGTTCGCCGGTGGTCGGCGCTACTATATGCAATCCAGCGACCAACCCTTTCCCGTGGACAGCTCCTATCATTCCATGATCGAGCTTACCCAATTCCTCGTGCAGAATCCTGCCCAAATTTTCGGCTTTTTCGACCAGATCTTCATCATCAATAATCTCCAGGCTGGCGAGCGCTGCCGCGCAACAAACCGGGTTTCCTGCATGCGTGCTCGTCATTTCACCGGCTTCTTGAAGATCCATGATCACAGACTTGCCGATCAGCGCCGAAATCGGCAAGGAGCTGGACATCCCTTTACCGCAACAGATCATATCCGGTACCACTTGGTAGTGCTCGAACGCGAAATAACGGCCCGTTCGGCCAAACCCAGCCTGGACCTCATCGAAAATGAGTTGGATTTCATGCGCATCGCACCAGGCGCGGAGGCTCTGGACGAAATCGATCGGCGCGAAGCTGGCGCCGCCGCCCTGATAACTTTCCAGCATAACGCCAGCAATGCGATGAGGATCTAATCCGTATCGAGCGATTGAGCCTAGAAAATCGGAGAAGGTATACTTCTGAGTTCTGAAACCATCTGGGAATGGGACTTGGTAAAACCCAGGTGCAGGCTCTTTAATCCAGCGCTTCAGGCTCGGAATACCTCCAGCCATTTGCGCCCCAAGCGTTCTGCCGTGGAAGGCGTTTTCAAACGTAAGGATTACAATCTTGTCGGGATCGAGGGTCTGTCCGTAGGTACGCGCTAACTTGATCGCACATTCAGTCGTTTCCGATCCGGTGGTAAAGAGATAGACTTTGTCCAGAGGCGGAGGAGCTTTGTCAATCAATCTCCCAATCAAAGCCTCACGAATGGCATTCGGAAACGCAAAAGTGTGCAGCAAGTCTTTTTGGACCGTCTCCACGATGGCTTGCTTAACCTTCGGGTTTGCATGTCCCACGTTGGCCACCAGAACGCCGGACGTCCAATCAAGCCACATGTTTCCGAATGCATCATACACCTGGAAATCTCTCGCTCGGTCCCAAAGCACTGGGGCCTGACAAAACATCGCGCGCGGCTCATTTTGGTTGAGCCGCCTTAGAATCGGCAGTGACCCAGGCGCCGGAAGATCCGTGATGATATGCCGAAACCTGGTTCTGATTTCCGGAACGGCTTTTGGCTCGAGGTTTAACAGATTTGAACTCAAAGCGTTACTCCGGATCGGAACAGGCCAGCGAAAAGCGGACTATTGTTTTTCGTAGTACCCGGCACTCCTCATGTAATCCTCCACCTTGGTGGCTGCTTCGTTTAGGGCATCGCGTGCACCCTTCTGGCCTGTGAACGCGATCGAAAGCTGTTCCGCAATAATCTGATCAATGCCGGCCCATTCTGGAAGGAGCGGTACCGTCCTGCCGGTTTTGTTCGCGATTCTGACCAGATCATCCTCCGCGGATGGGTACATTTTCTTGACCTCTGGATCATCCCATGTGCTCGCGCGCTGGGTCGTGGCCCCCAGAAGGGTCGCACGCTTGGCGTTTGCCGGGCTTTGGCACCAGGAGATAAATTTGAAAGCTGCCTTTCCATTGTGCGCTTTTGCCGGGATCGACGCAACTATCCCGCCGACCAGCGGGTGAGAGACGCCGTTATAGGTCGGAGGGGGTGCGCACTTGAACTTGCCAATAATCTGCGATTTTTCGCGTGCTACCGACGCGAGATCTTGCCAGGTCCAGGCGAATGCCGCATGCCCTTCCATATATGAAGTCCATGCCTCCGTTATATGGTACCCGCCGGTTCCGGGCGGTGCCACCTTTCCAAGCTGCAAATAATATTCAAGCGCTTTTACGCCAGCGTCGCTGTTAAAAACCGGCTTGAACTTCGGGTCGAAAAAATCGCCCCCAAAGGTCCACAAGTATTGTGAAAAATCGTAACAAATTCGATCCCGTTTTGCCGACATGACGAAGCCATAGATACCTTTGGCCGGATTGTTAAGTGTTTGAGCGGCTTTGAGTAGCTCCTCCATCGAGAATGGAGGACCCTGTAAACCGGCCGAATCCAGCAGGTCGGTGCGGTAATACAAGACATTGAACCCAGCGATCCAGGGAATACCGAACGTGCCTTTGGCAGGAACTCCGTACAGGTCTGCCAGTTCTTTCGTATACTTTCCAGAGTAAGTGACCCCGTAAAAATCGTCTGGGTAATTGAAGTCACGCGGAGTCAGATAGGGGTCCGAAAGGTATGGATCCAAATCTTGCAGCCAACCTTGCTTAGAAAACTCCGGCGTGAACATGGAGTCATACCAAATAAGGTCATAGGGGATCGAGCCCGCGACGAAAGCAGTTTTAAGTTTTTCGTATTCCACACTGAACGGGATATCCTCAAACTCCACGTGAATACCGGTTTCGGAGGTAAAATCCGGCGCCATCTGCTTGGACACGTTGGCCCATTGGCTGGACTGGCAACCGACCCTGATTGTGGTGCCTTGATAGGGTTTTTCCTGCGCCCCGGTCAGGGGCGTCCAGGAAACTAAAAAGGCCAATGCTGCGATGTACGTCGGGGGGACGATCTCTGGTTTGCGCATGGGAGGGGGACTCTGTTTTTAATTGCCTTATAGGACGTCTGATGTATGAAGAGTCTGCTAGCACCTCACGAAAATTTGCGCAAGATGTTATTTTTCAGACTGGTGGCCGCCTTTCCTGCGAGGAATTCCTCGCAGCGTGATTAGATATGAGTAAAGCAAGAGCGAAATCACCCTTTCTCTTAATAGAGACCACGAGCAGATCCGACCTAGTCGAGCGGCAGCTACGCGAATACATCATGACAAACCGCCTGGTGCCAGGTCATAAACTTCCATCCGAAACCAGGCTTTCGAGCGAGTTTGGCGTCAGCCGTACTGCGGTTCGAGAAGGGTTGAAGGCCTTGGAGGCGGTCGGCGTGATTAATACGCACCAAGGAAAAGGACATTTCGTCAGTCAATTTGATTCCGCCGCGCTGGCCGATAACCTAGCAATTTCCCTCAGTCTTGACCGCCCGAGTCTTCTGGATATTCTGGGGATTCGGAGGACGCTCGAAACAGGGTATCTCTCTCGAGCTGCGTCACTTCTAGTAGAGAATGATTTCGAGGCACTGGAAGAGCTCGTGTTCCGGATGCGGCTCAAACTGAAGAAGCCGACCACTTTCATCCAGGAGGATATGGAGTTTCACAGAGTTCTCTTTAGAAAGCTCAACAATAGTGTTCTTATAAACATCCTCGAGGTGTTCTGGAAGCTTTTCGGCCAAATCGAGGAACGCAGTGAGCATAGCGTGGACCAGTTGACGGAGGCTGTTAACCAGCACAAGGCCATTGTTACTGCATTACGGAAGGGAAACATTTCGCGAGCCGAAAACCTTCTGCAGGTACACTTTCGGGATGCAGAGCGGCGGATTGCCAAGACTAAGACCAAGACACCTTAG
>JAFAQT010000032.1 GCA_019246215.1 Verrucomicrobiota bacterium
CGAGCATGCTCACGCTGCGCTCTTCGAGGGAACGAGAGAAGATTTTGCATGCGGGGAGAGCCTTTGGTGAACACGTACGCTGCTGCTCTTTAACCATGGAGTATTTGAAGTGGAGAGAACTGGCGGAGACATCTAGACTATCGGCGCCGCCTTGTAAGCTGTAAATAAGCGCCGGTGAATAGACCGCTTTTGAACTTTATCAAGAGGTCTTCGAAAAGGTGCAGCGATTCTCGGAGGGGCAGACACTTCAGCGATGATGTTTGCCTCACTGCAATGAAAGTTGGCCCAAGGCGACATAGCTGGTATGGAGGAGATGCGATCGGTGAGGGCGGCTCTGGGGCCAAGGCTAAACTGGACTGTCGGCCAGCTCCAGGCCGTTCGGCATGCTGCTCAGGGCGGCAACTTGGCCAACCCGAACGGTTGAGCCCGCAAAGGAATCTCAAACTCCGGATGAACTCGGCCTACTGGGAGATCAAAGTCGATCTGACGTGAAGGTCGGATGGGTGTACAGGGTACGCGAAGCGAAATGAAGGATGAATAACGCGACTCCAGACTGGTCTGCCAGCGGCCGACAATCGTCAGAGCGGTGAGCACATCCCAAAGCGATGGGGCGCAGGGGTGGTGAACGCATAATTCGAGTCGCGCTGCCGTAAGTTTACTTACTCGACCTATTTGAGGCTTCCCATACTGTTCCCGACGAGTTACGGTTGCGTTTGTGTATGCACCGCGTCAGGTGTAAATAAATGATGTCTTCGATGCGAAAATAGTTGCTCCCAGGCTCCGCACGGGAGCAGCGTTAGGGACTCGGATGACTTTGTGTGAAGGGAGATTCGTCTCCCACCTGAAAAAAGAATGACAAAAACCGAAAAACGAATGCCATGAGTGATGAAGGTTCCGTAGAAATCAAGGATTTGGTGAAGACCTATGTGGATGACCGGGGCCGCCCGACATTCACAGCAGTTAAAAATATCAGCCTGCACATCGACACCGGGGAGTTCATGGTGCTTGTTGGACCTTCCGGGTGCGGAAAGTCCACCACGCTCCGTATGGTCGCCGGTCTTGAAAAGATCACCAGTGGGACGATCTCGATCGGTGGTCGGGTCGTGAATGAACTTGAACCGAAAGATCGCGGTATTGCGATGGTGTTCCAGAACTATGCCCTGTACCCGCACATGACCCTGTTCAACAACATGGCGTTCGGCCTTCAATTGGCAAAGAAGAAGAAGGACTTCATTTCCGAAACCGTTGGACGAACTGCGAAGGCCCTCGGTCTTGATCATATGCTAGACCGCAAACCGAGTGCTCTCTCCGGCGGCCAGCGCCAGCGTGTTGCTCTGGGGCGAGCCATTGTGCGCAGTCCGAAAGTGTTTCTTTTCGACGAACCATTGTCCAACCTGGACGCCAAGATGCGTGTGCAGATGCGCTCGGAGATTTCCAAGCTCCACGCTCAACTCGGTAACACGATGATTTACGTAACTCATGACCAGGTCGAGGCGATGACCATGGGTGATCGCATCTGCGTTATGCGCGACGGTCTCATCATGCAGGTAGCCGATCCGCTAACTCTCTATCGGCAGCCCGAGAATCTTTTCGTTGCCGGGTTTATCGGCAGTCCGCCGATGAACCTCCTGAAGGGAAAAGTCCAACGGCGTAATGATGGCTTGTTCTTTGTGGAAGCGGGCGAGAAAAGCGCTTTAACGTTTCCTCTCAAAGCTCGCCTGGAACCCGTCGCCAACAAGTATGTCGATAAAGAGATCGTCTTTGGTATTCGTCCGGAGCACATCACTAACGAACCCAAGGAGGGGTCCAGCGTCCCCGTTACTTTGACTGTTGATATTTCCGAACCGATGGGTTCGGAGTCCCTTGTGTACCTCAAGACGGGTACAGGTAACTTGATCGCCCGAATTCACGGCGAACATCTATTCCATTTGGGTGAACAACTCACCGTGCAGTTTGAATTGGAAAAGGTCTCCTTGTTTGATGTTGAAACTGAAAAAGTGATTCGATAAGTCCCACGCCCCCAAGCTTTTAAATGCTTTCGCTGGAGAACTCCTCCGGATCGCCCGGAATGAGTTCTCCAGGTTGGTTGTTTGTATCCAAGAGTTCTTATGAATGCTGATTATTGGGAGAAAAGGACGGTTTTGATTCGGGACGCCGCAGTCCGCATGTTATCCCTGTCCGGGTCCGAAGAAGTCGATTATTGGCGCAACGAGCTTAAGTCGAATCGCAGAAACAGCCGCGAAATTGAGCTTATGACCTGGGTAGAGAAAGCCGTGACGCTTCGAGGGCGCGCGCATTACGGGGGCATGAACGAAGTCGCTGAATATGTTTTCCAGTTTAATCGTTCTTCAGAAGGAAAGCTTTTGAAGTGTGGTGCGATCGCATTTTCTAAGTCAGAGGATGGGGCGCTGGCGAGGCAGGTGATCGATAGATACGTGGCTCATACCTGATCTCCCCAACCCCAAAGGAATAGATCTTTGGAACTCTACGCCGGGGTTCCTGGGTGGCTCGGCTGCGCGTCCTCTTGGAGGGAAAACTTCTCCGAGACCAAAAGGAGTAGCATAGTCCCTCGCAGGCTTCCCAATCGGTCCGCGCCGCGGGAGCAGCCGCTGTCGGCCGACTTTACGCGAGCTGCAATGGTAACTATAGAGAGCAGGAATGTAGCTGAAGCTCATTACACCGTGCGTCGCCGCGCCGACCCGGTCGCCGCGCCGATCCGTTTCAGCTAATTTGCGCTGGATTGCGCACGCGGTCTTTATTTATCTTTTTTGCGGTGAGCCTTCCCACACGGTTTGATCATTGCGTTGTCCACGTTTCAGACTGGAAGCGGTCAAATGCGTTTTATCGCGATGTCATCGGAGTCGAGCTTATCGAAAAAGATGGACGTTGGGCGTATCGCTTTGAAAATGCGCAATTGAATCTGCACGGCCCGGGCGTTCAGGCAAACCCTTTAGCAAAGATTCCGGTTCCACCGGGCGGAAGTGATCTTTGTTTCGAATGGTCAGGCCGGATCGACGAGGCGGTGGACCATCTTAAAATGCATGCCGTCGAGATCGAAATTGGGCCGGTGCAGCGGTCTGGAGCCCGAGGTAAAGGCGTCTCGATTTACTTTCGAGATCCGGACGGATCCCTTTTGGAGTTTATTTCGTACAGCAGCTATCCTGCAAAAACGACCTAGGGAACCGTGAAACCTCTTTTCATTGCGCTCAGTTGTTTTCTGGCCCTCGGCGCTTTTTCATCCGCCGAGGGCGGAGAATTTCGTCTGGTAAGCCCTGAGTGGCACGATGGAGGGACAGTGCCGCAGGAAAATGTGTTCAACGGATCCGGATGCGGTGGGACAAACATTTCGCCAGAGCTCCATTGGTCGGGGGCCCCGGCAGGTACTAAGAGCTTTGCCATCACGATGGTTGATCCCGACGCTCCGGCTCCGGGAGGTTGGTGGCATTGGGTCGTGTGGAATATCTCTGAGACGGTCTCGGGGTTACCTGCAGGCGCTGGCAACAAAGGTTCAAGAGCTTTGCCGATCGGCAGCGTTCAATGCAAAAATGACTATGGCGAACTTGGGTATGGCGGCCCGTGTCCACCGCAGGGCACAACCCATCGTTACCTGCTCAGAATCTACGCGCTCCGTATTCCGAAATTATCTCCTGCCTCGGATAAGGATTCTGCGAAAGTGGCAAGATTGATCGAGGAACATTCTATCGGGGTCGCGCAGTTGACTGTCAAGTTTGGTCGATAAGCCTTGCCCCTTCTTTGAATTGAAAGGAGTTGCAAGAATCCGGAGTTCGGGTTCCGGAGTGAGTTTGCCGCACTCCATCCGATAGCAGGGTGAGGGCGGAGTCTCTCTATCTCTGATATCTGCGTAATCTGTGCTGCGCCTCGATCAGCTCTTCTTCGTCCGGATCACGATTTCAACGCGGCGATTGAGTTGCTGTTCTTCAACTGACCGATCAGCAGGCACGATGAGGCGGGTCTTGCCGTAACCCTGTGTCTGGATTCGATCCGGCTCGATACTCATGTTTTCGACCAGCCATCCCTTTACCGTTTCAGCTCGACGTTGGCTTAAGTCCAGATTGTAGCGGTCGCTACCGAAAGAATCCGTGTGTCCTTCGACCTTGAAAATCGCTTGAGGATTCGCCTGGATCAAACGCCCCAACTTCTGAAGACTTGCGGTCGCTCCTGGCCGCAAGATCGCCGAGTCGTAATCAAACAGAAGATCGGTCGGCATGAGGATCGGCGCCGTGCCGCTGCCGAGTTGTCCTGAACCGGCTAGCAATGCATCGAGGTTGCTGAACCCAGCCGGAACACCAGCGTTCCCAGAAATTGTCGTATCAGCAACATCTTGATTGTCAGTTCTACCCGGATTTTTCTTGTTTCCGGTCGCGATCTTTGGTCGAGAAGTCGGCACATCCGGCTTATCCGAAAGCAGTTGCTGTCGCACTTCGCTGAGTTCTTTATCAAGCGCGACGGCGCTTTCAACTTTTGCTTTGGCTGCCGCTTTCTGCGCGGATTGGGTGTCGACGCTTGGCTTCTCCTTAAGTCCAGAAACTTCGGGCGAACTCACCTCGGGTGTGGCACGGAATTCCTGTATATCCTTTTCGAATGAACCATCAAACTGGGTCAGATTTTTAATCGTGCCCAAGTCGACCGCCGATTTGCCAGGTTTTTCCGCCAGCTTGGAATCGGATTCCAGCAGTTTCTGGTCAACTTGCAGGCGGCCGATATTAAATGACCTCGGAACGAGCCGCGGGGTATCGGCGGGCACGAATCGATCGAGGGTTTTCTGGGAGAAAAAGTATAACAACGCGCAGTGAAACACAAAAGAGAGTGCGATTGCGGGTAGAAACCAATGCTTCAGCGATACCGCGCTGTCTGCGATCAAGTCTTCCGAATAGTCCGCCATAAAACTGGCGAGTATACAATCAAGAGGGACGAAGGACAATCAATGAGCGCTACAGCCGCACAAAGCGGTCTGTCCCCCCTGGTACCGTTCCTATCGCCGGCACGGCGTCCAAGTTTTTCGTTGACCTTCGCGCGCGTTCGCTGATTTTCGGTCTCTGCACTATGGCCCAAGACCGATCCGCTTCTGAACGAATGGATAAAATTGTCAGCCTGTGCAAACGGCGGGGTTTCATTTTTCAATCCAGTGAAATTTATGGCGGGTTGAACGGATTTTGGGATTACGGGCCCCTTGGTACGGAGTTAAAGCGCAACCTTAAGGATTTCTGGTGGCGCCGAATGGTCCGAGAGCGCGACGACGTCGTTGGGATGGATGGGTCGATCCTGATGAACCGGCAAGTCTGGGTCGCGAGTGGTCACGAGGAAACTTTCAGCGATCCCATGGTGGACTGTCGCGTCTGCAAGTCGCGGCTCCGGGCGGATCAATTGCAGGAAAAGGACGGGCGCAAACAGTGTACGATTTGCGGCAGCTTTGACTTGACTGAGCCTCGGGCGTTTAACCTAATGTTCAAGACCTACGTTGGAGCGACCGAGGACGATTCCGCCGTCACTTATCTGCGTCCGGAAACCGCACAGGCCATTTTTGTTCAGTTCAAAAATATCCTCGACATCTCGCGGAAGAAGCTGCCGTTCGGGATTGCGCAGTTGGGCAAAGCCTTTCGCAACGAGATCAACCCGCGGAATTTCACTTTTCGTTCCCGCGAATTCGAACAGATGGAGCTGGAATATTTTTGCCGTCCCGAGCAGGGTGCCGAGCTTCTCGAGTACTGGTTGAACGAGCGCCTGAAGTTTTATTCGGACATTGGGATCATGTCCAATCTCCTGCACGTTCACAAGATCCCGCCCGAAGAACGCGCCCATTATTCCAAGGGGACATACGATATCGAATTCGAGTTCCCGTTCGGAATCCAGGAATTGGAGGGCGTGGCATATCGCACAGACTACGATCTAACACAGCATCAAAAGGCCACTGGCAAATCCCTGGAGTATTTCGATGAGGAATCAAAACTACGCTTTATCCCTCACGTTGTTGAACCCAGTGCTGGTGTAGATCGCACAATGCTGGCTTTGATCTGCGCTGCGTTTGATGAGGAGCAAGTGACCGATGAAAAAGGTAAGACGGAGACGCGTACTCTGCTTCGGTTTCATCCGCGGGTGGCCCCAATCAAATGCGGAGTTTTCCCTTTGCTGAAGAATAACGAACGGCTTGTCCGCCAGGCTTCGGAAATTGTCGATCTGCTCCGCCCGCATATGATGGTCTTTTATGACGAGTCAGGTGCGATTGGCAGACGCTATCGCCGGCAGGACGAGGCTGGCACCCCATTCGGCGTGACGGTCGATTTCGATACCATCGGAGAAAACGAACCTTCAAAAGAAGGCACCGTGACAATTCGGGAGCGAGATTCGATGAAACAGCAAAGGATCGGGGTTGGGGAAATAAAGTCGTTTCTGATGGAAAACATCAATTGAAGAGAGGCGGAAGGCGTACACGCTTTCGCCGAACCTGTACCCAAGAGAAATTAAATGACTCTGGAGAAAAGATCATTCAAAACCCCGGTGGGTGTTTGGGTGATCGTCGGAATGTCCGGTGTTTTTGTCCTTGGAGGAATAGGGATCAGCGCTTTCATCGTTTGGAAATCGATGGGGGGTAAACATCTCGTACCCCTAACGAACTCCGCTCTCGGCGAAAAAGCTGTGCCGGTCGCGAGTATGTCGCGGTTATCCGAGGGAGAAGTCGGAGTGGAACACCCGAAGCCAAATCCGGCGATCAAAGATGCTGAAGCCCCGTCGTCGTTGATTAACGATCGAGCCGACGAAGAGCGGATGCGGCGAGAGGTCTTGAAACGGATCGACCTCATGAAAGCTTTGACCGAGATGGACAAAGACAGGTTGTATGCGCAAGTCGAGCGCGCCCGCGGCTTCAGAAAAATGGCAACCATCCCTTTCGCTCAAAACAGGATGATCGCTGGAGCGGCTCAAGTGGACGAGTTAATCAAATGCCTGAAAGCTCCGGAATTGCAGAAGCTTCTGGCCGATCCAACCGTTGCATTGATCATGGTCGGGTATGCTGACAAAAAAGGGGATGAGACCAAAAATTTGGATATTTCCCGAAGCAGGGCGGAGAGCGTGGTAAAAGCGATCAAAGAAAGGATGGACCTTGTGAACGTGATCCACGCGGTGGGAATGGGTAGCCAGGATATTTTTGATCGATCGAATCTCGAAAGAAACCGGGTGGTCGAGGTATGGGCGGTGCAACCGTAGCTAAGCTGGTGCTTTCAGTCGTATGTACAGGAGTTCACGCCTATAGGCCTGCCCGGCTCGGGTGATCATACCTGAACCTATTCGGCCAGAAATCTCCGGGCTACGACCTCGCGATGGCCGGAAGCAAGAGAGCATGCCATCAAATTAACTCGTGTAATATTGGTGCGGATCCGATCGATATAGCGGTTTCTGCCATGCGAATCATCCAGGATTCTGTAAACGCCCTTCCACTCCTGCTCGAGCATGCGCGTGACGTATCCGCTGTAAAATTTTTCCGTCCCCCGCAGAAGATCGAGAAGGCTTTTGTGGACCGCAAAACTCGCTTTTTGAAGTCGCGAAAAGGCCGCAGCCTCGCGGAATTCCAGGTACAATCCTGCCAATCGTTCCGGGTAGTCTTCAGCGGCCATCTGTCCGAGCATATCTCCGGTGCCGACCAAGGCGCCGATTAACCACTCGCGCGGGTCGCGAAATGGAAGTTCGTCCATGCAGACGGAGATTGCCGTGGCGCAGATCGCATTCTGGATCTGGCGAAGCTCGTCACCAGTAAAGCCAAAGGAAGGCAGGAGATCCCAGGCGTGAAAACAACTCCGACCAACGTGGATGGCTGAGTATTTAGCGCCGGAGCCGTCGATATCATTGCGACGTTTCAGGTAGCCGGTGTCATGAAGAATACTAGCGGCGATGGCCAATTCCCAATCGCGCTGTTTCAGCGAAGTCATAAAAGGGTTTCGCCGGTGGGCAGCCAGCAGGTCGACGACAGCGGCTGTCGCCTGCATCGTGTGTTCAAAATCGTGAAACGCCGTATCGCACGGCTGGAACTCCGGAGTTTTTCCGTGAAACAGGTCGAATGAAAACGTGATTAAAGCATGGGGGAGGCTCGTTCTAGTTTCCCCAAAGGCTTCTTGCAAAACCCGATGAATGAGTTCGGTAGTGGCAAAATAGCTCTGCGGATGAAACATCTTATTGGATGCTAATCACGGTTCATCTTAGGCGGAAGGAGAGCAACACAAAAATGCGCGAATGTCTCAATCTACAAGCATTTTAGGCATTATGATTTCTCGATCAATCCGGCGCCAAAGTGGGCGATTTTTTTGCGTTCTTGAAAAAAATCAGTTGATGAAGCGTCAACCGCTGAATATCGTTTTCTGACCAGCTCGATTGGCCCCCAGAACGTGTTCCCCCTCTGATCGAGCTGGTTTTGTTTTTCAGCTTCGGCGTAGTTTTCCATTTGGAGTACGCGCCAGGCTTTTCACAACCTGAAAGCGTCTCGGCACCTTGCGCGCATCGATTCTCTGGAGAAGCAATTCGGTGAGCTGTTCTGCCGTTCCGGGAGAGCCGACAATTTCTGCTGAAAGGGTCTGAGAGTTGGAATCAAGGAAAACACGACTTTCTTCAATGCCGGGCAAAGTGTTGAGAATAGTTTCGACTTCTTCGCAAAAAAATTGGACCCCGTTGACCTGTAGCCGGTTCTTTCCTCGACCCGCTAAAAAAAGGTATCCATCTGCATCAGCCCGCGCGAAATCACCAGTTGCATAGCCGTATTGTTGCAACAACCCGCTAAGCGGTCGCCAAGGCGCAAGGTAAGCATTCAGCAGTCCGGGTCCTTTGATCTGGAGTTCGCCAAGCTCGCCTGGCTGGACCGGTTTTCCGTGTTCTCCCACTAAAGTGACCGCGTAAGCCGGCATTGGGAGCCCGACTGATCCAAGTTTATCCGGTCTGGTATTGATGGTCAGAAGACCGACTTCAATGATACCCAAAGCTGGATTCAGATCTTTTTGAAAACGCTCACTGAAATCGAGAGCCAGTCGGGGCGACAGAGGCGAGGCGGTCGAGATGGCGAGCCGCAAAGAATCGAGCGATCCAATTTCTGAGTGGGTTAGCGCCTGATAGAAATCCGGAGAGCCATAAGTCACGGTAGGGCACCACCGCCGGCTACTCGTCCGCCAGTATTCCCGCTCTGAGATGACGAGGATCGTCGCGCCTCGGGAAAGATAAAGAAGGATCGAGACGATGAAGTGGTCGGCCATCGGGAGTGCAAACCAGATCCGATCGGTGGAGTCGATCTGCAACACCTCATTCGCAGCGTTTAAACGATCGATGATTGCCTGTTGTCCCAAGAGAATCCCCTTGCGACGTCCTGTGCTCCCAGAGGTGAAACGAATATATGCCGGGGCGCACGCGCGAAAGTCCTCGTCGTTCTGACCGTCAAGGGGTTGCGCATATGGTAGCCGCGACAAACGTCGGTTGCGATGATACAACCAATGCAGCCGGGCTGCTTTAATCAGAGATTCCTTTTCTTGCCGGGGCAGGAAAGTCGCGATCGGGACGAGGCAAAGACCCGCTGCCAAAATTCCCAAGGCCGATATCAGGAAACCCGCGCCCTCGGCCAGGATCAGACCGCATCTTTCGCCTTGCCGGCATCCGCGTTTGATCAATCCAGCCGCCACCTTGTCAGCGTGATCAATGAGCTGCCGGTAGGTTATGTTGTCGCCCTGCTCAGCGTCTGAGAAGGCCAGTTGGTCGGGTTGCGTTTCGGATTTTTGACGAATTAGGGTGAAAATATCCACGCGGATTCCTTCACATATCTATCAGCTGGTACTGGCATTCTGGTCAACTCGTGACGATATATACGAGCTTCGTATGTCAGATAAAAGGAAGCGCATCGTTATCAAGTTTGGGACGGGAATCCTCACGAAATCTTCCGGCAACGCGTTGAACCCCAGGCAGCTGCGGCGTTTGACCGGCGAAGTTGCCGACGTGGTTCGCGCTGGTCATCAGTGCCTCCTTGTGAGCAGTGGAGCGGTCGGCGCCGGATTAAGGCTGATGGGCTTATCGGAGCGACCAAACGATCTTCCCTCAATCCAAGCCTGTGCGGCGATTGGACAATCTCGGCTGATGCAGCTTTACGAGACATTGTTTCAAAGACACGGTTTTCATGTGGCCCAGTTATTGTTGAGCCATCAGGATATCGATAGCCGCACCAGGTACCAGAACGCAAGGAACACCTTGGAGCGACTGCTGCGCTTTCGAAATGTCGTTCCGATCATTAATGAAAATGATTCGGTGGCGGTCGAAGAACTTCGACTTGGCGATAATGATCGCCTCTCGGCGGAGGTCGCGATCCTTGCTCAGGCGGATTTGCTCTTGATCCTGACCAGCGTGGAGGGTTTGCTGGATGAAAAGAATAGACTGGTCGCGAAAGTTACTGATATTGATGCGGTCGCTCACTTAGCGAGCGAAACAATCGGGATTTACTCCAGGGGAGGTATGGTGACGAAGCTTCAAGCGGCAAAGTTGGCTTTTCAAGCTGGAATTCCCAGCGTGATAGGGAGCGGGTTCGAACCCGGGATCATCTCGGCGGCCGTGGCTGGAAAAGCGGTGGGCACCCAGGTTTTGGCAAACACATGACACTGAGCCTTTCAGAACTGCTTGAGCAGATCGGGCAGCAAGCGGCTTCATCGAGCCGTATCCTAGCTCAGGCTACCACCGCTGAGAAGAACGCAGCTTTGCTCGCGATCGCCTGTCGAATCGAGCAGAGCGCTCAGACGATTCTCGCGGCAAACGAAGCCGATCTAGGAGCCGGGTCGAAGAGCGGCTTGAGTTCCGCGATGCTGGATCGAGCCCGCCTGGATGCGAAGAGGATTCAAAAGATAGCCGATAGCGTCCGTGAAGTCGTTCAGTTGACGGATCCGGTCGGAGAAGTTTTGAAACAGTGGTCGCGTCCGAACCGACTTAAGATCTCGAAGAGACGAGTGCCCATCGGAGTCATTGGTATTATTTACGAGTCTCGCCCAAACGTGACGAGCGACGCAGCTGCACTTTGTCTAAAAACCGGCAACGCCGTAATTCTGCGAGGTGGATCTGAGGCAATCCGGTCGAACATGGCTCTGGCGGAAGCGATCAGTATGGGATGCAGTGATGCCGGCTTACCGGAGCACTCGGTTCAGCTTGTGCCCAGTACCGAGAGGGCCGCCGTCACGCTGATGGTGCAACTTGATCGATACATTCATCTGATCATTCCGAGGGGCGGCAGGTCATTGATCGAGACAGTGACATCTGCAGCACGGATTCCGGTCATCAAACATTTCGATGGAATCTGTGCCGCGTATGTGGATCGAGCGGCAAACCTTCGGATGGCCGAGCAAATTGTGCTCAACGCGAAATGTCAGCGGCCAAGCGTTTGCAATGCCATTGAGACCATGCTGGTCCACGAAGCCGTCGCCCAGAAGTTTCTTCCGGACTGCGCCGATAAATTGTGGGAGCGTGGTGTCGAGCTCCGAGGCGATCCGTTGACCCGGCAAATCCTGGGGCCTAGGGTAGTTCCTGCGACCGAGGAAGATTGGAAAACGGAGTATCTCGATTTAATTCTCGCAATTAAAACGGTGGGCGGTCTGGAGGAAGCAGTCAAACACATTGAAACCTATGGTTCGCACCATAGCGACGCAATCATCACCGATGATTGTGCTGTTGCTCAGAAGTTCCTGAACCAGGTCGATTCTGCGGCCGTTTTTTGGAATGCTTCGACTAGGTTCAATGATGGAGGCGAGTTCGGTTTTGGAGCTGAGATAGGGATCAGCACGGATCGACTCCACGCCCGTGGTCCGATGGGTCTCGAAGAATTGACCAGCTACAAATTCGTGGTTGAAGGCACCGGGCAGGTTCGAGACTGAAACAGGAATTCAGGAACTCAGGAGTTGCAGAACGGACTTTCATATCGCGCCGGCTTAAAGGTGGTGCGGCCTTTCCGGATTTGCTGATCTGGGGGAATCACCGTTGTTGAGTTCCCCCGTTCGATATTTTCCCTGCAGCAGGAGCCTCTTTTTCTTCTGCAACGCTTGGGTCCCGAACTGCTGAAAACAGCCGGTTGACACTTAATCCACCGAGCCTGCTGCGCGCCGGGGTCGGGAGATCCTGAGGATTGATCAAGCAAATATTTGCGTTTCGGTGCGAATTCTATTGACTGTAATGGGGTAAGAAGGGTAAAAGTGGGGCGTTGTGGATTAGAATGGTTTATCAGGCCATGGTTTCCGTATGGAATCGCCCCAGGGGGTGCAGTCGATATTTACCGGTGAGTTCCGGCACGCGATGGACGCGAAAAACCGCGTCACCATTCCGTCGCGATGGCGTCGGGGCGAGATAGACGAGTTCTTTGCCATTCCGAATCTGAAGGGGGGATTTATGATGGTCATGCCCCCTGGGGAGTTTACGCGGTTGGCTGAAAAGGTGGAGCACGACCTAAGCTTGAAGCCGGAAGAGCGTACTAAGTTTTTGCGCCAATTCTCTTCTAAGGCGCAGCACGTTACCGGGGACAAGCAGGGAAGGATTGTGCTGCCGGACGAGCAATGCAAATTGCTGAAACTGCAAAGTGAGGTAGTGCTCGTTGGCAACTACTTCAGGTTTGAAATCTGGGATCCGGAGACGTGGCAAAAAGCCACAGAGGAGGACGGCCCAACGTTCAGTTATTTGCTAGAGAGGATTGGCATTTAGAGGATCAGCGGAGTTGGCGGAAATTGTCGAAGTCGACTGACCTAACCGAAGAGGAAGATGATTTCGTTCATAGACGAAGAATACATGCCACGCGACATAGAGAGCACCGGAGCTTGTTTTCACCGACCCGTTCTGCTGCGCGAGATCGTTATGGCACTGCAGCCGGGGGCGGGCAAAATCGTCCTGGACGCGACGGTGGGGGGCGGTGGCCACTCCTTGGCGTTGCTGAAAGCGGGTGCTTCCGTGATAGCTTGCGATCAAGATCCTGAGGCCCTGGAAGAAGCTTCCAAAAGGCTCGCTGGTTATTCGAACCGGACGCGTTTTGTAGAATCGAATTTTGCAGATGTGGACGAGTGGTTATCCGGGGCGGGCGTCGAGGAATTGGATGGCATTCTTCTTGATCTGGGTCTTTCTTCCCACCAGATCGATACTCCGTCGCGAGGTTTTAGCTTTTTGGGGAACGGGCCGCTGGATATGCGGATGGGGCCACATATCCAGCGGACAGCAGCCGATCTGGTGAACCGGAGCTCCCAGGAGGAACTCGCAAGAATATTCTTTGAATTCGGAGAGGAACCCGCGGGACGGCGATTGGCAGCACACCTGGTGAGGGTGCGCGGCAGGGCACCGATTCTGACAACGAGCGATCTGGTGAAGGCAGTCGAATCGGTGATCCCCAAGCGAGGCCCAAAACATCCTGCCACAAAAGTCTTCCAGGCGCTCCGGATAGCGGTCAACGACGAGCTGGCCGTTTTGGAACGAGCGCTGCGCAGCTTAAGTGTCCGAGTAAAAGGGGGAGGCCGGATGGCCGTGATTGCCTTTCACTCCTTAGAAGATCGGATCGTAAAGTTTTTTTTCAGGGACATTAGTCAGGAATGGATCGACAGACCGGAGTGGCCGCAACCGCAGAGAAATCCTGCGTACGCATTTCGGTTGATCACGGCTCGGCCGATCGAGCCGAGCGAGGAAGAAGTTCGGCAAAACTCACGCGCTCGTAGTGCGAAACTGCGGGTAGTTGAAAGGATCAGGAATGAATCGTAACCGCAGGAACATCACACATTCTATTAAGGTTGCTTCTATTTTTAAAGTAGTTGTTAGCACAGCAATTCTGGCCGGAGCCGGATTGTCTTATGTTTATTTGAAGAATCAGCTCCAGCAGTATGGAGAGATTCAACGACGATTGGAGCACGAACTCACTGAAATCCGAACTGCCAGCGAGGCGGTCCGTGTGCAAATCACTCAGCTAAGTTCTCGGGCTGTTCTGGAGAAAAAGCTGGCCAAAAATTCGCTCGGCCTCGTGCCGATAGCGAGTGATCAAATCGTTCGCCTTAACCAGCGCCACGATGGCATCGGGGATGAACTGAAAGTCGTCTCCAATCGCGGTTTTAATCAATGAGGTGGAATGCGCAAGCGCGTGCCGTCACGGTCTGTTTTGGATTGGTCGGCCTGTTCAGCGTCTTCTCGGTCCGTCTGATCGATCTACAGATCCTACAGCACGAGAAGTTCACCACGCTTGCGGCGGAAAAACACAATCACAAACAGATCATCTATGCCAGACGCGGCATCATCCGAGACGCTCACAACGAGCCTCTCGCCGAAAACATTCCGGTCAAGACCGTTGTTGCAGACGCATCGCATATTAGGGATGCGGGGGCTCTGGCAGCGGCAATCGCGGATAAGCTTGAAATGGATCCGCGCGACCTCGCGGATCAGCTGAGCCAGAGCGGAAAAGGCAGCAAACACCTTGTTCTGAAGACGCAGATTCCCGAGCAGACGGCCGAAAGAATCAAGGAATCTCTTTGGACGTCAAACTTGCGCGGAATTTATTTTGACCAGGATTTTGTTCGTGTCTATCCGAACGGGCAGATGCTTTCACAGGTGATCGGGTTTGTGGATCACGACCATAAGGGAACAATGGGGATTGAACGTACAATGCAGGATTTTCTGCAAGGTCGGGATGGTTCTCGCTATATTGAGACGGACCGAACCGGGAAAGAGCTGGTGCCCTATCGCGGGCAGGAAAGTCCGGCCAAAGATGGTTGCGATGTCAAGCTGACTATTGATCTAGGCCTGCAGAATATCGTCGAATCTGAACTGGACGGGGCCTGCGCGGAGTTCAGACCGAAAGACGCCACGGTGATCATGATGCGGCCGCAAACTGGGGAAATCCTGGCCATGGCTAGCCGTCCCTCGTTTGATCCCAACAAACCAGGAGAGGCCGCTCCGGAGCAGGAAAAAAATCGGTCGGTAGTGGATATGGTCGAGCCTGGTTCGACATTCAAGATTGTAACGACCTCGGCCGTCCTCCAAGAAAAACTTGTGACGCCGGACACAGCAGTTTTCTGCGAAAATGGACATTTTCAATATGCGGGACGTGTCCTGCGGGACGCGCATCCGATGGGTGTTCTGACGGTGCACCAGGTATTGATGAAATCGAGCAACATCGGTGTCGCCAAACTGGCTCTGCAACTCGGCGAATCGAAGCTGTACGAGTATATCCGTCGATTTGGGTTTGGGCAGAGAACTGGCGTCACGTTGAGCGGCGAGATCCCTGGCCTCATCAATCCGCCTTACCGCTGGAGCAAACTCGATATCACTCGAATTCCCATGGGTCAGTCGGTGGCTGTGACTCCCTTACAATTGGTGACCGCGATGTCCTGTATTGCGAACGGGGGGAAGTTGATGAAGCCAATGATCGTCTCGGATATCACGGACCCGGATGGGCGGCCAGTGGCGAATTTCACTCCTGAAACGGTGCGTCAGGTCATTTCCGCCGAAACCGCTCGCAAAATCACCTCGGCACTCAAAGACGTAGTCACTAAGCAGGGAACTGCTCAAAAGGCTGAAGTGCCCGGATTCCGAGTTGCAGGAAAGACTGGAACCGCACAAAAGGTTGATCCGAGAGGAGGCTATATGTCCGGCAGGTATGTGACTTCGTTCGTCGGATTCATGCCGGCAGACGATCCGAAATTCACGTTGCTCGTGCTGCTGGACGATCCGACGATGAAAGAAGGAGCAGCATTTGGCGGAGTTGTCGCAGGTCCAGTTTTCGCGAGGATCGCGGGGAAAGCGGCGCGTTATCTTGATTTGCGGCCCACGGAGGAAATTCCTACCCAGCCAGGTGCGAATGGATTGAAAAAAGTGGCGTTATCCACCAGGAATCGCGATTAGTCCAGGCAGCATGCAATTGGCAGATCTAATTCAAGGGCTGAGCGTGAAATCGATTCATGGATCGATTGATCGAGAGGTAACGGGGATCCGGTATGATTCACGCCGGGTAACCTCTGGCAATCTATTTGTAGCCGTGCGGGGCGCCTCCTTCGACGGGCATTCGTTCATCGAACAAGCTGTCGGCCAAGGCGCTGTTGCGGTAGTCGAAGAGCAGCCGGCTCTTTCTCATCGTGCGACAGCCATCGTTGTCCCGGATTCACGCGAGGCCCTCGCCCAATTGGCCGCCACGTTTTTTGGTTATCCCTCTCGCAATTTAAGAATGATTGGCGTGACCGGAACCAACGGCAAGAGCACCACGACCTTTCTGATCAAGCACTTGCTCGAGCGTGCAAATCAATCAACGGGCCTCATAGGCACCGTGCAATACGAGGTTGGCCAACGTCTCCTGCCCGCGCCGCGGACCACCCCCGAATCGCTCGATCTGCAGGAACTCCTGAGTCAGTGCGTCTCCGCCGGTTGCAGAAATGTCGTCGTCGAAGTCTCATCCCACGCACTAAGTCAGGGTCGCGCAAACCAAATGGAGTTTGATGTCGGCGCTTTCACGAATTTGACGCGGGACCATTTGGATTTTCACCATGGAATGAAGGGTTACTTTGAAGCGAAGGCTCGCTTGTTCGAGAGCCTGCGGAAGAACCGAAACAAGGAAGGAAAAGCCGTCATCAATGTCGACGATCCGTACGGGCAGCAGCTGGTCGCACGGTTTGGCAAAGATCTTCCGATAATCACCTATGGAATGGGCGCGAGAGCGGAATTTCGCGCCAGTGATTTCAAGGTGGAGATGAATGGAACTTCCTATTGCTTGGATGCGAAGGACAAGAGTTATTTTGTGCGTCTTCCATTAATCGGGAGGTTTAATATTTACAATTCGCTCGCCGCATTAGCGGCAGCCAATGCGGTGGGTCTGGATCTACGGACCGCGGTGCTCGCACTCGCCAAAGCGCCCCAGATTCCCGGGCGCCTCGAGGCTGTGCCGGCAAAGCGGAAGTTTCAGGTATTTGTCGACTACGCGCACACCGATGATGCATTGATGAACGTCGTCAAAACCTGTCGCGATCTGAATCCAAACCGGTTGATCCTTGTCTTCGGATGCGGCGGAAACAGGGACAAAACAAAGCGTCCTTTGATGGGCTCTGTTGCAGACCAATTCGCCGACTACGCGTTCATCACCTCAGACAATCCGCGAAAGGAGGATCCGGAGTCGATCATTCGCGATGTTGAAGCCGGGTTCAAAAATAAGAACTACGAAAAGATTGTCGATCGGAAAGAGGCGATTGGGCGGGCGATCGCGATGGCCCAGCCAAGAGATATTGTTTTGATCGCCGGGAAAGGCCATGAAAAATTTCAGGAATTTGGCGATCACATCGTCCCGTTTGACGATGTTGAGATAGCCGGTCGGGTATTGGAGGAACATCCGGTGGAGTTGTCAAGGCATGGATCCTAGGACACTTGAACAAATCGCAGCGCTCGTGGGTGGCCAACTCCACGGACCCGGCCACGGCAAAGTGACGAGGGTGGTCACCGATTCGCGGTTGATTCGGGCCGGCGAATTTTTTGTGGCCCTTTGTGGTCCACAGTTTGACGGACACACTTTCTTACCGGCGGTTAAAGAGGCGGCGGCAGTCGGTGCCTTGGTGAGCGACTTGAATCTCCATCTTGACGGGTTCACCCAAATCGTGGTGCCGGATACCCTCGCCGCCCTGCAGCGACTTGCTCGTGCCTACCGAACTGAGCTTCCACTCAAGGCAATCGGGGTGACTGGAAGCAGTGGCAAAACCAGTACGAAAGAGATGATCGCCTCGGTGCTCAGGGAAAGATTTGCCGTAGCCAAGACGATTGGAAATTATAATAACCATATAGGATTACCTCTGACGGTTCTCGGGGCGAGCAGCGCGGACGACTTCGGTGTCTTCGAAATGGGCATGAATCACGCAGGCGAACTCGCGCCGCTTTGTGAAATTGCTCAGCCGGACGCTTCAGTCATTGTCAATATCGGTACGGCTCATCTTGGTCATCTTTATACCCGCGACGCGATCGCGGCGGAAAAAGCCGTTGTTGCTGAGGCCACTGCCTCAGGGGGCTTCGTTGTCCTCAATGCCGATGACGATTTTACGGACTGGATCGCCGCACGCTGCAAAGCACGCGTTGTTCTGGCAGGGTTAAATCGAGGGCAAGTTAAGGCGCAGAACATTCATGAGTCCGCTAAGGGCGCGACCTTTACGTTGATCCATCAGCAAGAGTCAACTCAGGTTGTGCTGCCGGTGCATGGTGAACATATGGTCGCCAATGCCTGCATGGCTGCTGCTGTCGGCCTCCAATTCGGACTGACGCTCGAAGAATGTGCTGCCGGGTTGGCAAAGACTGCGATTCCCGGGAACAGGCTTAAAATACAAAATATCGGGCCGCTCCTAGTGATCAACGATGCTTACAACGCGAATCCCGATTCGATGTTGGCAGCACTGAAAGCCGCGACTCAATTAACGGTCCAAGGCCGACGAGTAGCGGCTCTTGGCCGGATGGGAGAGCTTGGAAAAGAATCTGAAGCGGCTCATCGGCGAGTGGGAAGAGCTGTCGCGGAGTTCGAATTCGACTATCTGGTGACTGTCGGGGATGAAGCTCGGTTGACCGCGGATTCTGCGAGTTCTGCCGGTCTAAAATCTGTCGATCGGACCGACACCCATGAGCAAGCGATCGAAGCACTGCTCAACTACCTGGAACCCGGTGATCTACTGCTGGTAAAAGGGAGTCTTTCCTCCGCGATGGATCGTGTTGTCCATGGACTTGGAGCAGTTTTCGATCAAGCCAAGTGGAGGTCGCCGTGATGTTCTATTTGTATTACCTGAGCCAGGGACCGAACGCTATCGCCGGAGGATTCAACGTCTTCCAGTATGTCTCGTTTCGAGCGGTATGCGCCGCGATCACGGCCTTCCTACTTTGTCTTGTATTTGGGAATTGGTTGATCCGTAAGTTAACATCCCTCAAATTCGGACAGCCGATTCGAACGGCGGACGAGGTCCACCGCCTTTTTGAACTGCACGGCGCCAAGAAGGGGACTCCTACGATGGGTGGAGTATTCTTCATGGGCTCAGTCGTAGTTTCCACTATCATCTGGGCGCGACCGGATAACGGCTTCATCTGGCTCTGTCTCTTCACGATTATTTTTACTGCTGGCCTCGGATTCGTGGATGATTATATCAAAGTTACCAGGAAAAAATCGGATGGTGTCCCGGGCCGGACCAAATTGATCTGTCAATTTATCCTGGCGGCAATCGTGACCGCGTTTTTCTTGCTGAATCCCTCGCTTGAGGTGCAGGCCAAGGAACTTTATATCCCTTTTTTTAAAGAGCCGATCATTGCCAATCTCGGGTGGTTCACGCTCGTGTTCTTTGCGATCGTGATTGTGGGAACGTCAAATGCCGTGAATTTGACCGATGGCCTGGATGGACTTGCGACTGGCTGCACCGTGACTGTGGCTTCTACCTACGCGATTCTGGCTTACGCCGCCGGGAACATCGCGGTAGCAACCTATCTGGACCTGCCCTTTTATCGTCAGAGCGAGGAACTAACGATCCTTTGCACCGCGCTTGCTGGCGCAGGTCTCGGGTTTCTATGGTTTAACTGTCACCCTGCGAAAGTATTCATGGGTGATACCGGATCGCTCTCGATCGGAGGGACCTTGGGTGTGGTAGCCATCTGCTGTAAACAAGAGCTCCTTCTCATTGTGATCGGAGGAATTTTTGTGATCGAGGCGCTCTCAGTGATTCTTCAGGTGCTGAGCTTTAAGCTTACAGGCAAACGGATTCTTCTCATGTCTCCGTTACACCATCATTTCGAACTCAAGGGCTGGAAAGAGAATACAGTGATCGTCCGGTTCTGGATCATGTCTCTGATGTTTGCGTTTCTGGGACTGGCCACCTTGAAATTGCGATGAAGTTCGACCGCAGACGAGCAGCCGTTTTAGGGATGGGGGCCAGCGGAGAAGCCGCTGCCCGGCTGCTACATAGTCGAGGCGCTAACGTTACGGTCTTTGATAGTGGGAAACCGGAGGCGCAAAGAATTCGGCTCCTGCAAGATCTTGGAATTTCAACCATCGTCGGCGAAGCAGCTGAGAGGGCAAAGGCCGATTACGAAATGACGATATTGAGCCCTGGGATTGATCCCGCGGTGCCACTCGTAGAGAACTTTCGCCGCCAGGGCGCAACGTTCATCGGAGAACTCGAGCTTGCATTCCGCTTCTGTGAGCGTCCCGTCATCGCGATCACAGGTACGAACGGCAAGACGACTACCACCCAGCTGATTGAATCCATCTTAAATGGGGCAGGTCATCGCACAGTCGCCTGTGGAAACATAGGATTGCCGTTTGCCGAAGCAGTTCAGCGGCAGGCTGAGTTTGACTTCTTCACGGTGGAAGTTAGCTCTTTTCAATTGGAGACAATTTCTTCGTTTCGTCCGGATGTAGCTGTCTGGCTGAACCTCTCTCCGGATCATCTGGATCGTTATCCGAATATGGCCGAGTACCGGACAGCAAAATTGCGAATCTTTGAAAATCAAAGATCAATCGACTATGCGATAACGAACTACTCGGACGATTTACCCGGCATTGTCGCCACACGAGTTACGTTCAGCGCCTACTCGAATAGTGCTGACTTCATTCTGGATGGAGACACAATTTGCTTTCGGAACGAACCGCTTCTCAGGATGGCAGAGACGCATCTGTCCGGAATTCATAATGCCGAGAACCTGATGGCTGCGCTGGGCGCCGCGCAGGCCCTGAAGGTCCCCTTCGAGAAGGCGAAATGTGGGCTGACAAAATATCGGCTTCCCCCGCACCGCTGCGAGAAAGTTGGAGAAATCGACGGGGTGAGTTTCATCAACGACTCAAAAGCAACTAATCTGGATGCACTGGCCAAAGCGTTGGAATCGCAGCCCAGACCGATCGTCTTGATTGCGGGCGGAAAAGACAAAGGGTTCGAATTCGATGCGCTCGCCGGGTTGGTTCACGCCAAGGTGAAGTACGCCGTTTTAATAGGGGAAATGGCCGATCGAATATTTCGGACCTGGTCGGAGGTTGCCCCATGTTCACGTGCAAAAACGCTGCAAGCGGCGATCGATCGGGCACGACGGCACAGTCTCCCGGGAGATGTGGTGCTTTTCTCGCCGGGGACCTCTTCATTCGACATGTTTCAAAACTATGCCGATCGCGGTAATCAGTTCCGCGAAATCATTCAGGAGTTAGCCAGGTGAGAATCATAAGAAGACCTCTCAGAGTACCGTCAAGGAAAAAGCTTCGAGCAGCCGCGCATCGGTCCCCAGCAAAATACACCGAAGAAGACTATGCTGCTGAGGAGCCTAACGTAAAATTATCGCGGGCGTTCGTGGTCGTTCTGTTGCTTCACGTTGTCGCCGTGGGTGGAATCTTCGCGTTCAGCGCGCTTAAGGACCATCAAACAGGGAGCTCAACGGGAAAACCGGAATCAGCCGGGCAAAAGCCTCCGACAACCCAAAGCAACGCCGGCCGGGAATCAGGAACGGCGGACAAACCTGCCGGCAAAGCGGTCCCGGCGGAGGTGCAAAAAATTGTGGATTCTTCACACGTCCCAGGGAACAGCAGCGCAAAGTCTCAGAGTAGTGGCATCGCACAGGAGGCCGGAGAATCCGCGAGAGTATACGTTGTCCAAAGAGGAGATTCGCCCGCGGCGATCGCGAAGAAATTCAAAGTTAGTTATGCGGATTTGTTAAGGACGAACAATATAGAAGATCCTAAGAGGCTGCAGATAGGCCAAAAGTTAGTGATCCCGTGAAGTGTGTTACTCACGGAGGCAACCACGCGGTCCATGCATAGACAGAGCGCATATATACTGGTGCTGGCAGTTGCTGTACTGGTCACTATCGGACTGGTGATGCTTTACAGCACGGGCGCTTTCGCTCCCGACAGTCACGGCGACCAGTTCAATTTCCTGAAGAAACAGGGCTTCTGGCTGGGCGTAGGATTTGTTTTTTCCATTCTATTCGCGCTGCTCGACTATCATCGATTGGAGAAGGGCTGGTTCGCATTGTTTCCGATCGCATTAGGGTTGTTAACTCTCTGCTTCATTCGTCCGATCGGCATGAGAATCAATGGTTCGTGGCGTTGGATTCATGCGGGACCAGTGACGTTTCAACCTTCGGAACTGGCCAAACTGGTTGCGATTATTTTTGTGGCGTGGTGGTTCTCCAAATTTGAGACGAAATGCAAACGGATCCTCATGGGGCTGATCTTCCCGGTTGCAGTGGTAGCGACGCTTCTGGTGCCGATTGTGTTGGAGACCGATCTAGGAACGACGCTGCTGATCGGCGCAACAGTTCTTCTCATCATGTTCGTCGCTGGGGCCAGTCCGAAATATCTGGGGCCATTAGTGATCGCCAGTGTCGCTGCTCTCGTTGGGATTGCTTGGCACATCTCTCAACGGCAGGGTCGAATTCTGGCGTTTCTGCATCCCGATCAATACCAGGAGAAAGAAGGTCATCAACAATGGATGGGATTGATCGCCTTCGGTTCCGGAGGCGTGGAAGGTCTCGGTCTGGGGAATGGACGACAAAAAATGCTCTACTTACCTTATGCACACACCGATTTTATCTTTCCGGTGATCGGCGAAGAGCTGGGGTTGCGGGTGACACTCGTGGTGGTGTTTTGTTACCTCTTAATTGTGACATCCGGAATACTCATTGCGCTAAACGCCAAGGACCGATTTGGGATGTTGCTTGGATTTGGTTGTACGGCGATCCTGGGTTTGCAAGCCGCAATCAATGTTGGCGTAACCACTTCTTTGTTCCCGAACAAAGGGCTTCCGCTGCCGTTTATCAGCTATGGCGGCTCGAATATCTTTTTTTGCCTGATTTGCATCGGAATCCTGGTCAACATTTACAGGCAAGGCAAAGAAGACGAAACGACTGGAAATACTAAGATGACGGTTCGAATCAGGCATGTTTCCCGAATCTAGCCGTTCCTTCTGATGAAAGTCGCAATCGCATGTGGAGGAACGGGCGGACACCTGTTCCCCGGTCTGGCCGTCGCCGAGGTTTTGCGGAATCGGGGGCATGAGATCCTGCTGCTCATTTCCGAAAAGCAGATAGACGCAGTCGCGGTCGGGGACCGAAAAGAGTTCCGCATTCAGAAGATTCCCGCTGTCGGCCTGACAAAGGTGGTTTCGATCCAGTTTTTCTTGTTCATCGCGAAGTTCATGAGTGGATTGGTAGACTGCCTGCGTACTTATGGTTCGTTCAAGCCGGATGCTGTTCTTGGTATGGGGGGGTTCACATCTACCGGACCGATTCTGGCCGGTCGTATAACCGGTCTGCCGACGTTTATCCACGAAGCAAACGCGATTCCGGGCAAAGCAAATCGGCTGAATGCTTTTCTCTCGAAACAGGTCCTGCTCGGATTCGAGGAGTGTGCGCGCTATTTTCCGAACAAGGCAGTTGAAGTTACCGGCACGCCTATTCGCGACAGTCTGCGAGCTCCGGTGGATCGCAGCCGGGCTTTGAGGAATATGCGCCTGAAGAGCGGCTTGCGGACCGTCCTGGTGATGGGTGGGAGCCAGGGAGCACATGGCATCAACGAAGCGGTAATAACGGTTCTATCCCGGTTCGTAGAGAAAGAAGTTCAGTTCATCCATCTAACCGGAAAACAAGATGAAAACTATGTCTACGAATGTTATCAAAAGGAAGGGATCCCCGCTTTCGTTAGTGCTTTTTACGATCGAATGGAGGAGGCATATAGCGTTGCAGACCTGGCGTTAGCCAGGGCTGGAGCCGCCAGCTTGACCGAACTCTCTTACTTCGGTTTACCAACAATCTTGATTCCGTATCCGTTTGCGGCGGAAAATCATCAACTTATCAATGCCGAAATTTTTGCGAGACATCGAGTCGCTGAAGTATTAGAAGAGTCGCGTGTCAACGAAGACACCCTGGGCTCATTGATAGAACATTTTTTAAATAATGGAGCGACGGTGCACCGTCCTACTGTGCAAACTCAAGCGCCCGGATCGGACACAGCCGCAAATAGGATTGTTGAAATCATCGAGAAATTCCGCAAATGACGTTTGATCTGCCAAAGAAACTTGCCGAATTTCTTCTGAGACATCCGAAGCGGATTCATCTGATAGGAGTCGCGGGCTCCGGAATGAGCGGGATCGCCGGGCTATTGTTAGCGCTTGGTCATCGCGTGAGCGGATGCGATCGGGTGAGTACATTGGAAACAAGGCGGCTCGAGACACTGGGCCTGAAATTTTATCTTCCCCAAACAGAGGAGACGGTTCGTGGCGCCGAATTGGTAGTCTATTCTTCTGCGATCCGAAGCGGGAACCCCGCCTTCGACGAGGCGATCAGGTTGGGAATTCCCATCGTGCGGCGCGCGGAAGCGTTAGCCGCCATGATGCAATTTAAAAAAGGAATCGTCGTTGCCGGAATGCACGGTAAGACGACGACCGCCTCGATGACGGCTCACGTCTTGCGAGTGGGCGGGCTTAACCCTTCCCACTATGTGGGCGCCGAGATTCCGATTCTTGGCACTAATGCGCATTGGGAGCAGACTGGAGACTATCTTGTCGCAGAAGGAGACGAAAGCGACGGAACTCTGCGCATCTATCCTGCTGAGCACGCAATCATCCTAAATATTGAAGAGGAACATCTCGATTATTATTCCAACCTTACCGCCATAGAGCAGGTGTTTAACCGGTTCATCGACCAGATCAGCGGCAAAGTCGTCTATTGCGACGATGATCCGCACGCTGCACGTCTTTGTTCCACGCGTCCGAATTCCATCTCATACGGGAAAACCGATCGAGCCCTTTACCAATATCGGAATTTTGCTGGTGGCCCGTGCGGATCGCGTTTTGAAGTCTGGAGAGCAGACCGATGTCTTGGGAGTTTAGCCCTCGGGGTCCCGGGTGCACACAACGTTAGTAATGCCTTGGGAGCTGTGGCGCTTGCCACGGAAATGGGGGTGCCGTTCTGCAAGATCGCGGAAGCGCTCGATTCTTTCCGTGGAGCCAGGAGAAGATTCGAGATCAGAATGCAAACCGTCGACTACACCGTGGTGGACGATTACGGTCACCATCCAACGGAGATAAAAGCAACGCTCGAGACGGCCCGGTCGCTGCAGTGCAAGCGGCTAATTGTGATGTTTCAGCCACATCGTTATTCCAGAACCAAGGCGCTCCAGAAGGAGTTCGGTTCGTCGTTCAATCTGGCAGATCTGGTGTACGTGACAGATATTTACGCCGCCAATGAAGCGCCGATCCCCGGACTTTCCGGCAACACGATTGTCGCCGCGCTCAGGGCACATAATCATCACGCCGCCGTGTATGTGCCGAAACGAAGCATGCTGCATCGGGAGGTCGGACGGATCGCGGGGTCGGGAGATTTGATACTGAGTCTTGGAGCGGGAGATATTCACGAAGAAGCCACCAAGCTGATCAAGGATCTGGAGATATCCGTGCAACTCCGAGAGGTAATGGGCGCCGGAGAAGTGAGATTGTACGAGCCACTTTCCAGACACACGACGCTCCGGGCAGGCGGTCCAGCTCAATTTTGGGTAGAGCCTGAAACCCGGGGCGGATTAGCGAATGTTTTGGAATTTTGTGCTGTAAATCGGTTGCCGGTCATGTTCATTGGTCGCGGTTCAAACCTTTTGGTCCGTGATGGCGGGATCGCCGGCGTTGTTATTCATTTAAACCGTGGAGATTTTGTGGAGCTCACTGTGAATGGCCTCGAGATTCATGCGGGTGCGGGTGTTCGGCTCAAGCAACTCGCTGCTGCGGCGCGCAATGCGGGGATTGGCGGGCTCGAGTGGATGGAAGGGATCCCCGGCAGTGTGGGCGGCAGCCTTCGGATGAACGCCGGAGCGATGGGGTGCGAAACGTTCGAAAAAGTTGTTAGTGTGCAGGTTGTCAGTTCCCGGGGCGAGTTCGAGACGCTCCTTGCCGCCGAGATGCAGGTTCAATATCGCAGTGTTCCAATGTTGCGGGAGCGGTACGCCGTTTCCGCCATCTTTCGCGGAGAGGAAGCTAGTTTGGAGGCGATTGACCGAAAACTAATCGAGTCGAGTCACAAACGAAAAACAACCCAGCCGATCGCCGCCAGCGCGGGTTGCATCTTCAAAAATCCGCGCAAAAGCCCCGCAGGCAAGCTCCTTGAAGAATTGGGGGTGAAGAATCGGCGAGTGGGAGCAGCGCGTGTTTCGGAAGTCCACGGGAACTTCATCGTGAATGATGGCGGTGCGCGTGCCGAAGAAATTCTTCGGTTAATCGCCGAGATCCAATCCCTAGTCAAGGAACGGCTAGGAATCGATTTAGAAACTGAACTGCAGATTGTCGGGATGGATGATGAATAGCTTTTTATTCGGCAAGAAAATCGCGGTCTTGTGTGGAGGACCAAGCTCGGAACGCGAGGTTTCGCTCCGTTCCGGATCTGCGGTGGCAAATGCGTTGCGATCTTTGGGAGCGGAGGCCTTTGAGATCGATGTTTTAGATGATAATCTTCACTTACCTGCTGGAACAGATTTGGCGTTTAATGCCCTGCACGGTACTTTTGGCGAGGATGGCACCATCCAGTCAATTCTAGATGAGAAAGGGGTCCCTTATACCGGTGAGGGCGAAGTGTCCAGCCGATTAGCTTTTGACAAAATTGAGAGTAAGAGACGTTTTGTGGAGTGCGGCGTACCAACCGCTCCCTACGTTACTCTGCAAAACGGAGAGATTCCTGATCTCCCGCTTCCGTACGTCGTGAAAGTGCCCTGTCAGGGATCAAGCGTCGGCGTCTATATGGTAAAATCGATCGCAGAGCGGGACGCCGCACTGCAACAGGCATTCGCACAGGCTAATACGATTTTGGCCGAAGCTTTTATCGCCGGTCGCGAACTGACGGTCGGAATCCTCGGCGAAACCGCATTGCCCATCATCGAGATCCGCCCACGCGGGGGATTTTACAGTTACGAGAATAAGTACACATGGACGAACCGCGGCGGTGCGGCCGAACACGAATGCCCCGCTCTTCTGAGCCGCTGGGAAAAAAAAAGGGTCGAATCAGTCGCCCTGGCTGCGCATCGGTCGCTGAGGTTGGAAATATATTCGAGAGTTGATTTGATCCTGGATGCAAACCGAGAGCCTCAGGTGCTGGAAGTGAACACAATTCCCGGTATGACCGAAACAAGCTTGTTACCCGAGGCTGCCGCGGCTGCCGATATTTCCATGTCACACCTCTGTGAGTGCATCGTCCGATTGTCGTTGGAAAGGAGGCTGGCAAGCAAGCGATGATCATTCAGAAGAGGATGCGCAAAGGAAATAAACGCGCCTCTACCGCCCGGCAGCGCAAGAGCCAGCATCTTCTCGATGTTAAGGTCCGCGCGAAAAAAGTGGCTGCACGGCGCATCCAGCGGGTCTTGCTGACGATGTGCGGTTTTATTTTGATCACCTCAATGCTTGGTGGGATCGCTTTTGGAGCGAAACGGATTTTCAATGCCCTGTTCTTTGCCAATGCCGATTACGCGTTGCAAGCAATTGAAGTGACATCGGATGGCAACTTGACTCGTGAAGCGATTTTACGCGCGGCGGATGTGGTCGAAGGGAAAAATATTTTTTCTATCAGTCTTCCTGAAGTGCAGGAAAGACTTGCTGCTTTGCCACAGGTCGAGGAGAGCCGCATCCAGAGGGTTCTTCCTAATAAATTAGTGATTTCAGTCCAGGAACGGCGGCCGGTGGCATGGGTGGTACCACCGGACACGAATCTTAATTCGTTTAATTTTGAAAGCGCCTATCTTGTTGATCAGCGCGGGATCCTTTTAAAGACCAAATCCCTGGCTGCGGAATACCTCGGGCTGCCGTTGATTGTCGGTGTCGACACTTCGAATTGCCAGGCAGGCCAACCCTTGGCACAGGACGACGTCAAGGCCGCGCTGGATCTGATTCGCGCTTCGGCGGAGATTTTGCAGGGCCGTTTCCAAATTCAAACTATTGACGTTTCAAAAAGCTATTGCCTGACGGTCACGGACAAACAGCACGCGAGCGTTGCCTTCGGAACAGATGATATCGAATCGCAACTGCACCGTTTAGGAATCCTGCTGAATTATTGCGATAAAAATAGTCGTGAACTGCGGACTGTGAATCTGATGGCGCAGCGGAATGTGCCGGTGACGTTTGTGCAGGAGACCCAATCGACGGCTCCTAACGGGCCGGCGGGTGGCTCCTCAGTGGGACCGAGTTCAGGTGAGACTCCGCATGCGGAGATTGACTTAAAACCCGGGTCGACGAACGAAGGCGCATCCCTGCAGTCGGATCAATCAAAGAGCACCTCACAGCCAAATGGATCAAAATTACAAGAAAAGAAACTTCAACAAAAACGGGAGCACACCAGATTGAAGTCGTTCAGAGAGGGGCGATCCTCGGGTCCTCCGCCTGCGGGGCAGGAGGGGAGGCAATCTTCGCCTCCGGTTCGGCGTGCACTCCCTTTAGAGACGACTCGATTGAATGGCTAGAGACAACATCTTTGTAGGCCTTGAGATTGGCACCTCAAAAATCTGCGCAGTTGTCGCGGAGGCGCGGAGCGATGGAACGCTGAAGGTCGTTGGTGTGGGAAGTGTCCCCGCGCGCGGCGTACGTAAGGGCGAGATCGTCGATTTTGAAACCGCAAAGAGGTGTGTCCACGACGCAATCGTAGACGCCGAAGAGAAGAGCGACGTAGAAATCAGCGAAGTTTATCTAGGGATTACCGGGAGTCATATTCGAAGTTTCAACAATCGTGGCGTGGTGGTTCTCGAAGAAGGAAGAGAAGAGATCGACGAGCAAGACCTGGACGACGTCCGCACCAATGCGCGGGAAGTCAGTTTGCCGATGGAAGATTGCATCCTCCATACGATCATCCAGCATTATTATGTAGACGGGCAAGACGGAGTTCTTAACCCGGTCGGCTTGCTCGGAAAGAAGCTGGAGGCGGATTTTCATATCGTTTATGGAATCCGCACACGAATCCAAAACGCGATCCGCTGTGTGAAGGAATTGGAACTCGAACCGGCGGACGTGATCATCAACTCTTTGGCCACTGCCCAGGCCGTTTTGGAGAAAAACCAAAAACAATTGGGAGCGATCGTGATCGATATTGGCGGTGGAACGACCGATTTTGTTGTTTATGTCGACGGCGCCGTGAAGCAGAGCGGAGTCCTCTCCATTGGAGGTGACCACATCACGAACGATATCTCCATTGGGCTGAAAATCCCCTCGGCACGCGCTGAAAAACTCAAGGTTGACGAAGGGAACGTTACCCTCGGAACAGCATTTCCGGGCGAAACAATTTTACTCAAGGACGAAACAGGCTTTGCCGGCAGGGAAATAGAAAGAGAGCCATTGAATCAGATCATTCACGAACGCCTGCGTGAAGCTCTGGAGATCGTCAAGCGGCAGATCGAGGCGGATCAAAATCTCCATTACGTTGGAGCAGGAGTATTCATTACCGGAGGCTGCAGCCAGATTCGGGGGCTCGAACATCTCGCGTCCGACATTTTTGGAATGCCGGTGACCATGGCTCATGCGCTGCCGATGGCCGGAGTGACATCCGCGTTCGAGAATCCGCAGTTCTCAACTGCGCTGGGTTTAGTGAAGTACGCGCACCTGGTGCAGATAGACAGGCCCGCTTCCGGCGGCCTTATTCGGAACGCGTTTCAGAAAATCAAAGGAATTTTTCGAAATTAATCCAGCAATATGGTGCAGCTAAATCGACAGTATGATCGAGCGAATAATTCGGGCGAACCAATCCACGTGAAAGTGGTTGGAGTTGGCGGCGCAGGCTCCAACATCCTGGATCGCGTGATGCTTGACGGCATTGAAGCGGCGGAATTGGTAGCCATTAACACGGATGTTCAGTCGCTCACGGCGTCTGTGGCGGCTCATAAGGTGCAGCTTGGTCGAAATCTCACACGCGGTCTTGGTTCCGGTGGTGACCCCGAACTCGGTTATGCTGCTGCCGAAGAAGCAACAGACGACATTCGGTCTGTCCTGCAAGGGGGGACCGTCGTTTTCTTGTGTGCCGGTTTGGGCGGCGGGACTGGATCCGGGGCGGGGCCATTGGTCGCTCAAGTTGCAAAAGAGGAAAATGCCTTGGTGCTGGCGTTTGCGGCTGTCCCTTTCAGTTTCGAAGGACGCCGGCGCTGCGCACAGGCAGAGGAAAGTCTGACCCGATTGCGCGCGGTGTGCGACGCGGTAGTTTGTTTCGAGAATGATCGCATGGCAGAAATCACCCTGCCCCGGATGGGAATCCACGAGGCGTTCGCCGCGGCCGATCTTACCGTTTCGCAAAGTATTCGTTCCGTGGCTGCTCTCCTTCAGCGCCCTGGGCTGTTGCACATCGGGTTTGACGACGTTTGCGCTGTGCTGCGGAACGGAGATGCGCGCGCCCTTTTTGGGTACGGAGAGGCAGATGGTGAAAACCGCGCGCATGACGCGCTGGCTAAAGCACTTAAGAGCCCTTTGATGAACCGCGGCGCGCTGCTGGAGAACGCTTTTCACGCCATCGTTCACATCTGCGGCGGTCCCAATATTACCCTGGGCGAAGTTCAAATCATCATGGAAGAGCTTAATCGGCACATTAATGATCAGACCCAGCTTTTTATGGGGATCGGCATTGAGACCCGCATGGGGAACCGTCTTTCTGTGTCCGTTCTAAGCTCTCTGGGCAATGGCTTGGGAAAACCGATCGCTCAATTCCGCCAAAGAGCGGTCTATCCGGTCGAACCTCTACCGCAACCGAATGTCAAACCGGAACCTTGGAAGCCCGCTGCAGTTTCCGAGCTCCCTCCTAAAGCGGCTGCGCAGGAGCAGGCGGGTGCAATTGGCTACGCCCCGGAGCGAGGCGAAGAAGAATTGATGCTGTCTAGCACCCAATCCGAAACCCATAAGCCCGCGCAAACTCGTCCCCCCGCGAAATTGGACGCGAAATCGCAAACGGGGAGCGCGAAGAAGGTCGAAGCGAAACAGGAGATATTACAGTTCGAGCCGGTTTCACGCGGTCGCTTTGAGAAGAGCGAACCCACGATCATTGATGGTCAGGACCTGGACATTCCAACCTTCCTGCGAAAGAATGTCAGAATCAGGTAGGATTTTTAGGATGAAATCTCCGCCGGATCGAAGCTTAAATTAAATTAAACCGCCGGTTGCTGTTGGGTCAGGCAATGAAAAGCGCCAAGACCCCAGATCAGTTCTGTACAATCGATTGGCAAGACCCTGCGACCCGGGAAGCAATGCTGAAGAGTTTCGTGCGCCTGTTTGTCATTTGGTGAAGAGAACACGGGCAAAAGGATCACCTTGTTGGCGATGTAAAAATTCGCGTAGCTTGCTGGAAGGCGGCGGCCTTCCTTATCCACTCTCGGCGGCATCGGAAGCGTACGTACTTCGAGCGAGGTACCGTTCTCGGCTTTCATCGTTTTGAGTAACCCTAGGTTCGCCAGCAACGGTTCGAAATTTGGATCTTTTGGGTCCTCCTCAATAGCTGTCAGAACGGTTGTCTGGCCGACGAACCTGCTAATGTCGTCGATATGCCCATCCGTGTCGTCACCTTCGATGCCGTCACCTAACCAGAGAATGTTGGTGACCTGCAAATAATCACGCAGAGATCTTTCGATCTCGTATTTTGATTTTCCAGGGTTGCGATTGGGGTTAAGAAGACAGGATCCGGTTGTCAGCAGACTTCCGGTGCCATTAACGTCAAACGAACCGCCTTCCATGACCAATCCGGGAGAGTATACAGGCAGGCGAAGATGTGCTGCGACCCGGGTCGGGACTACCTCATCGAGATCAAAGGGAGGGTATTTGCCGCCCCAGGCATTGTAATCCCAATCCACGATAGCGAGCTGCGGGTCGCTGTCGCGTTTAATGAAGATCGGGCCGTGATCGCGGCACCATGGTTCGTTAGTAGGGATTTGAAAATACTCAACGTGACTCGTGTCGATATCCTTCAGCAATAAACGCACATGGCGTTCGTGATCTTCATCATTCACATTTATTCTTACTTTTTCCGATTCACGTAGTGCGTCGACCAGCTGGACGAATACCGGCATCACCTCGTCGTATGCATCGGGGAAACTGATTCCCTCCCGTCGCGGCCAAGAGAGCCACGTCGCTTCGTGCGGTTCCCATTCGGCCGGCAGGCGATATCCCTGTGCCGCTGGACAATTCTCAGTAAACATCTTCCCTGGCGTGCTCCCGGGCTTCTCCTCTAATCTGTGGAAGGTACTCTGCGCTCAAAACTGCGGTTGTTCTATCAATCGATGTAACGCTTGCTTATTTCTGCATATGCGTCGACGCGACGATCTCGGAGGAAGGGCCAATGGTTTCGCTGCAGCTCCAATTCGCCGAGATCAATCTCCGTCACCAGGGTTTCTTCCTTGTCCACGGAGCCCTTTTCAATGATCTGTCCTGACGGATTCGCGACAAAGCTCTGTCCCCAGAATTCAATGCCGTCTCCTCCGGCAGGCGCTTCATGCCCTGTTCTATTCGATACCGCCACGTAACATCCGTTTGCGATCGCGTGGGATCGCTGAATCGTTTCCCAGGCCGAATACTGCCGCTCGCCATAAACTTTCTTCTCCCTGGGATGCCACCCGATCGCAGTTGGGTAGAAAAGGATTTCGGCACCGCTGAGTGCCGTCAGCCTGGCACCTTCCGGATACCATTGGTCCCAACAAATCAGTACTCCTATTGTTGCGAACTTTGTCTTCCAGGATTTGAATCCGAGATCACCGGGGGCGAAATAGAATTTCTCATAAAAGAGCGGATCGTCCGGGATATGCATTTTCCGATACTTGCCTATGCAACTGCCGTCAGAATCGAGAATGGCGGCTGAATTGTGGTAAAGCCCCGCCGCGCGCCTTTCAAAAATCGGGGCGATAATCACGACGCCGAGTTCTTTGGCGACTTTGCCCAAACGCATAGTGGTCGGCCCGGGAATTTCTTCTGCGAATCGAAAATATTCGTGGTCTTCGGTTTGGCAAAAGTAGATCGTGTTGAAAATTTCCTGGAGGCAAATAATGTTGGCACCCTCCGAAGCCGCGTTGCGGATCATTCGTTCCGCCTTGTCTACGTTTTCAAGGGGATTGACCGAACATCGCATCTGCACCAAGCCCAGTTTCAGCATGGAATCTATTAGGGTGAATCACCTGACCGCGCAAAGCGGTTGTTGTGAATTCTTTTACGATCAATTTCCCTTGGCTTCACGAGCGTTGCGACGGAGGATGCCATTAAATGCTCAATGACATTCGGATTGTAATCCGTACGGCAAAAGGGGATATCCAGGCGACGCTCTTTCCTTCTAAGGCGCCGGTGACAGCTGCGAGTTTCCTGAATTTAGCGACTCGTAAGTTTTACGACGGACTCACTTTTCATCGTGTCGTCCCCCGGTTTGTCATCCAAGGTGGTGACCCGCTCGGGACCGGAAGCGGCGGTCCTGGTTACCATTTTGAAAATGAAGTGCACGACTCGTTGTCCCACGTCAAGGTTGGTGCAGTAGCGATGGCTAACGCCGGTCCGAATACCAACGGCAGCCAGTTTTACGTGACCATTAATCCCTTAAAACAGGAGCATGTAAAAATGCTGGATGGTAATTATTCGATTTTCGGACAGGTGACCAATGGACTGGACGTCGCCACAAAAATCGTTCAAGGAGATAAAATCTATTCGATCGATGTTCTCGACTCGACTGAAGAATTGTTTGCGGAGCAGAAGACGCGCCTGAAACAGTGGAACAAGATCTTGGATCAAAAATTTGGGAAAAAGTTGAGCCCCGCCCCTCAGAATCAGCAGAAGCCGAATGCCTGACTCCATTGGGCGGAGTAGGTCAGGAGTCGCAGGATAAATCTGATGATCTCAGCCTCCTTGAGAGTTGTGACCATTTGCCCTGGATGGCGCCACCCTGAGCTTTCATCTGGTTTCTGCTACTCCTGAGCTTCTGCATTTACTGCAATCATGACTCTGCGCACAGCAGATTACGCCTATCAGCTTCCAGAGGATCTCGTCGCCCGTTACCCGACCGAACGGCGAGGTGAATCGAGAATGATGCTCCTTGAGCGCAAGGGCCAGCGAATCACCCATCTCCACTTCCGCGATTTGGTCGAATTGCTGGGACCGAAGGAGTTAGTCGTCTTAAACAACACAAGAGTTATTCCAGCTCGGATCCGATTTCCTGATCAAAAGGCGGAAATGCTTCTGTTCGAGCAAATCGATCCTTTCACCTGGCGATGCCTTGTCCGGCCGGGGAGATCTTTTAGCCTGGGGCGAAGCTTTTCGATCCTTGGTCATCGAGCTGAAATCGTTCAAATTGGAGAGGAAGGGGATCGTCTGATCCGATTCGATCAATTGATTGATCTCGATGAAATCGGAGAGATACCGCTTCCTCCTTATATTGATCGCGCACCGGAGGCCTTTGATCGTGAACGATATCAAACCGTCTTTGCTTCGCGAAATGGGGCGATTGCGGCGCCGACTGCGGGGTTACATTTCACGCCGGAACTGCTGGGCCAGATTCCTCACGAATTTGTCACGCTTCACGTGGGTGTTGGAACATTCAGACCCGTCAAAGTCGCAGATATCACTCGCCATAAAATGCATGACGAAGCGTTCGAACTGACAGCCGCCGCTGCGGAGAGGATTCAGTCGGCCGAAGACATCTTGGCGGTAGGGACAACGACCGTGCGGACCTTGGAAACTCTGATGCAGCGCTTTTGTAAGATACGGCCAGGCAACGGCGTGGCTGACCTTTTTATCTATCCGCCGTTCGAGTTCAGGAGGGTGCAATCGTTGCTGACTAACTTCCATCTCCCGCAATCAACTCTTTTGATGTTAGTCTCGGCATTTGCCGGCCGCGAGTTCATCTTGGAAGCGTATCGGGAAGCGGTCAAGGAGCGGTACCGTTTTTTCAGTTACGGTGATTGCATGCTGATCCGATAAATCCGAATCTCTTCCGGGTCAGCGCCGGCTGCGAGGACAACAAACCGGAGAAGAGGACAAGAACCCGGGGCGACAAGAACCTGGGGGACAGGTCAAAGGGAGACAAGAACCTCGGGGGGGCAGGTCAGATGCGGGTCCCGGAATCAGGGACAGGGGTCAGATCATAGCCGGGAGACAGGTGAAATCTCGAGGATCTAAAATCCTCTAGTCAGAGCGGTGACCCTGGAATCATGCCCGAGCCAACATCTGCCCTCTTATGTGAGATTCTTTTTCAGCCGCGGACAGCTCTGCAAACCAACATCAACATTGACCTGTCCCTTTCGGCGTCTCCCCGTCTTTCGCAGTCGGGTCTCAGGCCAAATGCTACGGTAAAACCCAAAGGCGACGGTGAAAAGGGACCCGCAGTCAGGCAAGAACCTGGGGGAGGCAAGAACCTGGGGGACAGGTCAAGGCAAGAACCTGGGGACAGGTCAAATGCGGGGCCCGGAATCAGGGACAGGTCAGGTCATAGCCGGGAGACAGGTGAAATCTCGAGGATCTAAAATTCTCTAGTCCCAGCGGTGACCGTGGAAAGATCAACATCTGCCCTATTATGTGAGATTCTTTTTCAGCCTCGGACAGCTCTGGAAACCGACATCAACATTTGACCTGTCCCTTTCGGCGTCGGTCGTCCCTTTCGGCGTCGGTCCCAATATGCTCGAACGGCTTAACCGGGAACTTAAGCGCCGCGACCCATGTCATCCGAATCTTTCCCGATGAGCAGAGTACCCTGCGGCTGATCCGGGCGCTCGCGGTCGAAATTCACGGCCCGAAGTCAGGGGACAGCACGGCCCGAAGTCAGGGGAGCCCGAAGTCAGGGGACAGGTCGGATATCGGGGCGCAGGTGCGAGATCTGGTGGATGGTCCGAAATCCTCTTACCGCTGGACATTTATATAGCTGCGGGAACAACGCTACGCTATAGCCTCGGGGACAGGTCAAATCACGCGCAGCTAAATCCTCGAGTTCAGCGGTAATCATGAAGGTGGCTGAGCCGATTTCTGCCCTCTTATCTAGGGAGACCGGTTTTCAATCCCCGCAGACAGGTTTGCGAGTGGAGATCAACATTTGACCTGTCCCTTTCGGCTGTC
>JAFAQT010000042.1 GCA_019246215.1 Verrucomicrobiota bacterium
AGAATTCCATACTCGGCGTTGTTCAGAACCACGAAAACCACCGGCGTCTCCTCGTGAACGGCGCTCCAGAGTGCCTGTGGTGAATAAAGCGCAGACCCGTCTCCCACAAGACAAAGGACAGGCGCTTTGTCATGCGCCAGTGAAACACCGACAGAGGCGGGCATGCCCCACCCCAGAGCTCCGCCGCGATTGTGAAAGTTTTGTTTCGCGGCAGTCGTTCGATGCATCGGCTGCGTGAACTGATTCGCGCACGGCGCTTCATCGACCAGCAAAGTGCCATCAGCCAAAGCTCGGACGATTTCCCGCACTGCCACGATCGGCGGGATATGCGGATCCCGGTCAGCTATTTCCGCCTTCTGCCTCAGCGATTTCTCCTGAGCTTCCTTGGCTTCTCGCGCAATATCGAGGTTCATTTTAACGGAATCTGGAGAAATCTCCCGCTCAAGTTCCTCCGCCAGTGCTTCCAGGGTTGCTTTCACATTTCCGACAATTCCCAGCCGTGGAGCATCGTTGTGGCAGAGATCGTTGCCGTCTTCCGAGATGTGATAAAATGTAATGTTTTCCGGGATCGGATCTCTGGCCGTGTAGACGATCGCCAGCAGGGTCTTGCCGCCCAATCCGAGCATGCAATCGTATTTCCCGAGAATCTCGGAGATTCCTTTAGCGGTCGTCGGCAAAGAGCCGCGCCAGAACGGATTGACAGAAGCGAAGTTATTGACGGACGGCCACGAGGATCCGTAAACCGGCGCGCCTAACAACCGAGCCACTCTCGCTATAGATTCGTCCACTCCGGTCTCCGCTATGTCGTTGCCGGCAACGATCACGATGCGACCCGGCCTGAACTCCAACAGTTCTGAAGCCAAATCTGGGATCCCTGAGCCGATGCTTGCCCGTTCAACGCGGCTCGCTGAAAGCATCGGAGGTGAACCTGATTCGTCGAGAATATTCATCGGAAGAGAAAGGAAAACCGGGCCGCGCGGCGGCGACATCGAATTCTGGAAGGCACGGCGAAGAATCAACGGCAGATCATCAAGCGAATTCGGCTCGAAGCTCCACTTAGCGATCGGGGCGGCCATCCCTACGAGATCGGCGGCCAGCAATGGGTCGGCTAAAAAATGCCGAAGGTCCTGCTGCCCCGCGGTGACTACCATAGGCACCCGAGCGATCTTCGCATTCATAATCGCTCCCATGCCGTGGCCCAAACCGCCGGCCGTATGAAGATTGACGAAGGCAGTCTTGCCGGATGCCTGCGCGTAGCCATCCGCCATGGCCACCGCGGTAGCTTCCTGCAGCCCCCAGACATATCGGATGTCCCGTACGCACACCAAAGCATCGATCAAAGGCAACTCCGTCGTGCCCGGGTTGCCGAAAATGTAGCGTGTCCCCTCCGAACGTAGCACGTCGAGAAGTATGTCCGCTCCCCGAACGCGCGACTTCGGTACGCCAGACCTGTAGATTCGTTCCACATTCGCTTCCATAGGCTAAAATCTCATTTAGCTTTCGGATGCGCCACTAATCTTGCCTGTTCATCTTACCCAATCTTTCGCGTGCTCCTAGTGGACCGTCTCCTAAATCCGTTAAGTTTTGCCGTAGGCCAGTTGGCTGTTTTTCAAGGCGCGAGCGACGAGCATTTCTAGATCGATAGGTAAGGACCGAGCAACGCGGAAAAACAGCCAACTGGACACGGCCCAGAGGGTCGCGTTGAAAATGTGCCGGCGGCTGCGTTGCTCGTCGGTTACGTATCCATTCAGATATGCGCCCTTTAACGCCAGTCCGGCTCGGACCGCCTTGCCGGCGGCCCATTTTGAACGCAACGAAACTCAAGGGATTTAGGAGACGGTACACTAGCGAGACTGGCAATTCGCTCGGATCCTTCTAACATATGCAAATCGGTCCCGATGAGCGATGACCTGCAAAACGAGCTGAAACCTGACATTCGCCAATTGCCTGGCGCGATGAGCTTCTTCCTGAAACGTGCGATGACCAGGTACACTGTCGAGACCTGCGCAAAAGCGTTCATTCTTACCCTGACCAAGCTTATTCCGAACAAACATCTGATTAGCTATTTGTGGCTACCTGCTCGCCCCGCCAATCATCGAATTCGACTTAGTCTCAAGAGCGGTCAGATCGAGTACGAGCCAGAAATAGTTTCCCCAGCGGAGATCGTTCAGCGCGAAGCATCGGCTGAGTCCGAGGACGGCTTGACTTTGGTTCTGCATCCCTCGCTGAAATCGCTTCACTACGATCCAACCGAACGCAAGACTCTCGAAGGCAATGGGTGCCGGGCTGCGGTCGAGATTCAGTTCGCCTATTACAGCAGACCCATTTTGAGAGTCGTCGTGGGATTATCTAATGCCAAGTCGTTGCCAACAGTCCAGGCTCAGAATTTTTTGCTGGTGTTTTGCCGATGCTGTCTCGTGTCACTGAACGGCGCCTATCTGGCCGAACTCGATGAGCGAGAAGGACGACGCGAAAAACCTGAGCCGAAGGAACGTTTTCGCCTGACCCTCCAATGGTTTCATTCGCTGGTCCGCCACTTGAACATCGGGATCGCTGAACTTCAGAAGGGTCAAGCCACCGAAGCGGAGGACGCTCTCCAGCGAGCATTGATCGTGGCCGGCATTTGTCTGGCGGAGATGCTCGCGCTGATAGGCAAAACCGAACCTGAATCAACTCTCGAAAAAAATTCGAGTTTTTAAATCGCAAGTTCCGTAGCTGTCGAAGATTAGCGCGCAAGGCCACACTGCGGAACGCTTCTACCTGGTGCAAGCCTGCCCCTTTACGCCGTTTCGGAGGCAACCACGACGGTTCATTTACAACCAGCAGCGCGCGATCAGAGGCGCCACATCGAATGGTGCTGGACAAGCTCCTCATATTGGATTTAACCATTTCAATGCGCAAGGTTCTCAAATCCGACCAGGGACCTCTCGAGATTAAGCCGCAGGATAAATCTGTTTGGATTTGCATGTGCGGCCTGTCCAAGAATCAACCGTTTTGCGACGGATCGCACAAAATGACCAGGGACGAAGC
>JAFAQT010000043.1 GCA_019246215.1 Verrucomicrobiota bacterium
GGTTCCCCAATCACCTTCCAATGATTGTCTTCCTGAGTAATCTCTGAATCGTTACACACCGCCATGACCTCGAGCAAGGCTTGCAGATCCGGGTTTGCTGCTAATGAAGCCTCCTGCCCATCGCGCAGGATTTTGCCCCTGGGAGAGTAGCCTATGCCCTCCACATCGTATTGGCCGCCTCTGGTAATCAGATGACGAACCGTCATTTCATTGCGAGTGAGAGTGCCGGTTTTATCCGAACAAATGACGGTCACGGACCCTAGTGTCTCCACAGCAGTGAGCTTGCGGGTGATCGCGTTGCGCTGCACCATTCGCTGCACACCGATCGCCAGGGTGATTGTCATGATCGCAGGCAGCCCTTCAGGAATTGCAGCGACGGCGAACCCGATAGCCGCAGAGAAAAGCTCATCAATACCAAAGCCGTACAAGAGCCAGCCGACGACAAACATCGCGGCGGCCATGCCGATGATAATGTAGGACAACACCTTGCCGAAAGCAGCCATCTGTCTGGTCAGCGGTGTCGCCAACCCTTCCACTTCGGCCATCATCCGGCTGATCCGCCCCAATTCCGTAGCTGCTCCGGTTGCAGTAACGATTCCGACGCCGGTTCCGACTGCGACCAGCGTACCTGAATAGGCCATACAGCGCCGGTCACCGATCCCGGCTTTAGCATCCACCGGCTCGGGTCTTTTATCCGAAGGCACGGATTCCCCTGTAAGAGCAGATTCTTCGATGCGCAGGTTGACTGCCTCAATCAGCCGGACATCCGCTGGTACACGGTCCCCGGAGCGGAGCCGCACAATATCACCGGGCACAAGATCTGCCGCGTCAAGTTCGATCCACTCGCCTTCTCGGCGAGTATGGGCTCGCAGTGAAAGCATCTTACGGATCCCTTCGAGCGCCTCTTCAGCCTTTCCCTCCTGGACGAAGCCGACGATGGCGTTGATCAGCGCCACAGCGATAATTACACAAGCGTCAACCCAGTGCCCGAGAAACGCCTTGGCCACGCCGGCGGCAAGAAGAATATAAATGAGAATATCATTGAAGTGCTTGAAAAACCGCTTCAACGGTCCTTCTTTCGGCGGTGCTGGAAGCCGGTTCGCGCCGAAGGCCTTGAGCCGATCTACAGCTTCGGCGCTGGAGAGCCCATCGCGATGGCTCCGCAGCCCACTCACCACCTCATCGGCCTGCAAGGTGTGCGGCTCGCTGACGAGTGGGGTAGCCTTTGCAGCGAGGTCGATTGTTGAAGTGCTTGTGTCTTGACTCATGATCTCTCTATCCCACCGGAATACCACTCAGTTGCAGCATTCCCATGAAGCCTTGGTAGTAAAGTCGGGCTTGGAGGTCAAGTTTCCTTGGCGGCATAAAGAAGGGTTGGGAGCCACGTACGTCAACGTCAGAGGAATCTCGATCTTATTGACGGCATCCCTGAGGATCTTGATGCACAACTTTCTGTGCGGGTATCGCTCTGGAAGTTTGCTTGTGGTCAGGCGGACTGCCAGCTAAGAAATGGCCCTCGAATGATTAATTCGTACATCGAGGAAACTTGCTGCTCCTCCTGTTCGCAGCGTAACCGACTATCTGGGATTTGATGGACGTCTTTTTTGCCGCCGTTCCAATTGCGTTTCTTATCATTGCCATGACGAAGAAGAACGGGCTTCCCTCAGCAATCGCGTTTGCTCTCGCGGCGCTGTTAACCTACCTGATTCGGATCTGGTATTTCCGCACAAGCTTGCCTCTGGCTCATGCGGCGCTCGTGAACGGGTTTCTACAGGCGCTGACGCCGATTTCGATTGTATCTGGCGCCATCTTCTTTTTCGTCGCGCTGGAACGCTCGGGTGCCATGCAGACGCTCAGACTCTGGCTTGACGGTGTTTCGCGCAATCGAGTGGCACAGCTAATGATTGTCGGCTGGTCATTTGTCTTTCTAATCGAAGGAGCCAGCGGATTCGGCACTCCTGCCGCGTTGGCCGCTCCCATACTTGTCGGGCTGGGATTTCCGCCATTGCGTGTTGCTGTTCTGTGCATCATCATGAATGCGGTTCCCACTTCGTTTGGAGCCGTTGGAACACCGACATGGTTCGGCCTCGGTTCGCTGGGATTGACAGATTTGCAATTGCTCGAGATCGGTCTGAAGACCGCCCTGATGCATTCTGTCGCCGCACTGGTAATCCCTCTGTTCGCGCTGCGCTTCGTTGTCGATTGGAAAGAGGTTCGCCGCAACCTGCTTTTCATTGAGCTTGCGATCTTGGCCAGTGTTCTACCCATGACTGCCGTTGCCGCTTTCAACTATGAATTTCCCTCCGTGGCAGGCGGCATGGTCGGCCTGCTGACGACGATTTTTCTGGCACGGCATGGCATCGGCCTGTCGAAAGGAGAAGCGAATGCGGATAGTTTGCTGGCGCCAGGCTCCTCATCGACCAGCCCGCAAACTTCGCAAGCAATCTCCTTACCTCAGGGCGATGTCTTACGAGCGTTAGCTCCGCTGCTTGCGACAGTCGGAATTCTGCTTGTGACCCGAATCCCGTTTTTCGGGTTGCGGCAACTCCTGACCTCTGAGGCAGAGTGGGTGTCCATTCCGCTAGGGCCGCTAGGGGTATTTTCTCTCAGCCCGTCCCTGGTCTTCCAGTTGCGGGGAATTCTTGGCCAGGACCTTCACTGGTCGTATGCGCTGCTGTATGTTCCGTTCATCCTTCCGTTTTTTGTCGCTGCCGCGCTAGCACTCATTCTTTATCGTCGAGCGCCAAGCGCTTTCGGAGATGTTGCAAGAGAGACATTTACACGGCTCCGGAAGCCGGTGCTCGCCTTGTTGGGAGCTCTGATCTTTGTTCAACTGCTGACTATCGACGGTGCGCGGGCATCTACCAGAATCCTCGGGGATGCGCTGGCAAGCGGAACGGGCGATCTGTGGATTTACTTCGCTGGTTTTCTAGGTGCTCTCGGCAGTTTCTTCTCAGGTTCAAACACCATCTCAAACCTAACCTTCGGACCGATTCAGCTGAGGATTGCACAGGACCTCGGGCTGGCCACAACCACTATGCTGGCCCTGCAAACCGTAGGAGCGGCCATGGGCAACATGGTTGCCGTCCACAACATCGTAGCCGTATGCGCTGTCCTGGGTTTAAAAGACCAGGAGGGCGCCATTCTCAAAATGACTTTTGTACCGACTTTTGCCTACGGGATGATTCTGGCGGCTTTGGCCGGGCTTTGGCTCGTAGTCTTCACCTGAAATCTGCATTTTCTTCTTTGTTGGTGGCGCTCACCGACTGGGAAAGTCCGTGCGAGCTGCTGCCCTTTTCAAGGAGTGGTTCGACGAAAACCGGTGTCGGTGGAACAGAGCAGATGGACAGCGGCAGGAGAGTTGCTCATTAGAAAAGCGACATGTTGTAACCTGGATTTCTCACGGCCCGGTGAGAAATCCGCACGCAGTGCCGATCCGGCAACTGCCGGCTCGGGATAGCGAAGGCATTCGCTCTTGCAAGCTGCTTTCCAAGCAGCGTGCGACGGTGAACTTCTCACAAGTTCAAAAAACTGGTGAGAAGTTCAGGCCAAAAGCCTCGAATTAATTTCGGAAGCACTGTCGCAGGTTCGGGTCGGAACGCAGAGCCTTCTCGATTTCCGGAACGCAGTCGCGGGAGGATAAAACGGTGTAAAAGTCCGACTTGATCGACAGCGCCAGGCGAGCTGCTTCCAACCATTCGCTCCGCTCAAACGGATCGCTTGCGATGGCGCGCCAGAACCCCGTAGCATCGAACAGGGCTGCGATTCGTTCGGAGTTCTGACCTTGCAGGAGACTAACCAGATAGGTGGCTACCCCGACCTGCAGTCCATGAAGGCGGGGTCGTTTACTGACGCTATCGAGGGCGTGCGAAATCAGGTGCTCACTTCCACTGGCTGGCCGGGAGGAGCCGCAAATCGACATCGAAATGCCATTCAATAACAACGCCGTGCCAAGCAATCTCACGCCCTCAAGGTCCCGCTCTGGCCTGGCAAGGAATTGATAAACGCTGGCATCTGATAGCAGAGCGGCAAAATCATCGATTGGATCTCCCGTTGCGTAAAACGCTATTTTCCAGTCGGTGACCGCTGTGAGTTTCGAAACGAGGTCACCTACCCCGGAATGCCACAGAGTTTCTGGAGCGTTCAAACAGACGCCCGTGTCGATGAGGACTCCAAATGGCATGGCCGACGCCAGCGGGCGACGGCGGTCATCGACGGTGAGGCTCGATTGAGGGCTGCAGAATCCATCGTTCGACAGTGACGTTGGTATGGAGAGATAGGGAAGCCGGCAGAGAAATGCAATGTATTTGGCAACATCCAGAGCCTTGCCACCGCCGAATCCAATGATTGCATCCGCGTTTGTTGGAGATTGGCGGAAGAGTTCTGTCGCTGTTTCAAAACGGATAGATTCTATGGGTGTCTTTTGCAGAATCCGGATGTTTCGAGAGCGGCACGCAGCGACCAGACGCGCCATCAATCCCTGATCAAGATCCTGACTGAAAAAGAGAACGACCCGCATGAACTCATGCCGTTCCGCGTAGATGCCTATCCGATCTAAAGCTCCCGGTTTAACCCGGACCAGTGCAGGGATCGCGGTCTGTTTGGGGATCAGCATCAGGCTTTCTGAAGTTCATCCGCAATCTCTGACCATCGCTCAAAAGGATGGAATTTCTCACCCCGTTCTCTCAAAGCCTCGGCCAGCCACCCCCGGGCGAAGCGCAATTGTGGCTGCACCAGCATAGCGGGCCTCAGGTCCGGCCGGCCGTCTCCGGCGAAGGCAACGCGATGCGACCGATTCAGCGCATCCCGCACGATTGCTGCCTTGCTCACCCCCTTGGTCGGACTGAAGAATGGCGAATTTTCTGGAAGCGACATTTGCAGGCCGCGCTTCGGATCGAATATTCCCGGGTTGGCATAGACGGAAACTGAGACACCGGCTTTTTGAAGCAAAAATTTGATATACCAATCGCACCCGGCGGACGCGATCACGATTTCCCAGCCGTGCTCCTGAAGCGCCTGAGCCGATTCCGCAAAGCTGGCGTCCAAACCCGTCGAATCCGCCAGCTCCAGCAGGTCCGTCTCTGTTGTGCGGACAGACGCAAAAATTTCGGCCAGGGCTTCAAAATGAGTTATCTCCCCTGAGACAAATTTTTCCCAGGGATCGTCTTCTGGTGGAAAAGGCCAGCGTTTGCGGACCTTCTCGAAAAAGTCATACCGAGTCAGTGTACCGTCGAAATCGGAAATCAAAATGCCCATAGGTGTGGACGGTTACTACTCGAATCGCGCGGGCTGTCCGGTCGCGGCCAGAACCGCGGTCCACGAGACGCTTTCGGGATCCAGATGCTTCTTCTCGCGAACCAGCATCTCGATTGGAATGTGGATAAATGAATCGTGCAGGTATCCGATGACCAGACCAGTTTTGCCAGCCATCGCGGCGTGCACCGCGTTTCGGGCATAGAGATCGCAGAGGACCGAATCAGCAGCATTAGCCGGGCTGCTGCGGATCAAATAGCTTGGGTCGAAGTAGCGCATGGCGATCGGAATGTTCGCGTCTCTAAAATAGCTCTCGACACGTTCCCGAAGAAACAAGCCAATGTCTTTCAGTTTGATGTTTCCGGAAGCGTCGCGGTCTGTTGGCAAATCCTCAAATAACTGCTGACCGGCCCCTTCGGCAACTACCACCACAGCGTGCGCACGCTTTTGAATTCGGTCTCTTAAGGCGGAGAGAAATCCGTTCTTACCATCCAGCTTGAACGGTACCTCAGGGACGAGTGTGAAATTCACATCATGGTTCGCCACCGTAGCACCGGCGGCGATGAATCCGCAATGCCGGCCCATGAGTTTTACCAGAGCCAAGCCGTTGTGAATGCTGCGTGCCTCTGTATGCGCGCATACGAGGACTTTGACCGCCTCCTCGACCGCTGTGAGATAGCCGAAAGTGCGAGCGACGAACGCCACGTCGTTATCAACGGTTTTCGGGATACCCACAACTGAGAGGGTATGGCCGCGCTGTCTCGATTCTTGAAACAGAGCATTGCCCCCGCGCTGAGTGCCGTCACCGCCGACGGTGAATAGGACGTGGACATCCCGCCGAATGAGATTGTCCACCGCGGCGCTCATATCGACCGGACCGCGCGAAGTACCAAGGATTGTTCCGCCGTGGCGGTGAATTTGATCAACAAATGCCGAAGTGAGCACCGTCGGCTCCGGTCCGCGTGCAGGATCGAGGCCTTGATAACCACCTCGAAAACCCAGCACCTCTTTTACTCCGTAGGTATGATGGAGCTCGAAAAAGAGTGATCGAATCACGTTGTTGAGGCCGGGACACAAGCCGCCGCAGGTCACAATGCCAGCGCGTGTCCGTGCCGGGTCAAAGAACAGCCTCGCTCGCGGTCCGGCGAGTTCAAACAAAATTTCATCGGGCTGGGGTGCATCGGGATCGCGCACGATATGGGCCGGAATCCGTGCCGCGTCACTCACCATGTGCCGAAGAGGTGAGGGAAATCGAGCCTCACCCAGGGAAAGAATATTCATATCTTTGATCTCAGTTCTTAATTCTCAGGCTCTGGCAGGGAGCTCGGGACGCAACAGCGCGAGGCTGCGGCCTTGTAACGGATAGTTCTCAAGATGTTCGAGGCGGCGGCTCTTTAGATCCAGGCTTGAGGTATCGAGCACGAGTTCCCAGTTCAGGCCTCCTGCGCGTCCACCCAGACGAAATGAGGCAGGTTGATAGTCCGCGTTGAAAAGAACGAGGAATGAGTAGCCCCTGATGCGCCGGCCATGCTCATCCGTTTCGTCGATCTGTTCTCCCATCAAACCCATGCCGAGGCATCTGGCATGTCCCGCCTCCCAGTCGGAATCGACCATTTCCTTTCCACCGGGTGTGAGCCAATAGAGGTCCTTGACATCAAGGCCGTGAATCGGACGACCCTGGAAAAATTCGCGGCGCCGGAAGACCGGGTTCTCTTTGCGCAAGCGGATGAGGCTCCGAACAAATTCAAACAGTTCGCGCTGCTCCGGGGAAAGGTCCCAATTGAGCCAACCTATCGTAGAATCCTGGCAATACGCGTTATTGTTGCCGTTCTGCGTTTGACCCAGCTCATCACCTGCGAGGAGCATCGGTACACCTTGGGAGAGAAGCAATGTTGCGAGGAAATTCCGCTGCTGCCGCCGGCGCAATTCGTTGACAGTAGGATCGTTTGTTGGACCTTCAGCGCCGCAATTCCAACTCATGTTATGATCTGTACCGTCGCGGTTCTGCTCGCCGTTCGCTTCGTTGTGTTTGCGGTCGTAACTGACGAGATCACGCAACGTGAAGCCGTCGTGACAGGTAACAAAGTTCAGACTCGCGCTAGGGCGGCGGCCATTATGTTGATACAGATCACTGCTGCCCGCTAAGCGGGTTGCGAACTCTCCGACCATGCCTCCATCTCCTTTCCAGAAACTCCTGATGCAGTCGCGGTACTTGCCATTCCACTCCGTCCATAGCACCGGGAAGTTGCCGACCTGATCGCCGCCCGGGCCGAGATCCCAAGGTTCTGCGATCAACTTCGTTTGAGAAATTACCGGATCCTGGTGAATGATGTCGAAGAATGCCCCCAAACGGTCAACTTCCCACAATTCACGGGCCAGCGCGCTGGCAAGATCGAACCGAAAACCGTCGACGTGCATCTCCAAAATCCAGTATCGGAGACTGTCCATGATAAGTTGAAGCGCGTGCGGATGGGCGCAATCGAGCGAGTTGCCGCAACCGGTAAAATCCACGTAATGCGACCGATCCTCGGCAAGGCGATAATAAGCGGCGTTGTCGATTCCGCGAAGAGACAAGGTCGGGCCCAGGTGGTTGCCCTCCGCCGTGTGATTGTAGACGACATCGAGAATGACTTCCAGTCCCTCGGAATGCAGCGTGCGGACCATTGACTTAAATTCCTGCACAGCCCCGTGCGGCCCCGCTGCGGCGTACCGCGGATCTGGCGCAAAATAACCGAGTGTGTTATATCCCCAATAGTTGACGAGGCCTTTGTCGACGAGGAAATGGTCGTCGATGTGGTAATGAATCGGCAACAATTCTACTGCCGTCACGCCCAACTCGCGGAGGTGGCCGATGGCAACGGGCGAGGCAAGCCCGGCATATGTGCCCCGCAGCTCTTTCGGCATGCTGGGATGGCGGCGGGTGAAGCCTTTGATATGGGTTTCATACACCACGGTTTCGTGCCATGGCATCCGTGGCGGACAATCGTCGCCCCAGCTGAACGCCATTTCTGTCACGGAAGCTAGCGGCGCGAAGGGTGCACTGTCGCCTTCATCGAAATCCCCGACATTTCCCGTGCTCCGCCGAAAGCCATAAAGCGCATCGTCCCAACGCAGGTCACGGCCGATCGCTTTCGCGTACGGATCGAGGATAACTTTGTTTGCGTTGAATCTGTGGCCCTGCCAAGGAGCATATGGGCCGTGGACGCGATACCCATATAGTAGCCCGGGTTTGGCGTCCGGCAAGTAACAGTGCCAGATTTGGTTGGTAACCCACTGCAGCGGGATGCGAAGCGATTCGGTGCGCGCGTCAGCCGACTCAAAAAGGCAAAGCTCCACCTTGCTCGCATTTTCTGAGAACAACGCAAAGTTGACGCCGATCCCATCCCAGGTGGCTCCGAGCGGATAAGGGCGACCAGGCCAGACACGGCTAAACATTAGGTGCTAGTTCGAGCGAGTTGGTCCGACCTTAAGGTTTAGGAAGGAACCTTCGGCCGTTGTTAGTCAGGCGACGTGGACGGGTTTAACGTTCCAGATACGCTCACAATAATCATCAATTGATCGGTCGGCGGAGAACTTCCCCATCCGAGCCGCGTTTAGGATCGATTTGCGAGTCCAATTTTGCTGGTCGGCCCACAACGCGTTTACCTGGTCCTGGCAATCGATATAGGACTGGTAGTCGGCCAGCAGGAAAAACGGATCGTGTTGCAGCAGGTTATCCACAATCGGCCGGAAAAGCTCCTTTTCGCCGTGACTCAGCGCTCCGGAGCCGATTAAATCCAACACCTCGCGCAAAATCGAGTTTTGCTCGTAATAATCACGCGGCCGATACCCTCGCGCCCTCAGTTCCGCCACCTGCTCCACGGTGAGTCCGAAGAGAAAAAAATTATCCTCGCCCACCTCCTCACGGATTTCAATGTTTGCGCCATCAAGCGTTCCGATGGTCAGTGCACCGTTCAGCGCGAACTTCATGTTCCCGGTGCCGGATGCCTCTTTGCCTGCGATCGAGATCTGCTCGGAAAGATCTGCAGCCGGGTAAATGTGCTGCGCTGATTTGACATTGAACCCGGGGAAGAAAACGACCTTAAGCCGGTCACGCACAGCGGGATCGTTTTCGATAAAGCTGGAAACCGCGTTGACAAGCTTAATAATCAGTTTCGCCATGAAATATCCAGGCGCCGCTTTACCCCCGATCACGAATGTCCGGGAAGGAAAATCTGCTTGCAGATCGTGTTTCAGGCGCAGATAGAGCGTAAGGATGTGTAAGATGCAGAGGTGTTGACGTTTGTACTCGTGGATGCGTTTGACGAGAATATCAAAAATCGTCTGCGGATCTACCCGGATCCCTGTTCCAGCCTCGATCAACTTAGCCAAGCGTCGTTTGTTGCCTAGCCGGGCTTCACGCCAACGCTTCTGGAACTGCGTGTCCGTGGCAAAAGATTCCAATTTTCGCAATCTATTCAGTTCATACAACCAATCATCGCCGATACATTCAGTAATGAGCCTCGTTAGCGCCGGATTACCGAGAGCGAGGAAGCGGCGCGGGTTGACCCCATTCGTAACGTTGCAGAATTTCTCTGGCCAGAGTGCCGCAAAGTCAGCGAGAACAGTTTTCTTGAGCAAGTCCGAGTGAAGTTGGGCGACGCCGTTCACCCGATGGCCGGCTACGGTAGCGAGGTTAGCCATCCGCACAAAGCGCGAACCGCTCTCATCGATAAGCGACATTCGTGCGATCCGCTCGTTATCCCCGGGGAACTTCGTCCGGATTTCGTCAAGAAAGCGGCGATTGATTTCGTAGACGATCTCGAGATGGCGAGGTAGTAAGCGAGCGAAAATTTCGACAGGCCATTTCTCCAAAGCTTCGGGGAGCAGGGTGTGATTGGTGTAGGCAATCGTTTGGCTGGTCACCTCCCAAGCCTCTTCCCAACTAAGCGCGTGTTCATCTAAGAGCAATCGCATCAGCTCAGCAACCGCCACAGCGGGGTGCGTGTCGTTCAACTGGACCGCGTTTTTCTCATGGAAGTTTTCAGGCCTGCCACCCCGAGCCTGGTGGACGCGCAGCAAATCCTGCAAAGAACATGAGACAAAGAAGAATTGCTGTTGCAGGCGCAGAATTTTTCCCTGGATCAGTTCATCGTTCGGATAGAGGACCTTGGTTATATTCTCGGAACTCATCTTTTCCTCAACCGCCCGATAATAATCGCCCACATTATACGCGGCAAAGTCGAAGGACTCGACCGCCTCAGCCTTCCACAGCCGAAGCAAATTCGAAGTACCAACCCGGTAACCAAGGATGGGGGTATCGTACGCTTCCCCTTTGAGGACGTTATTCGGCACCCATCTTACTCGGTGATTACGCTTGTCGTCAGTCCAATGCTCCGTGTGACCGCCAAATTTCACCTCGAAATAGATGTCGGGTCGAACAACCTCCCACGGATTCCCGTACCTTAGCCATTTGTCAGTCCTTTCGACTTGCCAACCATTCAGGACCGTCTGATCAAAGATTCCGAATTCGTATCGAATGCCGTAACCGATCGCCGGGACCTGTAGCGATGCTAATGAATCCAGGTAACAGGCCGCGAGTCGGCCGAGTCCACCGTTACCCAAACCGGGTTCATCCTCTTGTTCGATTAACTCGTCCAGGTCATATCCCAGTTGAGAGAGCGCTTGCCGAGTTTGCTCGGTGATGCCGAGATTCAACAGATTAAGTCCAAGATGCGGCCCGGGAAGATATTCCGCAGAGAGGTATGCGACCCTTCTGGCTTGTTGCTCCTCGTGGGTTTCGACAGTGTGTATGCCATGACGGAACACCCTGTCGCGTACTGTTATCGCCAATGCGGTGTAGAGGTCGTTACGGGTAGCAACGGCCGGCGTCCGTCCCATACCGTAAAAGAGATTGTCAATGAATGACTGCTTAATGTCTTCTATCTCCAGGCCCGTACGCGTTCCGCGGAAGCTGGGTAAGAGACCGAGGGTAGGATCATCTTTCATTTTCAGGGGGGCTGCTAGAATTCCGCCATAAGGTCAAAGATCCTGCTCAAATGCAAGATCAATCGCCTCGCAATACATGCCCGCATTGGTTGCCTCCCGAAGAGAGACTTCGCGTTTTTCTGGGCAACCGTCTTAAGTGCTCCGGCCCCGAATCGAGTGCTCCAAAAGCTGCTTGCAGTTTTCCGCGGGTCCCGGTGATAATTCCGCCTATGATTGTGCCTACGGCAGTTCTTTCTCGACTCGCTTATTCTCAATACGCGATTGGCGGGTATAACATCAATAATTTGGAGCAGATTCTGGGCCTTTTTAAGGGCTGCATCGATTCGCAAGCTCCGTTCATTCTTCAGATCTCCAAAGGCGCTCGCAGCTATGCAGATAAACGGATGCTGGAGGCGATAATTCGTACAGCCACAGAAATATATCCAGAGGCGGTCTTTGCTGTGCACCTCGATCACGGCGACGAAAAGACCTGCTATGACTGCATTGAATCGGGGTTCTACAGCTCGGTGATGATTGATGATAGCCACGAGCCCTTTGCACAGAATGTGGCCACAACCAGGAGGGTGGTTGATAAGGCACACCCGAAAGGCATTAGCGTGGAGGCGGAGCTTGGTCGCCTCGGCGGCGTGGAAGAACATGTCTCGGTAGATGAAGGTAGCGCTTTTCTGACCAACCCGGACGAAGCGGTCCAATTTGTGAAAGAGACCGGCTGTGATTCGCTGGCGTGCGCGATTGGGACCAGTCATGGAGCTTACAAATTTACCGGCAGGCAGAGTCTGCACTTCGAAATCCTCGAAGCAATCAAGAAAAGAATTCCCGGAACCCCGATTGTGATGCACGGGAGTTCAAGCGTGCCGGAAGAGGAGGTGAAGAGAATTAACGCGGCGGGCGGCAAACTCGATCCAAGTGCGCGCGGGGTCAACGAAAATGATTACCTGCCAGCGGCTAAACTCGGCGTGACGAAAATTAATGTCGACACCGACGGGCGTCTCGTGTGGACGAGGGTTCATCGCGAATATTTTCGCGATCATCCGCAAGAATTCGATCTTCGCCCTCCAGGTAAAATCTTTGTCGAACAGTACGCCAAGTTCATTGCGCACAAGAACGAGAAGCTTGGGTCAGCAGGCAAGCTACCCGAAGTTCGCCAGGCGGTGGAAAAGGCAAAAGCCTAGCCTGCATCCTTCACAAACCGGGTCCGATAGATCCTGCTAAAGACCCCGAAAGCAAAAAACCCTGCCCCGGCGCCGCCACACCGTCAACGAGCGTGACTGAAAGTGACCGGAAGCCAATTCCGCAACATAGGGCCTTCGAAATACAAGGGACGGGAAGCGCTGGGGTGCGGGCCAGGGTTCCTATACAAAGTATCAAAGAGCGTTTGCGGCCCCGCTGGCAACCGAATGTCCGGATCTCTCCCTGAGCGATAGTTGAATGAGAGCCGCACCGTTGTATTAGCCGGGAAATTCTTACCGATTTAGGGCGTATCCTCCTTTCCGATTGACGGCCGAGGTTTTCGTCCCACTCTCAATATCTTTCCGGTATGAAGCGAAAGGGGTGGTCAGCACTCTTGTAACCTTTTGCTTTTTGCCTCGGAGGAAGTGTCACCTTCTCCCGAGGTATCTCCTCGTACGGGATCAGACTGAGGAAATGCGCGATGCAGTTCAATCGTGCCCGTCGTTTGTCATCAGCCTTAACGACGTGCCATGGCGACTCGGGAGTGTCTGTAGCCGCGAACATTGCATCCCGCGCCCGCGCGTAATCATACCAGCGGCGGTGCGACTCCAGATCCATGGGGCTGAGCTTCCAGATTTTTCGCGGATCATTTATCCGCTCCAGAAATCTGCGGGTCTGCTCTTCCTGGCTAATTTCGAACCAGTATTTAATCAGGGTGATTCCCGCATCGATAATGTCCTTTTCCCAGGCCGGACACACCCTCAGGAATCGTTCATATTCTTCTTGTGTGCAAAACCCCATCACTGGCTCCACGCCGGCTCGATTATACCAGCTGCGATCGAAAATGACGATTTCACCCGCCGCCGGGAGATGTTCGAAATAGCGTTGGAAGTAAATCTGCGAGCGCTCCCGCTCGGAGGGAGCGGGGAGAGCGACTACTCGAAAAACTCGAGGGCTGACTCGTTCAGTCATGCGTTTAATGACCCCGCCTTTCCCGGCCGCATCTTTGCCTTCAAAGACCACGACGATCCGTGCTCCAGTATGTTTCACCCAGAGCTGTACTTTGACTAACTCGGCATGAAGTTTCGCAATTCGATCTTCGTATTCCTTGCGTTTGAGCTTGGCTGCAGGCGCCGCTTGTTCGGTGGGAATTTTCACTTATGCTCCTTCAGAGCTGTGGATCTCTCATCGTGAATACCAGGTTTCGCTACGCTCCAAGACCAG
>JAFAQT010000177.1 GCA_019246215.1 Verrucomicrobiota bacterium
AGGTTGTCCTTTATTAGTGATGCCGACCCGTGTCGGACGCCGCCGCCCGCTTCATTCTCCGATTTCGCCGGTCGGGGACAAGGCGCCGATCGGCAACGCGGACGTTTTGCGATCAGGTCCGCTGACCGCCGGAAGCTCGTTGGAACATTTCCGAACTCCGGCGGCCAAGTGAACCTATTTGGAACCCGCCAACTCGGCTACCAATTGACCGGTCAAGGAGTTCAGTTGGGGAACATGACGCACCGCCTCCTGCAAAGAGCCGCTTGCGATGGATTGTCGCATCTTATCGAGTCTTTTCCCGATGCTGCTCAAACGTGAGGCTAGTGTACCGTCTCCCTAAATCTACGGCGCGTTCTATGAAAGCCTGTAGAGCGTAAGACAAAGTTGATTTGCTGTCGGCTATCAGTTTTATGGCTGACTCTTTTAGAGAGGTCAAACTTGATTGGAATGTCGCAATCATGATCGTCCGTTAAATCCTAGCTCATCTTCTCCACTCATGTAATGTCCAGAACCTTCGGATTCCTGTGTCCGGGCCATCAACACGGGCCCTTCAGACAAAAGGCGGTTAAATGAACAGGAAGACGTCTATGGCAGATAACCACGGTAGCGATTCCGTTCCTGCCAAGTATGTGGTCCTGGGCGATCAGCCCAACACGGTCTGCGGCAGCAGCGCGATCCATCTCCCGCGTCCGTCCTGGTGACCTGGAGTGGCCTTCCGAAGCGACTTGGAATTGATTCAACGAGGAAGTGGAGGGGAACTCGTAAAGGTTCGGACGCCCTTTGACGCGTGCATGAACGCGCCGTCCGGCCCCCGGCTGCGCGCAAATTTTCCAGGGGCTGAAAAATCCGTATTACCTCAGCATTGGGGCGCGTCTTTACACGTCAACAAGGGCGTTGCAGGCGCCCCAGCCGAAGCTATAACGGCGCCAGAGACGCCGCAATGAGTCCCGCAGTTTTGGACGCCGTCGCGCTGATTATCAGCGGAGCCGAGGGGCCGCCGCCGTATCCCGGCATTGCTGGTCACGAGCCTGACCTGTCGGCTACTCGCCAACACCGGGATGCGATCGAAGAAGCAATGAATAAGTGCAAAAGCTGCTAGCGAACATCGGCTCATATCTGGGGGAGAGAAATTTCTTTGATCAGGTCTGGCGGGGAATCATTTTTGGATCCGAATACGCAAGGCTAGTCGCGGTGAAGGACAAGTACGGTCCGGATGGCCTCTTCTTCGTGCATCGCGGAGTCGGGACGAACGCTGGAGCGCCGACGACTTCACGAATTGAGCTGACGATTCGCTCTAATGGACTTCGCTGTCTGATCTTTCTTCCTCCTCTTTCCAATCAACATTTGCCTGGCTGGCGCGATCGAGAACCGAGTCGGCAGTCGATTTTCCAAGGTAATCCCAGCCCCATTCAACAACGGTATCGATTTTCGCACGGAGCGTGGTGAGTAGTGCGGCGTGTACCCCTAGCCACGCGGCGAAAGCAATCGGACCCTGTAGTTCGTGGCGATGCTTTCCCAGTTCCGCCACTGCCGAGTTGCGGCCGATCATCGCCATGATTCCCTTGTCCAAGTAATGGAAAGGCTTTCCCGCCCCTCCGTCTACAACCGTCTTTATGTTTTTTGCACAGTGTTTGCCTGCCTGTTCCGCCACGGATGCAAGCTGAGGTAAAGGCTTGGCGTCTGCACCAGTCACATTTGCAAAATCTCCCAGCGCATAGACACCAGGGAAATCCTTAACGCCGAGGTCGGGTTGCACATCCAAACGTCCGCCATGCGCGAGCGGTACGCCCAAATCGCTCGACAACGAAGAGGCCTTTAAACCGCCTGCCCAAATCACGGTATGAGTTGGGATCGTGGTTCCGTCCGAGAGCACTAGGTGACCGGAAGTGACCTCCTTGGCAGAAGTTCCCAACTTCAATTGCACTCCACGCTGCTCGAGCATCCTGGCAGCGTATTTTTGGGATTTCGAAGAAAATGCGCTCAACACCTTGTGATCCCTGTCGACCAAAAAAACCTTAGCTTTGCTTACATCCAGGTCCTTATACAAATCCTTTAAAGCCAGCTGGATCATGTCCCCTAATGCACCGGCCATTTCGGTTCCAGTGGGACCTCCTCCGACGATCACAAAATTCAACGCTCCTTTAGCGATGAGCGAGGGGTCGCGATCAGCAGATTCCAAGACAGCCAAAATCCGGGATCGAAGTACCTCGGCGTCGTGAAGTGAGTACAACGGAAATGCATGTTTATCGGCACCCGGCGTACCGAAGAAATTCACCTGTGAGCCGGCTGCAAGCACCAAGAAGTCGCCTTGATATTTTTGTCCATCCGCCACTTCAGCGGCTCGTGTCTTGAGATCGACCGAAACCACCTCGCCCATCTTTATGTCCACGTTCGGATAACGGCGGAAGACGTTCCGAAACGCAAAAGCCGCATTCGTGGGCGCCAGCCCGGCGGTAGCCACCTGGTATAGCAACGGCTGGAATTGCTGATAGTTGTTTTTATCGATCAACGTTATCCGAATGTTGGGATGAAAAGCCAGTTTAAGGGCACAGTTCAGTCCGGCGAATCCGCCTCCGACGATAACGACATGCTTCATTGTCTGCGGCTCGTGTTCGATGCTCAGGTAGGTTTGTCGACTGTCACCAGCGGAGTCAAGGGTACAATTGCGGCAGCGACCAACACAAGGCCATTTCGCAGCGCTCCGGCGGCCCAGGCCGGGTTCGGGAGACGACCGCGATTTTTGCGTGCGAAGAACTTTGAAATGGCAGATGCTACTCCGATGCGTCGAGCCTGTTGCTGCTACTTAATCGCGTTCGGTTTCCTGCTCGGATGTGCCCAGAACAATTACAAAACAGCGGGATTCCCCGGCAATCAGGATCGCTCCCTGCCAGCATCAAGGGATTATGACCAGAGAGAGCGGGTTGACGATTCAATCAATTTCAGCAAAGGAAATTTTGATCCTGATCCGGATTTTTTGTACTAGTGTACCGTGTCCTAAATCCCTTGAGTTTCGTTGCGAAACTCAAGGCATTTAGGAGACGGTACACTAGAGTGCCTCATTGCCCGCCTTGCACTGATTGACTCGCAAAGGTGTCAACTTCGGTTGGCGGCTACCCCGACGTGCCGTGCTGACGACAGGAATGTGGGTCAGTAAACGATTCGCCGTCACGCTGCGCAGCAAAAGTCCGCCCCGACTCAAATCCCCGCGACCGACGAATTCCTTCGGGAAAAGCAATCTCGTGTCGAAGATCGGCAGCAAGTGATCGACATATTTTCCCGAGGCAACGCTCCCAAGCAAAACAATTGAGCAGTCGTTTGCGCATAATGCTGCCAGCGCCGCCGCGTCCCGAACCAAGGGCTGAGTGTAACGGTTCTCTCTGCCATCTATCGGCACCTCGCAATAGGCCTGCAAGTCTGCTGGTGTAACTAGTGCATCGGCGGAAACGAGGCCCCTATTACTAGTGATGATGAGCACTCCGTCGCAGCCGTCTGGTGCTATCGCAAAGGCGCGCGCGTAAGCCAATTTCCCGCGAAAGTAGAGGCCGCTCATGAAGGCGAATGCCTCCCCAAGCGGCACTCCAACCCCCGTCCGCAACCGTTGCGCGAGCTCGAAATCAGCGTTTGGATTGAGCAATATCCTGGCGCGCTTTCCCGCGACGTTTGCAGGTGAAAGCAAAAACACTCGACCGGTTCCAATCTTTTCTTCCATTCGGGTTAATGGCTTTCCGCAACTGGGTTGCTCAATTTTAGAGAAGATTCCCAGAACGGCAAAGCCATTATACATATCCGGCCGATGTTTAAGTCCGTTGTCATTATCCGCAACGAACATGGGCGGCGAGCAGCCGGCAAACCGAGCCAGGAAAAAATCGCGGTGATCGGAATCGTTGTGGCATGGCACAACTTTTTAAAAAGCGTGCGAACGTAATTGCCAGGTTAATCATCTTTGGCGGCCCGGCTTTGTTCCTCGCCATTTGCGCAATTATATACGGTTTCGGGCGGTCCGATTTTTGGACGCGCGTCGACAACCCTCTTAATCAGCCGGTTCCATTCAGTCACAAGCACCACGTGGACGGACTGGGTATCGACTGTCGCTACTGTCACACCTCCGTCGAACAATCATCGTTTGCAGGTTTACCGTCGACGGAAACCTGTATGACATGCCATTCACAGATTTGGAAAGATGCACCGGTATTAGAGCCGGTGCGTGCCAGTTTCCAAACCGGCCGGCCGATTCAGTGGACACGCGTTTATGATCTGCCGGATTACGTTTATTTTGATCATAGTATTCATGTAAATAAAGGCGTCAGCTGTGCGACTTGTCATGGTCGCGTTGATGAAATGCCGATCACCTGGAAGACGCAGCCACTTTACATGCGGTGGTGCCTCGATTGCCATCGTCATCCGGAAGAAAATCTCCGCCCGCCTCAAGAGGTATTCGACATGCAGTACCAGCGGCCCGAGAACCAATCCACCTTGGGCCGCCAGCTTGTACTTGAAAACCATGTCCATCAGCAAGGGCTGACAGACTGCTACACCTGCCATCGGTAATGAGCGCTAAATTAGAAATCACTGAACCTGGGCATTGGCGTAGTCTCCAGGAGCTTGCTGGAAGCAAAGAGCTGGAGGACGTTGTGCATCGCGAATTCCAGATCGGAGCATCCGAATGGAAGGACCCAGTAAGTCGCCGCAAGTTTTTGAAGCTGATGGGCGCGTCGATGGCGCTAGCCGGTGTAAGCGCTTGCACGCGGCAGGCGGCAGAAAGGATAGTGCCTTACGTCCGTCAACCCGAAGAGCTAATTCCGGGCAAGCCGCTTTTTTTTGCTTCCGCACTCACGCTCGCCGGCTATGCGCGGGGCGTGCTTGTGGAAACGCACGAAGGCAGGCCGACTAAAATCGAAGGCAATCCTGAACATCCGGCAAGTCTTGGCGCGAGTGACATTTTCATGCAGGCAGAAATTCTGGTCCTTTATGATCCGGACCGCTCTCAAGCAATACTTAATAATGGACAGATCAGTACGTGGGAGTCTTTCCTTGGATATCTTACTGGCCGCACACAGAACTGGAAGACTGATCGTGGCGCCGGGCTTCGTTTGCTGACGCGCCACGAAACGTCGCCAACTTTTGTCGACCAGATGCAACATCTGATGTCGAAGTATCCGGCTGCCAAGTGGCATGAGTATGAGCCCGTTGCGACAGGCGACCCAATCTATCACTTTGACAAAGCAGAAGTCATTTTCTCGATTGGCGGTGATTTTCTTTCCTGGGGGCCGGCAAGCTTGAAATATCAGCGGGACTTCGCTGCCTGGCGGCGGGCCACAGATCGGCCTGGGTCGATGAACCGGCTGTACGTTGTCGAAAGCACGCCGAGCATCACAGGCGCGATGGCTGATCATCGCCTCGCGTTAAGCCCGGACCGGATCGCTCGTCTGGTCCGCGAGATCCAGACCAGGCTGGAATCAAACGAAATCGCTTCCTCGGTGCAGCAGGCAAAATTCATCTCAGCGCTCGTCGCAGATCTTCAGCAACACACTGGCAAGAGCCTGGTGATTGCCGGCGAACACGAGGCGCCCGCAATTCAAGAGTTCGCGCGATGGTGCAACGAACTTCTCCGCAACGTGAATCAGACGGTAGAATATTCGGCCCCCACGGCGATGCGTGGTGGTTTGGCGGAGCTTGTGAACGACATCAACGCGGGAGGTGTTAAGGCCCTCTTGATCATCGGCGGGAACCCCGTCTACGACGCTCCGGTTGATCTCGAATTTGGGAAGACCTTAGACAAAGTTCCCATTTCAATTCATATGGGCCTGTATGCCAACGAAACCGCTGAGCATTGTCAATGGCATATCCCGGAAGCGCACGCACTAGAGAGTTGGAGTGATGCATGTGCGTTTGATGGCACGGCGACAATCATGCAGCCGGTTATTGAGCCGCTTTTTGCTGGAAAATCGCGACATCAATTGCTTGCTGCTCTTTTGGAAGATGCAGCGAGCGACAGTTATGATCTCGTGCGCGCCTACTGGCAAACGCAGCTTCCCGCGCCAGATTTCGAGAAGCTTTGGCGAAAATCACTGTACGGGGGCGTGGTCGTTAATTGGCGGGAGCCAATCAAGGGAAGCTCTTTTGGCGGCACCCAGACATTGCCACTCGGAGCCGAAATATCCGGTCTTTATCTTTTGATTCGCGCAGATCCGCACATAGGCGACGGCATGTTTTCGAACAATGCCTGGCTGCAAGAACTGCCCAAACCGCTGACGAAACTGGTCTGGGATAACGCGGCGCTTATTAGTCCCGCGACGGCCGAACGGTTGCAGTTAGCTAGCGAAGATCTGGTGCTGCTTAAATACCGAGGCCGGTCCGTCCAAGCGCCGGTGTGGGTTCTCCCGGGTCAAGCAGACGATTGCGTGACAGTCCATCTCGGCTACGGCCGGGCGCGGGCAGGCAACGTTGGATCCGGCGTCGGGTTCAATGTGAATGCGCTTCGCACCTCTGACGCACTGTGGGGCGGCCCGGGGTTGCAAATAGAAAAAACGGGGCAACGGCATACACTGGTCACAACACAGCACCACTACATGATGGAGGACCGCCATCTTGTTAGGGCAGGCACGGTCGCCGAGTTCGAAAAGAATCCCGCTTCGATCACGCGAACCGACGAGCCGCCGCCGGCAAAGGCGGACACCCTCTATGGAAACTACCGTTACAAAGATCGAGCGTGGGGCATGGCGATCGACTTGAATACCTGCATCGGTTGCAACGCGTGCACCATCGCTTGTCAGGCCGAAAATAATATTCCAGTTGTCGGCAAAGAGCAGGTTGCCGCTGGACGCGAGATGCACTGGATTCGCGTTGACCGTTATTTCATCGGAGGAGTTCAAGATCCGAAAGTGTTTCATCAACCTGTGCCGTGCATGCACTGCGAGAACGCGCCGTGTGAACTCGTCTGCCCAGTCGGAGCGACGGTTCATAGTGAGGAGGGACTGAACCAGATGGTTTACAACCGCTGCATCGGCACCCGCTTTTGCTCAAACAATTGTCCGTACAAAGTCCGACGCTTTAACTTTCTCGAGTACGATGCCAACCGGTTCGAGTCGCCTATATCGCTTAAGTTAATGCGCAATCCAGACGTCACCGTGCGGAGTCGTGGAGTGATGGAGAAATGTACGTATTGCGTGCAACGGATCAACGCGGTCAAAATTGAAGCCGAGAAAGCAAATCGCGCGATTCGCGACGGCGAAATCACTCCCGCTTGCGCTCAAGCGTGTCCGGCGGAGGCGATTATCTTCGGGGATATCAACGACCCGAACAGCCGGGTTGCGAAGCTGAGGGCCTCGCCGCTCAATTACGCGTTACTGCAAGAATTGAACACACGTCCGCGAACTACTTATTTGGCGAAGCTGCGCAATCCGAATCCAGAGGTAGAAAAAGCGTGAGTGCTCCACTCCGAGAGCCAGTGGTGGCGCCGGGACACAACAGCGAGTCGGTGACGCAAAAGATCAGTTCGATCGTGCTGGAACGGCCGATCATGCTCGGCTGGCTCGGCGGATTCACCGTCGCATTTGGCTTGCTCATGATGCTGAACATAGCCATCGGTTGGCTGTTAATAAAAGGGGTTGGGGTCTGGGGAATAAATATCCCCGTGGCGTGGGGGTTCGCGATCGTGAACTTCGTTTGGTGGATCGGAATTGGTCACGCCGGGACATTCATTTCCGCCATCTTGCTTTTACTCCACCAAGACTGGCGCACTTCCATCAATCGTTTTGCGGAATCGATGACTCTATTCGCCGTCGCATGTGCAGGTATGTTTCCTTTGTTACATCTTGGCCGTCCCTGGGTTTTCTACTGGCTTTTGCCCTACCCTGACACCATGGGCCTTTGGCCGCAGTGGCGAAGCCCACTTGTGTGGGACGTGTTCGCAGTCGGCACCTATCTCACTGTTTCGCTCATCTTCTGGTACGTCGGGATGGTCCCCGACCTTGCGACTATGCGCGACCGCGCAATTCGCAGGCCAGTGCAACTGGTTTACGGAATCATCGCGCTTGGCTGGCGTGGCTCGGCGAGGCACTGGAAAAGATTTCATGCGGCTTATCTATTGCTCGCGGGACTCGCAACGCCGCTCGTGCTCTCGGTGCATAGCGTTGTTTCCTTGGATTTTGCGGTAGCGATGGTTCCTGGCTGGCATTCAACGATTTTCCCTCCATACTTTGTTGCGGGTGCGATTTTCTCCGGCTTCGCCATGGTGCTGACGCTCGCGGTTCCGATCCGCAAGTTTTACGGCCTGCAAGATTTCATCACGATCCGTCATCTAGAAAACTGCGCTAAAATCATGCTGGCCACCGGGCTGATGGTTGCGCATGGCTACATCACTGAGGGTTTTATGTCGTGGTACAGCGACGACAAGTTCGACATATACATGACGTTGAACCGCATCTTCGGCCCCTATGCGCCTGCCTACTGGCTTCTAATCCTATGCAACGTCATTGTCCCGCAAGCGATTTGGTTCAAAAAAATTCGCACCAACCCGGCCATACTGTTTGTCATCGCGCTATTAGTAAATGTCGGGATGTGGACCGAGCGCTTCGTTATCGTCGTTACAAGCCTGCATCGAGATTTTCTGCCATCGGCATGGGGTATTTACGATGCGACGCAATGGGATTGGATGACGCTGCTCGGATCTTTCGGGCTTTTTCTTTCCCTGCTCTTTTTGTTTCTGCGGGTTCTGCCGGCGATCTCGATCGCCGAAATGCGCACTTTGATCAGGGAGCAAAAGGAGGCGTCGAAATGAGGCAAAATCTCTACGGTCTGATGGCGGAATTCGCGAAATCGGAAGAGTTGCTGCGCGCTGCGCAGGGAGCTTACCAGGCCGGATACCGAAAGATGGACGCCTACAGTCCTTCGCAGGTCGACGGCGTTGCCGAAGCGATCGGTTTCACGAAAACGCGCGTGCCACTTGTGGTTCTTATCGGCGGCATCATTGGCGCCGTCACCGGGTACGGTATGCAGTATTACTCCGCGGTTCGCGATTATCCGTTGAACGTCGGCGGCCGGCCCCTTCACAGCTGGCCGGCGTTCGTTCCGATTACCTTCGAATTTACAGTGCTCTTTGCCGCTTTCGCCGCCCTGATCGGAATGCTTGCTATGAATCGACTACCAAATCCCTACCACCCGGTTTTCAATACTCCGGAGTTCAGGCTGGCGAGCCAGACGCGCTTTTTCCTCTGCCTGGAAGCATCCGATACTCAATTCGACCTGCAAAGCACAAGGCATTTTCTGGAATCGTTGGGTCCGCTAGCAATTCACGAGGTGGAGCTATGAAACTCCTCGTAACTGCTCTCGTGCTCTCGGTCATCAGCACTGGCTGTCGCAAGGGAATGGTGAATCAACAGTATCTTAAACCATTGGCCGAAGAAGAGTTTTTCAAGGACGGAAGCGCTTCGCGCCCGATTCCCCCGCACACGGTTGCCCGAAGTCATCTGAATGAGGACGCGCATTTTTTTGAAGGGAAAATTGATGGGCGACTAGTCACCACCTTTCCCGCCCCAGTCACGCGTGAGATGATTGCGCACGGGCGCGAGGGCTTTGACATTTATTGCGCCGTTTGTCACGGCAGGACCGGCGCGGGCGATGGGATGATCGTTCAGCGGGGTTTTCCACCGCCGCCTTCGTTGCATGAGGAACGCCTGCGCCAAGCCCCGGTGGGGCATTTCTTCGATGTGATCACAAACGGCTATGGAATAATGTATCCCTATGCGTCCCGAGTGACGGCTGCCGACCGGTGGGCGATCATCGCTTACATCCGCGCATTGCAACTGAGCCAGCACTCAACGCTTGATGATGTTGAACCGGCAGAGCGCGAGCACCTCCAAACCGCCGAGAAATGATGGACCTCCCACTGGCCTTACAATTGAACCGATTCCAATATCGCGTGCTGTTCGTGACTGTTGTGGCCGCCGCACTCTCGATACTGGGCGGGGTTTTCAATCGCGCGCAATTCTTCGAATCCTACTTGTTTGCCTGGCTCTTTTGGTGCGGACTCTCGATGGGGGCACTGGTCATTGTGATGATGCAATTTCTGACCGGCGGCATGTGGGGCCTGGCGATTCGTCGCCTATCCGAAGCCGCTTTTATGGCTCTTCCGGTAATCGCGGTGCTTTTTCTGCCGGTGCTCTTCGGAATGCAAGATCTGTTTCCGTGGTCGCGAGCAGATGCGATTCATACGCACGCCTGGGTGCACAAGCACGCATATCTCAACACCCCATTTTTTGTTGCGCGAACGATGTTCTATTTTGCCATAGTCATCACGATGGCGGTGTTGCTTCGGCGTTGGTCCCGTCAGCAAGATGAAGGGGATGTTCTTGCTCCGCGACGCCTTCGAATTTTGAGCGGCGGTGGCCTCATCCTTTACGTGCTCTGTATGAATTTTGCATCTACTGATTGGGTGATGTCACTCGAGCCGGAGTGGTATTCGACCATCTTCGTCACCGTCTTCATGGCTGGACAGTTCCTTGCGGCGTTGGCTCTCATGACGGCACTGCTCGCGGCGTTTTCCGAGCACACCTCCCTGCGCTGGAGCATACCAGCCAAAGTCTTTCACGACCTCGGCAACATGCTTCTCGCGTTCGTTATTTTCTGGATCTACGTCTCATTCTCACAGTTTCTAGTGATTTGGTCCGGGAATTTACCGAAAGAAATTTCATGGTACTTGCACCGCAGCGCCGGCGGCTGGCAATGGGTCGCCCTGGTGCTGATGCTTTCTCAATTCTTTATCCCTTTTGCGCTTCTGCTCTCGCGTGCCGCAAAGCGCCACAAGTCGCGGCTCGCCGCAATCTCCGCGTTGATCGTCCTCGCCAACATCGTGAATAATTTCTGGCTTGTCGCACCGGCATTTCATCCGAAGCGGTTCTCCGTTCATTGGATGGACTTCGCTGAGCTTCTCGCTCTGGGCGGAATTTGGAGCGGCGCGTTTATCTTCTTTCTGAAACGCCGGCCTTTATTGCCGCTTTCTCAAGCGGAGGGTGTTCGCGATGGATGAGAAAACTCAGCCGCGACTCGAACACGAAGCGCGTGGCATCAATCTCTGGGTGAGTTGCGCCGCGATCGGTCTGGTCGTTCCTGCAATAGCGATTTACGTGACGATGAAACGCCTCAAGAAGTTCAAGCGTCAGAATCCATTCCCTCCCGAGCCTCCGCGGATGACAAGGAGAAGAGCGCGGGGCATCGAGGGGCAAAACCAGCCGCGGATTGGTAACGAAGCGCCGGAAACCAACCTGCGCCTGGTGACCGGCACCGCAATCGATTTCGTAGTTTCAACGATTGCGATTTACGTCACCGTGAGCGCGTTTTTTAATCTGTTCAAGCGTCAATATCCACCCACCAGCGCGCCAGTGCGGATTGTAAGAAGAGAGCTCGCCATGGATGAGCAAAACCAGCAGCAAAATGGACACGAAACCCGCGACATCAGCCTACGCGTGGTGACTTGGAGCGCGATCGGCCTTGTCGTTTCAGCCATTGCGATTTGTTTGACGGTGGGCGGATTGTTCAACCTGTTCAAGAGTCAACATCCATCTGCTAGCGCCCCCTCACGGATCACCGCGCCGGGTACGCTACCTTCGCAGCCGCGGCTCCAAATCAATCCAGCGTACGATTTACAACAGCTTCGCGAAATGGAAAACGCCAGGCTGAGCAGCTATGGATGGGTCGAAAAAAGTGCGGGCATTGTGCGGATTCCGATCGATCGCGCGATCACTTTGGTGGCCCAGCGTGGGTTGCCAGCCCGCGGCAATAACAACGAGGTTGGAGGCAAAACACCGCTCCAGATGCGGCAAGAAAAGGCGGAGGTCTCGCATCCATGAAAGCGTTTTTGACCGCACTCTGTTTTCTGGCAGTTCTGTCTTCCGCGGTCGCCCAAAATCCACAAGCCGAGCTCACGGCCAAGGCGGGCCTTAACCAACAATTGAATGCGCAGGTGCCGCTGAACCTCCCTTTCCGGGACGAGCATGGGACCGCCGTTCGGCTGGGAAACTATTTTGGGGTGAACCCTTTGGTTCTGGTCCTCGCTTATTATCAATGCCCGAACCTGTGTACGCTCGTCCTGAACGCGCTTCTGCAGACTGCACAGGATTTGCAGTTCGATGTCGGAAAGCAATACCAGATTTTGATCGTCAGCATCGATCCGCACGAAAGTCCGGCGCTCGCGGCCGCCAAGAAACAGATCTACATCCAACGCTATGGCCGGCCGGGAACGGAAGACGGCTGGCATTTTCTGACCGGAGATGAAGCCGCGGTCCGGCAACTTGCGCAAAGCATCGGATATCGCTTTGTTTACGATCCGCAAACAAGGCAATTCGCGCATCCAAGTGTCATCACGGTGCTTACGCCGGTCGGTAAGGTTTCTCGTTATTTCGCCGGAATTGAGTATCCCCCAAACGAAGTGCGCTTAGCGCTCGTCGAAGCTTCCAATAGCCACATAGGATCCCTTACGGATCAGCTATTCTTGCTCTGCTTCCATTACAATCCCACGAGCGGGAAGTACGGATTGGTCGTGACACGCGTGATTCAGTTCGGCGGCCTCAGCACGGTCCTCGTGCTGGGCACTCTGATAATCTTGATGATCCGACGCGAGTCCTCCGCGGGGAGTTAACAGGCAGTCATATGCGCCAGCTATTCTCCTTCATCTTTCCAGATCAGGCCTCTAACCTGGCGCCTTCAGTTGATGCGATTTTTTTCGCACTGGTTGTGCTTTGCAGTGTCATCACACTGTTGGTGTTCGTGGTCGCGCTGTTTTTTTGTGTCAGATTCCGTCGTGGTTCTAAAGTGGACCGAACGCCTCCAAAAGGGGGGACGCTTAGATTTGAGATCGCATGGACGCTTATCCCATTTTTCGTTTTTTGCGGACTGTTCTTTTGGGCGGCGGACGTTTACTTCGCCATGTCCAGGCCGCCGGGGGGTGCAACAGAGATCCACGTCGTAGGGAAACAATGGATGTGGAAGATACAACACCCGGATGGCCGACGTGAAATCAATGAGTTGCACGTTCCAGTCGGTCGTCCGGTGCAATTGATTATGACTTCCGAAGACGTGATTCACGATTTTTTCGTTCCGGCATTTCGTGCCAAACAGGATGTCGTTCCCGGCCGCTATACCACCGAATGGTTCACGCCGACTAAGCCTGGCAGATATCATCTGTTTTGCTCCCAATACTGCGGAACCAATCATTCCACGATGGTGGGATGGGTCTACGTAATGGAGCCTGCGGAGCACGCGAGGTGGTTGAACCAAGTTGCTGTCTCAGAGTCGCTCGTCGCCGAGGGTGAGCGACACTTTCACAGCCGTGGCTGTAGCGGTTGTCACGCGCCAAATTCACAGATTCACGCGCCGCTTCTTGAGGGTATCTATGGCAAACCCGTGCCTCTTTCTGACGGCACAATAGTCATCGCTGACGAACAATATTTGCGCGATTCAATCTTACTGCCTAACAAACAGGTTGCTGCCGGCTATGAGCCGATTATGCCCACTTTCCAAGGTCGAATCAGCGAAGAAGAAGTCAACGCCATCGTCGCGTATTTGAAACACCTTACCGATTCCGAAAGGAGCCAACAATGAGTGCTGTTCCCATGCAAGCGGCACCTCAATATGCGCCTGCCCTACAACCGACCTATCTCAATGTGCAACGGACAATTCGTTCCTGGCTCCTGACCACCGACCATAAGCGAATTGCCCTGCTTTATATGGTGTCGATCACATTCTTCTTTTTCGTCGGTGGCGTGGCGGCAACATTAATGCGGCTGGAGCTTCTCACTCCACGAGCCGAACTCGTTACCTCGGAGACTTACAACAAACTCTTCACCATTCACGGCGTGGTGATGCTCTGGTTTTTTCTGATTCCGTCTATTCCAACCGTTCTTGGAAATTTTCTTGTGCCGCTGATGATCGGCGCGCGCGACGTTGCCTTCCCGCGATTGAATCTCGCGAGCTGGTATCTGTTCATGGTGGGGGGCGCATTCACCTTGTTTTCGATTATTACTGGCGGCGTTGACACCGGCTGGACCTTCTACACGCCCTACAGCAGCACGTATTCGAACGGACACGTTGTCGCCATGGCCGCTGGAATTTTCATTGCCGGGTTTGGATCTATCGCGACGGGCTTGAACTTCATTGTCACCGTACACACCATGCGCGCACCTGGTTTAACTTGGTGGCGGCTGCCGATCTTCATCTGGTCGCTTTACACGACGAGCATCATTCTGGTACTGGCCACCCCTGTGCTCGCGATCACACTCGCGTTGATGGCTCTTGAGCGGATATTCGGAGTTGGTTTTTTTAATCCGGCGATCGGCGGCGATCCGCTGCTCTTCCAGCATCTGTTCTGGTTCTACTCGCATCCCGCGGTTTACATTATGATCTTACCGGGGATGGGCGTCGTCAGTGAGTTGATACCCTGCTTTTCCCGCAGGCCACTTTTCGGCTACAAGTTTGTTGCCGTAGCCAGCGTCGCCATCGGCGTGCTCGGATTTCTCGTGTGGGGCCACCACATGTTCGTTAGCAGCCAGTCCATCTATGCAGGGATGATCTTTTCCATCTTGAGCTTCATGGTTTCGATCCCCTCGGCGATCAAGGTCTTCAACTGGACGGCTACCCTTTATAAGGGCTCAATCCGGTTTCAGACGCCGATGCTGTATGCGCTGTTCTTTATCGGGCTCTTCACAATCGGTGGCCTGACCGGCCTCTTTCTCGCCTGTCTGGCAATTGACGTGCACGTACACGACACCTACTTCGTCATCGCGCATTTCCACTACATCATGGTCGGGGGCATGGTGATGGCATACCTCGGCGGTATCCATTTTTGGTGGCCCAAAATCACGGGCCGCATGTACCCCGAGTTGCCGGCAAAGCTCGCCGCCTTAACCGTTTTTCTCGGATTTAACCTGACTTTCTTTCCGCAGTTTATTCTCGGATATCTTGGAATGCCGCGGCGGTATCCGGTTTACGCACCCGAATTCCAAGTGCTCAACGTTCTCTCCACTGCCGGCGCCTCGATTCTGGCTGTTGGTTATCTTTTGCCGCTAACCTATCTGCTTTGGTCGCTGCGCTACGGCAGAATCGCGACTCCTAATCCCTGGGAAGCGACGGGTCTGGAATGGACAACCCATTCACCGCCGCCCAAAGATAATTTCGAAACCACTCCGCTCGTCACGGCGGGAGCTTACAAATATGATTCGCAAGCTGCGGAAGCGCAACGAGAGGTAGCGCATGTCTAGCTCTCCTACGACACCCATTCTTGCGCATCAGTTCGAGGATGCCACGCAACAGCGAGATGCTGCGACGATCGGAATGTGGCTATTCATCGCGACGGAAATCCTGTTCTTCGGCGGAATGTTTTTGGGTTACACAGTTTACCGCTACACTTACCCACAGGCGTTTGCGGAAGGGAGCCAGCACACCTTGATCTGGTTCGGTGGCACGAATGCCGCCGTGCTTCTGATCAGCAGCACGACAATGGCACTCGCAGTGCACGCGGCGAGTGAAAATCGGCGAGCGCTACTCGTTTCGCTCTTGCTCGGGACCGCATCCTTAGGTGCACTTTTTCTGGTAATTAAAGGGTTCGAATACGCACACGAAGTAAAAGAGAACTTGTTGCCGGGATCCTCTTTCCATATTGTAGCTGCGGAGCCGTTGAAAGCAGAAATGTTTTTCTACATTTACTGGTTAATGACGGGCTTCCATGCGCTGCACGTTGCTATTGGTGTCGTGTTGATATTGATCTTCGCGGCACGCGCCTTCTTTACTAATGCCTTCGTTAATCACGATACGCCTGTCGACTTGCTCGGCCTTTACTGGCATTTCGTGGATATCGTTTGGGTATTTCTCTTCCCGCTCCTCTACCTAGTTGATCGACATTCATGAATGCGAATGCTTCCGCCGTACGAACCTACATTTTAACTGAAATTGCGCTGCTCGGCTTGCTCGCACTGACCATTTGTGTCGCTTATCTCAATCTTGGGCTACTCAACCCAATTATAGCGGGGGCCATATCAGTTACGAGCGCCACCCTGATCATTCTCAACTTCATGCATGTCCGCCACAGCAAGCCGCTGCTGTGGATTTTTGTCGCGGCAGGATTCTTTTGGCTCGGCATCATGTTCGCCCTCGCTCTGAGCGACTTCCTGACGCGGCACTGGAGATAGAAGCGCAAAGTCTTGGAAAGCGGTGAATGCCTCTGAAGAGATTGAACTTGCTCGGCAATGGTTAGACGCAGCGTTGGCCGGAGATTTTACGTCGGCATGGACTTCGAGTGACCAGCTCCGAGTCGCACGGATCGACTATTCGGAAAGTGAGCGCTGGTGTCGTCCTCTCTGGGACGGCTCGCCGATTGACAATCGCAACGTACTCATCCGGTGCTGGCGCGGTCTGGGCGACGCTATTCATTTTATCCGCTATGCGCCTCTTGTTCGTTCCAGAGCGAGGAGCCTTTTGGTAGAGGCACCAATGGCGCTTATTCCTCTGTTTCGGAATGTCCAAGGAATCGATGGGCTCGTGGAGCTCGATCAGGCCGAACTTGAGGCGGACGACTATGTAGAAATGGAGATAACGGAACTTCCCTATGTCTTTCGCACTACTTTGGAGACGATTCCTTGCAGGATACCGTATCTCGAAATACCGGGGCACCCACTGCAAACTGAGAAATCACAGCTGACAGTTGGTCTTTGTTGGTGTGGCGGCTCTTATGATCTCCGGCGCGCAATGCATTTGTCAGATCTGGAGCCCCTCAGCGAATTGTCGAGGACAAGTTTTTTTCAACTGCAGAGAGGGGCTGCGCTAAAGGAAATCTCCAAAGCATCTTTTCGGTTTCAAAATCCGATCGATTGTTCGATGGATCTTTGTAGCACGGCCGCGCTGATCAAATCACTCGATCTTATCGTTTCGGTAGATACTATGGTGGCGCATCTCGCTGGCGCCCTCGGGAAAAAAGTCTATCTGCTTTTGCAAGCGGACTCAGATTGGCGCTGGTTGCGAGATCGCGAAGATAGCCCCTGGTATCCCACGATGCATCTTCTCCGACAATCCCAAGGCGGCGATTGGAGTCCGGTCGTCGCAAACTTAGTAGAAAAGTTAAAGAAAGATTGCGAGTCCTGGCGCATGCCGGCGTCTGCAACTTAGCTAGCGAAGTCCCAGTAAAGCGCCACGGTTTGCTGGTCTGAGTTGAACGGCTTACAAGGCCCGCATGAAGTCTTCGCTCAAATGCACGAACTCGAACCCCGGCAGGCGCCGTCGCAGAGTTGGCGATTTTTGGAAGACGCGGGCGACGAGCATACTTAAATTCGTCTGCAAGAGGGAGAAAGGCAGAAAATCGGCCAAAGCGCCATCGGCCCTCCGGGTTGGCTTGAAAGGGTTTGTCTGCGTCGTTGCTCGTTCGTCACGTATCGCGGCGGATATACTACTCACTCACGCCTAGCATCGCCAAACCCTTTGAGCCAACGGTTTGCTTCCCACAGATGAGACGATGCACTAACCTC
>JAFAQT010000195.1 GCA_019246215.1 Verrucomicrobiota bacterium
TTTAAATGTCTCGGCTTCGACCTTGATGGCGGTGACGCCGACTATCTCGTGGCGCCCGCGGTTAACTGTCTTAAGCTGCCGAACGAACTTTCCTTCGAGGCGGGCGCCGTGATGACCGATATGATCGGTACGCAATACTCTGCGCAAAAGAGATTGGGCGTTTCCGGGGCCACGACTCTGGCGATTTTTGGCATCGGTCCGATGGGTGCGGCGGGCGTGCTCATCGGTAAAGGCCGCGGAGCTAATGTTATAGCGGTTGATGTCCTGGAGGATCGCCTCAGGATGGCCATAGAGCTTGGGGCGGACGAGGTCATCAATAGCGGAAGCCAGGATGCCACCGCCCGGCTCCGCGAGCTTACGCGCGGCGCCGGCGTCGATGTAGCGATTGACTGTTCAGGCAACGCCAAGGCACAGAACTCTGCCCTCGACTCAGCGCGCAGATTTGGTTCGGTGGCGTTTGTGGGAGAATCCTCTTCGACAACAATAAATCCGAGTGATCAGTTAATCAGGAAACAATTACAGGTCATCGGCGCGTGGTATTTCCCTTTGAGCGAGTTTCAGGAAATTTCCGAATTCATCGTCAATAGAGGGATACCGGTCGAAAAGATGATTACTCATCGTTTTTCGTTAGGCCAGGCCGCCGAAGCATTCCGGATGTTCGACGAGCGGAAGACGGAGAAAGCAATTTTCGTTTGGAACTAACGCAGCGGGCAGATTATTTGAGCTAGAAACAGGCCATTATGAGTATGAAGCTTTCGTTAAACACTTGGATGTACTCCAGTTTTCCGGTCTGGGTCCCGGCTTACACACTCGATGAGACGATCAAACGAATCGCAGGCATCGGGTACGACGGCATTGAAATTGGAGCGGCCGCGCCGCACGCCTATCCCGCCCACCTGAACAAAGAGCGACGGAAGGAGATAAAAAAATTACTCGACGATAGTGGGATAGCGGTCTCTAGCATGTTGCCCGCGCCCGGCGGAGGACCTGGTTTTAACGTCGCTTCGCCCCTTGTTGAGGAGCGACAAGAGGCCGTCGATCAGTACAAGAAAGTGATCGAATTGTGCTCGGATCTGGGCGGTCCCACGGTCATGTACATCGCTGGTTGGCAAATATACGGCACCCCGCGAATCCAGGCCTGGAATTGGAGCCGCGAAGCTTTGAGTAAAATCGCCAAGACTGCGGCAGATTTCGGAGTGATGCTGGTGGTGGAGCCTACTCCCACGGACAGCAACCTTGTCGAGAGTTGTGACGATGCGATCGAGATGATGGAGCAGGTCGGAGCCAAGAATGTCGGGCTGATGTTCGACACGCAGCACGCGTATTACCGAAATGAGGTTCCTACCGATTACGTCTACAGAATGGATAAAGACCTGCGCCACGTTCATCTTTCCGAGTTTGGCCGGTTGCCTCCGGGGGCAGGTCGCGGCGATTTCGTTGGACTGGTGGCAGCTCTGCGCAAGATCGAGTACAAAGGTTATCTGACCATGGAGATCGGGTTTAACCGCCGGGACGTTGAACCGGACCTGGTCGCGCGGCAAGCCTACGATTACCTGAAGCCGCTGGTAAGCAAAAAATGAAATCTTATCTCTAAGAAGCGTCCTCCCTGCTGACCCCTGTCTGATGAGCAATGAGAACGTTATCTCTTATGAACGAGAGAAACGCATCCCCTCCAATCCAAACCGAGCAATTTCCATTGCTGTTCAGCCCATTTCGAATTCGCGGAGTTGAACTGCGCAATCGCTTCGTCTTCCAACCCCATTTCACGGCCCTCGGCACGCTTGAGGGCCAGCCTACCGATGCCCACGTAGCCTATCACGAGGAACGCGCACTTGGTGGCGTCGGGTTGATCATCATCGAAAGCCAGGCCATCCACCCTTCGGGCAAAATGTCCCGCCGCTTCATCAATGCTTGGGACCCGGCTGTCATTCCTTTGTTGCGAAATATCACGGACGCCGTGCACGGCCAAGGCGCGAAAATTTTCAGCCAGCTCACCCACGGCGGCCATACTTCGCTCGAGCATCCGCCGCATATCATGTGGGCGCCGACCCAGATGCCGGAGCCATCCAGCCATTTCAGCACCAAGGCAATGGACGAGGATGATATTCGCGCCGTTATCGAAGGCTTCGCTGTGAGCGCTCGAAACGCGGGCGAGGCAGGCTTCGATGGAATCGAAGTCAAGGTGGCGCACGATGGCTTGCTGCGCTCCTTCGCTTCCCCCTTCTTTAATCGCCGCACCGACCGCTACGGTGGCTCATTTGAGAATCGGATGCGGCTCTCGCTTGAGGTCCTCCAAGGGATCAAGAAACAAATTGGAGAGGCGTTTCCGGTCGGCGTTCGCATCTGCCTGAACGAGTTCACGACCTTTGGTTATGACCTTGAGTATGGACTGCGGATGGTGGAAGCCCTGGAGACCAGCGGAATGGTGGACTACTTCAACGCCGACGCAGGTTCTTTCTCGAGCTACTGGATCGAGATCCCGCCAGCGGCCGTGGCGCCGGCCGAATTCCGGAAGCTGAACGCTGGGTTGAAACGGGCAAGCCGCCTTCCCGTGATTGCCTTCGGCCGGATCACTCCGCCGCAGCGCGGCGAGGATATGCTGCGTGCCGGCGAGGCCGATCTCATCGGGATGGCGCGCCAACTCATTACCGACCCGGAGACGCCAAACAAACTTAAGGCCGGTCGTGTTGACCTTGTGCGCGTATGCGTCGCGTGCAATGACGCTTGCATTTTCCAGGTCGGTCAGGAAAAGGCGGTTCGCTGCATCCATAATCCCAGCGCCGGTCGTGAGCGCGAGTTCAATGAGCGGGTCGTGACATATGCAGAGATTCCACGACGCGTTGTCGTCGTAGGCGGGGGGCCTGCCGGCCTGAAGGTAGCAGAGATCGCGGTGAAGCGCGGCCATCAAGTGACAGTTCTCGAGCGGGAAGATGCACTTGGGGGCCAGGTTCGCTTAGCAGCGAAGCAACCTGAGCACGAGATTATAGGGGAGGTGACACGTTACCTCGAGGCGGCGCTAGTCGACCGAGGAGTCGAGGTTCGCCTTGGCGTAACAGCAACTCCGGCGCTGCTGCGGGAACTTGCAGCGGAGGTAATCGTCGTGGCGACTGGATCGGAACCGAACTTGCCAAACCAACGCAGCGATGGCGCGTCGCAAGCACGCGCGTTAGGCAGGCAGATGCTTCCGGCCATTCCGGGTCTTGAACAGTCGTTCGTTGCGTCCTCCGATCAAGTTCTCTCCGGGACCGTGAAACTCTCCGGCAACGTGCTTGTAATTGATGACAACGGTCACTGGGAGGCGGCTGGGACGGCTGAGTATCTCGCCGACCGGGGCTGTCAGGTGGAGCTTATTGCTTCGCATTCCTTGATCGGGGAAGACATAGAGGCCGGCACCCGAACGCTCTTTTATCGCCGGGCTGCAATCAAAGGCATCCGCCTGCGTTCGGATACCGTGCTTCTCGAGATCGGCGAGCATCGAGTGAAAGTTGCGGCGACTTTCAGCTCCGGCAATGCAAAAGGCTGGGACAAATACATTCTCGTGCCGGGCGAGGAGGAGTGGATCGAAAGCGTCGATTGGGTTGTTCCGATTATCGGCCGGCGATCCAGGGAGGATCTTTTCCTGGAACTCAAGGCATCATCCGACTTTGGTAATGTCCGGATTGAAAGGATTGGGGACTGTGTGGCGCCCCGATTGATCCAGAGCACCGTGGCCGAGGCCTTTGCCCTGGCTCAAACGCTGTGAATGAGCGCCCCGGTTTTCCAGCCGCAGAGAAAGAGATCAATATCGTGGATGACCAGTGCATCGTCTCATAAATGGAAGGCATACCGCGCCAGTGATCTTGGCCGATTTTCAAGACGCGAGCACGGGGAAGCTGGCGGAATTGCGTTGAATTTATGAAAAAGTTAAATCGCCTGATTCCGCCAATGTTAGCGTTTGTGATGGTCTGCGGCACCTTGGATCGCGCCATTGGCGAAGCTATTGATCCTGCGCAGGCGTTAGCTGCGTTCCAGGAAAAAATATTAAGTAAAGGCCCGCACGGTGAAGAACCGTCGCCTGCTAGTTCTGTCAGCTTAACCTCGGAAGAATCAGATAGGGTTCGAGAACTCAAGGCCAAAGCTGCGATCGTGATGCACTATTCGAGCGATTGGTCCCAGGCGCAGGTTGCAGGCCTCAAATCGCAATTCGAAAAAATGGGAATAGAAGTGATGGCTGTTACCGATGCAGGCTTCAATCCCGAAAGGCAAGTGGCCGAAATCCAGACGGTTCTCGCGCAGCAACCCCAAATAATTGTCTCGATTCCAACGGATGCAGATATCACAGCGGCAGCATATAAGAAGGCCAGCCAACAGGGAGTTAAACTGGTCTTTATGGACAATGTCCCAACCGGGTTCGAGGCGGGAAGAGACTACGTCAGCGTGGTTTCGGCAGACAACTATGGTAACGGCGTTGCTTCCGCGCATCTTATGGCCAAGTTCCTCCAGGACAAGGGACAGATCGGGCTGGTCTACCACGCGGCTAACTTTTTTGTGACCCAGCAACGCTATGAAGCTTTCAAAAAGACTATTACAGAAAATTATCCTGAAATCACGATCGTCACCGAACAAGGCATCCGCGAACCCGACTTTTTGAAAGACGCGAACAGAGCCGCTTCAGCGATGCTGGCGGCCAATCCGAATCTGAGCGGCATCTGGGCAGTGTGGGACCTGCCGGCAGAAGGAGTCATATCTGCGGCTCGGGCTGCTCACAGAGAAGATCTCGTTATAACGACGATCGATCTTGGCCTGAATGTCGCTGTCGAGATGGCCAGGAATAAATTTATCAAGGGTGTTGGAGCGCAGCGGCCATATGACCAAGGCGTCACAGAAGCGCTTCTTGCCGGATATGGATTGCTAGGTAAACCAGCCCCTCCCTATGTAGCGCTGCCGGCTTTTCCGGTAACCCGGGAAAATGTGGTTGATGCGTGGAAAACCATCTACCATAGCCAAGCGCCCGCCAGCCTTACAAAAGCCCTGGAACCACCTGGTTAAGATCAAACTCCTTGCCGCCGATGGCTTTTTCCTTAGCGCAAAGGTTATGAGCGACGAATCGCACATCCCCCCGAAAACCGGCACCAGCGGCGGGTCGATCGAACCCGTGCTCGTCGCCCGCGGTGTATCCAAGTCGTTCCCTGGTGTCATCGCGCTGAATGACGTGAATTTCGAAATACGTCCCGGCGAGGTCAATGCATTGGTGGGTGAGAACGGCGCCGGCAAATCAACGCTTATTAAGATAATGGCAGGCTATTACGCGCCGGATCGAGGTGAGATTCTCGTCGATGGGAAGCACCTGCATGCTGATCCTGGCTCTGCGCATCGAGCGGGCATTGCCACTATTCACCAGGAACCTCACCTGGTTCCGGGCATGACGGTGGCAGAGAATATCATGCTGGGCCATTGGCCTTCGTTGCGGTTCGGCATCATCGCTAACAAAAAGGAGAGACAGCGTGCTCTGGAGGTGCTGGAACGAGTGGCTCCGGAACTCTCCCCAACGACCTTGGCGCGCCGGCTTTCGCCAGCCGAAGGGCAACTCGTTGAAATCGCGCGCGCACTGTCGGAGAACTCTCGTGTCCTGATTATGGACGAGCCGACGACCTCGCTTTCCTCCCGGGAGATCGATCGGCTATTCGAAATCGTGGATGATTTGAAGTCACGGGGCCTTGGCATTGTGTTTGTGTCCCACTGGCTCGAAGAGGTATTCCGAATTGCCAACCGCATCACCGTGCTGCGTGATAGCAAATTGGTTGGCTCCAGGCCCGACGCAGAACTTGATCATGCAACAGTTATCAACATGATGGTCGGTCGCGATGTGGCGGAGGTAACGACCTCGGGCCGCGAACCGGGAAAAGTCGTCCTCGAAGTAAAGGATCTCACCCGCATGGGCGTCCTTCAGGATGTTTCGTTTAAGATTCGCGCGGGCGAAATAGTGACCCTCGCTGGTCTCGTCGGAGCCGGTAGAAGCGAGGTTGCCAACTGCATCTTCGGGATCGACCCCTATGACGAAGGGGAGGTGCGACTTAACGGCAAGATGGTTCCGCCGAACGATCCTGCAGCGGCGATTCAGGCCGGGATGGGACTTCTTCCCGAGGACCGCCGCCGTCAGGCACTCGTGGCGCAGCTTAGCGTTGGCACGAACACGACTCTCGCCGTCCTGGACCACATCGCGCCGCGTTGGGTGATTTTGAAGGAACTTGAAGGCAAGATCATTAGTGAAGCGCAAAGGTCGCTTGCGATTAAGATGGCGTCGCCCGGGGTCAGAGTCTCGACGCTCTCAGGTGGTAACCAGCAGAAGGTCGTGCTTGCGCGCTGGCTTGCGCGGAAACCAAGCCTCCTCATCCTGGACGAACCAACGAAGGGCGTAGACATCGGGGCAAAGGCGGAAATCAGCCAGATCATTGTCCGCCTGGTTGCGCAGGGTACAGCAATCCTGCTTATCAGCTCCGAACTGCCTGAAGTTCTGGGGCTCAGCGATCGAGTCCTTGTCTTGCGATCGGGCCGGATCGCAGGTGAAATTCCGCGCGGATCCTTGTCTCAGGAAGTGATCATGAAATACGCCACTACAGGCTAAACGCCATACTCTCAATGAATTCCAACGCGCAGAAAACATCCGCTCCGCAATCCGAGCTCCTTGGCAAAGTCCGCACCCGCAACAAGTCCATGGTCGAGATTCTTGAAGACCTCGGCCTGGTCGTTGTCATCGTGATCTGCAGCATGCTGTTAAGCGTTGCGAGCCCAGTGTTTTTTAGCAGGATCAATATAGAGAACCTCCTCTTTTCCTCTACGATCATTGCCGTCGTTGCCATCGGCGAGGCTTTCGTCATCATGGTATCCGGAATTGATCTTTCCGTCGGCGCGGTCCTGGCGCTCTCGTCGGTTTTGTGCGTCGGCCTGGCAACCAATCAGGGTTTACCGGTCTGGTTGGCGGCGCTGATCGCGCTCGGGTTGGGCGCCGTAGTCGGCCTTATCAACGGTCTGGCCGTTACGAGGCTCAAGATCCCGGCGCTTATCGCGACACTCGCGATGATGAGCATTGCCCGCGGTATTGCCTTCATCTATTCCGGTGGTCGAAACCTTGCCCCGATTCCGGATATCTACGACACGATCCAGGCTGCGCGTCTGTTCGGAGTTCCGGTAATCATCCTATTCACGCTCCTGATTGCCTTTATCGCGCACTTCGTGCTCAGCAGT
>JAFAQT010000197.1 GCA_019246215.1 Verrucomicrobiota bacterium
AGACCTTTTTATGACCGATGGCCAACTGATATTTGATGATCTGCCGCATGAGTACGGTATGTGCACGGCGGCGGACACTTTCTTTCGCACCTCGGCCGATATGCATGGGTCCCGCTCTATTGCTACAGTGCTTTCAGGTTAGATGGCGACGGCACCATGAATTAAGTGGATTAAGGAGAAGGGCGGACTCACTGGCTGGAGTACTTAGAGACAGATGCCCGCGAAGCACCACATCGAAGTTGACGGTCGAGAGCTGACGATCTCGAATCTAGAGAAGGTGTACTTCCCTGGGAACGGCTTTACTAAGAGCCAGGTTATCGCGTTTTATTCCGAAATTGCGGATGTAATTCTGCCCCACCTGCGTGATCGCCCGTTGACCCTGAAACGCTATCCTGAGGGGATCGCTGGGGAACATTTTTACGAGAAGAACGCGCCTTCGCATACTCCCTCATGGGTGCAGAGATTCGCTGTCCCGCGCAGCGAAGGCGGTTCGGACATTCGCTATGTGCTCTGTAACGATCGCGCAACGCTGGTCTGGGCGACGAATCTGGCAGATATTGAAAAGCACGTTCTTTTGGCCGTAGCTCCAGACCTTCATCGGCCAACCTCCCTCGTTTTCGATCTGGATCCCGGCAAGCCGGCAGGAATCCTGGACTGCGGACGAGTGGCACTGCATCTGAAAGAGCTGTTCGATGCCCTGAACTTGCACTCCTTCGTCAAAGTCTCCGGTTCCAAGGGGCTGCACTTGATCGTGCCGCTCAATTGCGATGTCACTTACGAGGTGACGCAACCTTTTGCCAAAGCACTCGCTGAACTCGCGAGCCACCAGATGCCTTATCAAGTCGTCTCTGAAATGGCCAAGACACGTCGCCGTGGGAAGGTATTTATCGACTGGAGTCAGAACTCCGACTTTAAAACGACGGTGTGCGTTTACTCGATGCGTGCCAAGCGCGACGAGCCGTTCATTTCAATGCCGATCACTTGGAAGGAGCTGTCCAGAGCTGTTAAACGCGGCGATGAAATGTCTCTCTTATTTAGGCCCGATGCTGCCCTAAAACGGATCAGACAGGTGGGCGATTTGTTCGAGTCGGTGCTCACTCTTAAGCAAATGCTGCCCCCGGCTTTCACGGCAGCACTCGCCGCAGGTCCAACGCAGAAGCTCTCGTCGTGGCCTCGCAGTCGTACTAAGACGGGTGATAAGAGCTTGCGAGAATACGAGGCCAAACGCGATCACACGAGGACTCCTGAGCCCGCGGCGAAAACAACAGTCAGGAAAGCAAAGCGCAAGGGCCTGTATCGATTCGTCATCCAGAAACATCAGGCGGGTCACCTGCACTACGATTGGCGTTTGGAAATGCAGGGTGTGTTGCGTTCGTGGGCAGTGCCGAAAGGTCCGCCGACAAAGCTGCGCGAAGCGCGCCTCGCGATGCATGTGGAAGATCATCCCCTCGAATACGGAGATTTTGAGGGCACGATCCCGTCCGGGAACTACGGCGCGGGCACCGTGATGCTCTGGGACCGGGGCGAATACGAAGATGTGACCGGCAACCCGACGGGTGCCTTTTATGCAGGCAAGCTTCACCTGGTTCTGCGCGGCACCAAGCTCAAGGGTGAATGGATTTTGGTAAAAAACCATCGGGAAGAGAATAACAAATGGTTATTGATCAAAGCGGCAGAGTCGCTCCCGCCCTTTCCGGAAGAGGTCGATGACAGGTCCGTCTTGAGCGGTCGCTCCATGGCTGAGATTGCGAAGGCTAATGATGCACAGTGGCAGAGCAATCGACCTGCGGCTCCAAGGAAGCGCGGCGCGCCGCAAGCGCGTTGAAGCGTGCACACCCACGCGATCGAACGGTTCAGCGAGCTATCGCCGCAATCGATCAATCCAAAGCGATTGTCCCGTCCGTTGCAGGCTCGGCCGGTGTCAGCAGAATCGTTGGGGATCCGCCGCCTTGTTCTTGAAAAGGCGATAATAATCGAACACTCGACTTGCTCGGTGACATGTTCTTTCACGGTGCGACTCTGTTGAGCGGTAAAACCGATTTCAATACCCGCCAACGCAATGCATGCCCTCGGCCCATGAAGCGGCAGACTTAGCTTTTCAACCCTCCGCCAATATTGTTGATCCTGCTTGACCTAACAAACCATTCGTTACGGGTGCGCAAGTAACCACCAGTACTTAACAACAGGCGCAATTCTTGGAGTCGCAATTCGCCTTCTGAGCACTTGGTTCACCTAAAACTAAACTTTGAAGCGTGAAAGATGAATCCGATAAATCGTTTCCGCACGAACTCTTGTCCTATGGAACTCGATACTCTCAAGGACCTTTATGTTCACGTGCTGAAGGATCTTTTCAGCGCAGAACAGCAACTCGTCAAGGCGTTACCAAAGATGGCAAAGGCGTCCAGCAGCAAAGAGCTTGCCAGCGGATTTCAACAGCATCTGGAACAAACCAAAGAGCACGCGCAACGGCTGCAACAGATTCTGTCCAGCCATTCGGCGAGCACTCGCGGGCCCAAATGCAAGGGTATGGAAGGCCTGGTAGCCGAGGGTGCTGAAATGATCGAAGAAGAAGCCGACGCGGAAGTTAAAGATGCGGGATTGATAGCGGCAGCGCAGCGAGTCGAACATTATGAAATAGCCGGGTATGGAACGGCGCGCGCCTATGCGGAGCTTCTAGGGGATCAAGAGGGCGCTAACCTTCTGCAAACAACACTCGAAGAAGAAAGACAAACTGATCAAAAATTGTCGAAACTGGCGAAGTCAGCAATAAATGTGGCTGCCGCTAAATGAGCTTGCTCGTGCGTAGATATCGCAGTGGTGGCCCCGCTCAAGATACAGAGTGCCGGATCCGGCAGCAATCAGTTCCCAGGGGAGAGACTACAAATTGAAAAACAACGATCCTCATCTACTTTCTAACTTACCAGCGTATAGCGAAGATGGGTCCGTTCACGCTGTAGTGGAGGCGCCAAAGGGTTCGATTATGAAGCTGAAGTACGAGACCAAGTTAGGAGTCTTTACGGTCGCTCGTTCGTTACCCCTCGGCTTGTCTTATCCTTTTGACTGGGGATTTGTTCCGAGTACGAAAGCTCCGGACGGCGATCCTTTGGACATTTTGATTTTGCATGAGGGATCGACCTATCCAGGGGTGGTACTGCGCTGCCGCCCGCTGGGGGTTGTTGAAATGGATCAGGAGGACGACGGCAAGAGGGAGAGGAATGATCGCGTGGTTGTGATGCCTGGTTGGGACGATCGCGTGGGCGAATTTGACGATGAGTCTGATCTGCCGGAACGGTTGCGAGAGCAAATCGAGCAATTCTTTTTGAGTACGACCTTTTTTACCGCCAAAAAGCCTGAGATTTTAGGCTGGAAAGGGCCGAAACGAGCCTCCTCCATAATCAAAGAAAGCAATAAGGCTTTTTTGCTGCAGGGCAATTAGCCAAACTGCCTAGAAGTTTCTGAAGCAAACTACACGCGCTTTTGGTTGGTATATTTTACGGCCAGGCGCGAAATGGCTTCGCGTATCGCCAGGGTCAGATCGACCGCGTTCTTCAGGTGATAGAAAAGGGAGCCCGCTATTGCGCTGTCATCCATGGTTGCAGCGGCGGACGGATTCTGCGCCTTGGCGGTTCCCATGAAAATCTCCTCCAGCTGATCAAGCAGGATTGGCAGGTCCGACAATCGCTTTGGATCCACGCCGTCCACGAGGCTGTTCGCAAGATCGTCCAAAGCCTGAGCTAAAGCCTGCAGGAAACCGGCAAGCTGTTTTGAATCGGGCTGGGCTGATTCTCGGGTTTGATAGTCTGATATGGCCGCCAGCACATGCAATATTCGCCTGCAGAAGTTCACTGCCGCGAGCGAAGATTCGACATCTCCGCGGCGATCGGGTGGCTCGCTCAAAAGACGCTGACCGGCGGTGAATGCATTTGATACCGCTACAGCTGCATCCCGACGAAATTCGGAAAGCGGTCGCTCGTTTTTTCCGAGCACCGCATCGCGAAGCGCCCGCACAAAGGCCGCCTCGGCTCGAAGCGCCTCCGCAATACGAAGCGGAAGGCGGCTGCTCTCCCACTGCGGAAAAAGAAGATAGCCGCTCAACAATGCCAGAGCGCTTCCGACGATCGTATGAAGCACCCGCAAGAAGCTGTCCGCGACGGTGATCGGATGCGCTATGTCCAGCATCAACAGCACGGTTGGAGTGAGCGCAAGCGAAAAGAGCGTGTAATTAAAGTTTCTCAAGGCGAATGTCGCAAAGACGAGAACGGGCAGAACGGCCCAGAGAACCCACGGTTCCGATGACACCAGCACCAGCAGCGCTCCAAGCAGCGCGCCTAAAATGGTTCCGGTGATTCGTTGTACCGACCGCTGCAGGGTCCCTCCGAAGTTTGGTTTCAGTACGATCACAACGGTCATCGGAATCCAGTATCCTCTGACCAGGTGTTCACCGGAGGCGATCAGACCGGCGAGGGCTGACGTCGCGCCAAGCCGAAGCGCATGGCGAAAACTGCTGGAACGAAAGGACATGTTGTTCCGAATTTCCACAACCGGATCAAACGTTTGGGGTCTTGGTCCATACTGCGCTTCAGGAGGTTCGCGAAACCCCTGATTTCCTGAACTGAGTTCCGAGGCAGTTTCCGCCACCGCAGATGCCTGCTCGACCAAGTGTTTTGTCGTTCGAAAGATCTCTTTTCGTTGCAAAAGAGCCTCTCGCGGGGATTTTGCCGTAATGGCGCTCTCGAGACGCTGGAAGGCGTGTTGCAGATGAGCCGGATCAACATTGTGGCCAGCGACAGCCACTGCTTCGGCGATCTCCCGGCTCAATTTCGACACCGAGTCCGTCAATTCAGTGAAGTCGTGACGAAACTCACCGAACCATTTTTCCTGTGCGAGAAGGTTCAATTCTTCACGAAGCGTAACCAGGGTTCTCGCGACGTCATCGAGCTGTTCGATCAGCGCGAGTAAGCCCAGGCTTCGCACGGTAGGCCCGGCACGACGGGCTCGGAATGCTCCCCAGATGCCGCGAGAACGTTCCAAACTCGTCATCACTCCGTCGTAGGCGATCGCGAATGGCAAGTTATCAGCCGATCGCCCAGGGGCTGCTGCTCCTGACCAGAAGCTGGCGCTCAGATCTGCCAGCCTCGTGAAACTTGCTGAAAGCGCCTGTAGAATGGGTGTATATGGTGCCAATGGCCAGAGTGCCAGTGAAAGCAGAAGCGCCCAGCCAAAGCCGGTCGCGCAAAGCAGCAGGCGAACCCAAAACTCACTGGGAACAAAAAGCACCACTGAGGTGATTACGATCGTAGAGCTTACCATTCCGGCCTGCGCTGCGGCGTTTCCGGCTATCCCGATCAGTGCCGCCCCGGAGACCCAGAGGAACATTCCAAGGATGTAATTAGGAACCGACAGGATCATCCAGCCGCCGAAGATATAGGCGCAGAGGATGACTACCCCGGAGGCGACCAGATTGATCGCCTTTTGGCGGTACGCACCGCCCACGTCGCACATCAGGACCCACAAAGTGGCGAAAGAGCATAGGATCCCCCACACAAGATGATTCTCCAACAGACCGATGGCCGCTGGCAGTGCTATTCCGAATGCTGCGCGAAGGCCTTCGACCCAATCAATCTGTGTTCCCATATTCTGTGACTGCAATGCTATAAAGGCGCGCCAAGCGCGTTGCCATTTGGGTCCTGCAATCACGCTTGCTCCTTTATTCATCCAGCTTCGAGAGGGATCACGGTTTTGTGGCAGGCGTCATCAAGTTCAGCGTACACCTCCTGCATTAAAAGGTGACATGGCTCCTTGATAAACATCCAATGCCCGAGAATGCTTAACGGAGCGCAGCTTGCCAAGATGGAGCTGAAGAAGATCCCGACGGTGCGACGTTCTGAAAAGCGAAGTCCGGGACCCGCTTCACGGGTGATCAAGCTTTGCCACCACGCTGCACGACGAGGAGATCTGGAAAATCGCGCCCCTCTTTATCAGATGGAATAATCTCCCGCCTACAGTCGTACTACGGAATGGACTAACTGCAAAGGACATCGGAGCCGGGTTGCTCCAGGAGATTCCACCCAAGGAAGAGCGGAGCCCTGTCTCTGCCACAACAACGCGGCTCCGCCAAGTGCCTTTAACCTGCGGTCTTTTCGTTTTGCCTGATCGCTTTGGCCATCTGCAAATGGTTCGCCACAATCGGCTGAACCGTGGCAATGAAATCCTTGAGCTTGGGATCGGCTGCTCTGGCGGCCTCGGCTTGGAAGGCATTGAGGACCTCCTGGTGGTCCGCCACCATGATCTCGATGTAGGTCTTGTCGAAGGCGGGGCCCGATAGCTTTTCCAGTCGCTTGAATTTTTCATCCGTTTGCGGTCCGGGGCTCTCAGGCAAAGCCACGTCGTGATCCGCCGCAATCGGTTTGAGCAGGGAAGTCGATTTGGAGTGGTCCTCCACCATCTTTTGCGCAAACTGTTTGACGTCGGGAGTATTGGCCCGCTCCAGGGCAAGTTGACCCAGTTTGATTTCCGTCTGGTCGCTAGTCGCTGCCTGTTGCAGGAAGGTCTGTTCGTCTGCGGTCAGGCCCTGCGCCGCGAAGCTGATCCCGGCAAGAGAGGTCAAGAGCACCCCGGATAAAATGGTCTTTCTCATAAACTCTGGTTCCTTTGCGTTCAGCGAGCCCCGGCGCCCCCGGAAGGTGCGGGTCTCGTTTCCTATTCGGACCGCCCCCTCCGTGCGGATGCGCCGCCCAGCTCTATTCGGTTTGAACTTTCAGGCGCCGCCCGGCATCCTGGCGGATCCGTTACGGTTTAGAATACGCTTGCTCATGTTGCGTTTGTTCCATCAAAGCTGCGGGTGAACACATTTCCATTCACTTGTCTCATCGGTCAAACATCCCATCTGCGCGGTTAAAGTACTCCCTTGACACAAACGTAGATCGTTTCCTCTCCCGCCGTAGATACTCCGACACATTTCTGCCCCTATGCTTGACGCACCGCCTGCGTCAACCGGGTAATGGAGTCTTTCGCGTCGCCATAGAGCATTTCGCAATTGGCCTTATAGAATAGCGGATTCTCAAGCCCGGAGAACCCCTTCCCACGGCCGCGCTTAAGGACAACAACCAATTTTGCTCTATCCACCTCCAGAATTGGCATACCGGTGATCGGACTCTGTGGGTTGTCGCGAGCATCGGGGTTGACGACATCATTTGCTCCGACAACAACCGCCGCCTCGGTTGTTGGGAACTCCGGGTTGATATGATCAAGTTCGTACAGTTGAGAGTACGGCACATTCGCTTCGGCCAGCAGGACGTTCATGTGCCCCGGCATGCGCCCTGCAACCGGGTGAATAGCATACTTCACCGTGACTCCGCGGTCTTCGAGCGCATCGGCCAGCTCCCGCAACGCATGTTGAGCCTGCGCGGTGGCCATACCGTATCCGGGGACGAAAACCACTTGGCGCGCATAAGCCAGTTGAACCCCGACATCTCCGAGGTTCGCTTCGCGCATATCCCCTGTGCTCGTTGCGGCCGCTGTTTCCGTGACGCTCCCGAAAGCCCCAAATAGGACGTTGGTGATCGAACGGTTCATTGCCTTGCACATGACGATCGACAAGATGAACCCAGAGCCGCCATCCAGGGTTCCTGCAATGATGAGTACATTATTCGAGATGGCGAAGCCGGTCGCAGCCGATGCGAGCCCGGCATACGAATTGAGCAGCGAAATGACAACCGGCATATCCGCAGCGCCAATGGGCAAAACTAAGAGAATCCCGAAGATGAAGGCGAGCCCAAGCATCAAGTAAAACAGTGCCGCCGCGGCTGGATGGAAAAGGAGAATGCAGAAGCAGCCGATCGTTACCCCCAGCAGGGAGAGATTGAAAATATTCTGCCCCTTGTAGGTTAAAGGAGTGCCAGGCACCAGGCCTTGCAATTTCGCAAACGCAACCAGGCTTCCCGTCGTCGTCAATGAGCCGAGAAGCACTTCGAATCCTACTGCGCTCATCCTGAATTCACCAAGTTTCGCGCCATGAAGATAATATTCCGAAACGCCAACGAGCGATGCGGCCAAAGCGCCAAAGGCGTGTGAGAGCGCCGTTCGTTGCGGCATCGCCGTCATGGGCACCCAAACGCCCATCGCCAGCCCAATCGTGGAGCCCAACAGCAGTCCGGCGATGATCCATTCGTAACTGATTATTTCCCGTTGCAGCAGGGTTCCAATCACAGCCGTCACCATCCCAAATTCCGCCAGGTGCATACCGCGCCGGGCTGTTTCAGGATGGCTCAACCCGCGTAACCCGAGAATAAACAGGATCGACGCAAGCAGATAGCTGAACTCGATGAAATACGTTTTCACCGGGTGCTAATCTTCATTCTTTTTTGTCGGGCGTTGCCTTGCGCTTAAACATCTTGAGCATTCGGTCGGTGATAACGAAGCCGCCGACCACGTTGATCGTCGAACAGACGACCGCGATGAATCCCAGCACTGCGCTCACTGTAGTCTGGTGCGCGCCCGCGGTCACCAGGGAACCGACGAGTGAGATTCCGGAGATCGCATTTGTGGCCGACATCAAGGGCGTATGAAGGAGTGGGGGCACCCTCGAGATCACCTGATAACCAAGGAAGGCTGCCAGGATGAAAACGTAAAATGTTGCGATCACTGTTTCGGAGGGCATATGGAGTCAGACTCAGGAGTTCAGGAGGCAGATACTGGCTTCGAATTGACTGTTCGCCGAGTCAAATTCTTATCGCATGCAAGTGGCTGAGTCGCCATCCTCCTCAGATCGGAAAGCCGCCGTCGCATTCTGTAACTCCTGACTCCCGATCAGCCATACGCGGCTCTAATCGTTTCGTTGCAAATTTTGCCTGCATGGGTAATGACGCACTGCTTCAAGATATCGTTCGTAAAGTCCAGGAGGAACGCGTTAGCGCTTTTGTCCCAAAAGTGTTCCACAAAGGCGGACATGTTGTTCGAATACATCTCGCTGGCATTTGCCGCGACGCGACTCGGCAAATTGGCGAAACTGATAATCCGTACGCCGTTGACCTCCGCCACTTCGTCGTACCGTGAACATTCGACATTGCCGCCTGTCTCAATTGCGGTATCGACGATGACGCTTCCGGGCCTCATTTGCCTGACCATCTCGGTCGTGACGATAATCGGCGCCTTTTTTCCAAAAACCTGAGCGGCAGTAATGACCACATCTGCCTGTGCAATATGCTGCGTCATGATCGCCCGTTGCTTTTGGAGCTGTTCCGGGGTCAGCGGCTTTGCGTATCCACCGACAGTTTCACCGGTTTCTCCGAGGTCTGCCTTGACGAATTTTGCACCAAGTGACCTGACCTGCTCCTCGACGATCGGTCGCGTATCAAAGGCTTCTACGGCAGCTCCAAGCCGGCGTGCTGTCGCAATAGCCTGCAATCCTGCCACCCCAACACCGATGACCAATACTCGGACTGGCTTGATCGTTCCAGCAGGCGTGATCAGCATGGGGAAAATCCTGTTGGCGTCCGTGGCCGCAATGATAACCGAAACGTAGCCGCTCAGATTCGCCTGGGAACTGAGCACATCCATCTTCTGGGCCACCGCCGTTCGAGGAATCATTTCCATGCTCACGGCTGTCACTCCTGCCGTCGCCAGCCGCAGGACAAGTTCCCGTTCATTGAACGGATCCAGAAAGCTGGCGTGAATACACCCCTTGTTCAATAGATCAACTTCGTCCAAAGACGGTTTGCGGACCCGCAACAGCAGGTCTGCGGTTGCCATCGACCCAGCCCGGTCCGAGCTGATCTTAGCTCCTGCTTTTTCATATAGTGAATCGGTGCAGTTGAGCGGTACTCCGAGTCCTTGTTCAACCTCAATTTCGATCCCGAGTCCGACCAACTTCGCCGCGCCACTCGGCAACAGCGGAACACGCCTTTCAGTCGAATGAATTTCTTTTGGGACAAAGATTCGCATGATTTTCGGACGAACCGGAGCGTAACCGATATCTTTTCAGTTGTCTCGCTGGTCAGTTGCCAGTGTAGTGTCAGTGGGGAGGGGAACATTCAGTGTCAGTCGTCCTCCTATTCCTCGTCGTCGTCCTCGTCTTCTGGGTGTCGAAAATCCAACGCGAGACTTATTGGGTTTTTCGTCTTCTCCTGGCTTGGCTCGCTCTTACCAGCCACCCACCATCCCTGAAATAAACCGAGAACGACGACGAGGGCGAGAACGATTGGAATGTATTGTTCTCCGCCCCAACTGACATTGGCCACTGAAACTGACATCTCATTGACAAACGCCGTCCCATCCCGATACTTCCAACAATAGTTTTGATGTGAGTACTCCCTCTGCTCTCCCTGAGTTGGCTTCCGCACCGACACCGGTTGGTGGAAGGGCCGACCTTCGGCCGCAAAATATCAATGATGCAGTCATCCGCCTGGCTGGAAATTCGCAGGATGGCATCCAGACTGCCGGGGCTATGCTTGCCCGGCTAGCCGGCCGAAGCGACCAGGAAGTGATGACCTATATGACCATTCCCTCCACGATCTCGGGCGGACCTTCGATTTTCCAGGTCCGTATCGGAACCGGAGAGGTTCTTTCGGCAGGCGATGAGGCCGACTTTCTGGTGGCATTTTATCAGCACAGTTATCAAGATCACGTCGGTTTTTTGAAAGAAGGGGGAATCCTCCTCTATGATTCGGACCACGTGCAACCCGATCTCAACGACAGGCGCTTCGTTTACTGCGGTGTCGCAATCACTGGGCTGACGGTAGAGGCACTCGGCGGAACGGCCAAGGACAAAGGCAAGAATATCTTTGTGCTTGGACTTATCGCGGCAATTTTCCATTTGGACGCCGAGAAGCTCATGGGGTTGATCCGAGAGCGTTTTGGTGGAAAAAATGAGAGCATCGTTAACACCGCGCTGATGGCATTTCAGGCCGGATACAGCTACCCGGTCGGGACCCTGCTGTCAACACGCTACGAGTTCGAAGCGCGGCCAAAGACTGGGAGACCGGGCCAGGTAACCATGGATGGCAACCAGGCGTTGGCGTATGGCCTCATTGCGGCAGGCGTGCGTTATGGCGCCGGTTACCCAATTACTCCCTGGTCAACTGTGATGGAGATTTTGCGATCCGAACTGCCTAAATATGGCGGTCTGTTCGTTCAGGCAGAGGATGAATTGGCCGCCGTGTCGCTTGCGCTTGGTTTCTCCTATTCTGGTTATTTGGCGGTGACCGGAAGCGCCGGGCCGGGGATTTCGCTGAAAACGGAGGCGATCGGGTGGGCTTCGATGGCCGAAATACCGCTCCTGGTCGTGAATGTGCAACGCGGAGGCCCGAGTACAGGTCTACCGACAAACGTGGAACAGAGCGATCTTTACCAGGCAGTTTTTGGCAGTCACGGCGATAGCCCCCGCGTGGTGCTGGCTGCAGCTAACGTGGAGGATTGTTTCTATGTCGCCTTGGAAGCTGCGCGAATTGCTCGTAAATACAGCACGCCGGTCCTTATTCTGAGCGATGGTTCTCTGGCCACGAGAATCGAAGCCTTTGACGAGCCTGATCTTAAATCAATCATGCAGGACCCACAGCCCGACTTTACGCCGCGGCCGGATGGATACGAGCCTTACCCAATCGGAGGCATTACAAAGCACGCACCCCCGGGAACGCGGATGATGGGAGGAAAATACCCGGTTGTCACGGGCCTCGAGCATGATGAAATGGGACATCCAACCGGCCGCCCGGCACTGCATATGGCAATGACCGCCAAACGCCGGCGTAAACTCAAACAGCTGGCCGAGGAAATCCCTTTGCCGGAAGTTTACGGCAGCCCGGAGGGGGAGATCCTGATCGTTGGCTGGGGTTCAACTTTTGGGCCGATCCGGGAAGCCGTGGATCGAGCGAAAGCGCGAGGCGTTGCCGTTGCATCTTTGCACTTGCGGCATTTGCACCCTCTTCCGAACGGTCTCGACAGCGTCTTTGCCCGGTTTAACCGAATCATTGTCGCCGAAATGAACGACGAGGGTCTGTACGGATTCGGCCAGCTTGCAACTCTGCTGCGAGCCAGGTTTTGTGATGCAAAGATTCGAAGCCTGACTAAGACCGACGGCCTGACATTCCGCGTCAAAGAAATTTTACAAGGAGTTTTGCCATGAGCGCCGAAGATAGTCCTACCCTAGTTAGCACGCCTGTGTCCGAAAAATTGACCAAGAAGGCGCTTACCGCCGATCATCCAACGTGGTGCCCAGGATGCGGAGATTTCGCTGTCCTGGCGGCGTTCTACAAAGTGCTAGAGAGGCGTCAGCTCCCACATGAGAACATCGTGACCTTGGCAGGTATTGGCTGTTCATCCCGCTTTCCCTATTTCGTCAATTCGCACGGGGCGCATTTCATCCACGGGCGTGCCGTTCCGCTCGCCTCCGGTGTCAGTCTTGCTCGTCCGGATCTCCATGTCTTTCTTTTTGGTGGGGATGGTGACGGGTTCTCGATCGGCGGCAATCATCTTGATCACGGTGCTCGAAAGAACATTCGGATGACGTATGTAATCATGGACAATTTTGTCTACGGCTTGACGAAAAAACAAACCTCACCGACTTCTCCGGTCGGCTATAAATCCAAGACCGATCCAACTGGAGCCATCGATCAGCCCGTGAATCCGATCAAGAAACTACTGGCGGCGGGGGCGACCTTTATTGCGCGTACTCACGCCACACAGATCAATCATATGATTCAAATGACCGAGCGTGCAATGGATCACGACGGTTTTTCGGTCATCGAGTGCCTTTCGGAATGTGTTGAGTTTTATCCGGGAGCCTTCGATCCAGCGAACCCTCGCAAAGGGGGTGAGTTCAAGCTGATTGACGAAAAAAAATGGGATGGAACCCCTGAGGACGAAGTCCGTCACGATGTCACCGACGAGATAGCAGCCTATCGCTTGGCGAATGTTCCTTTTCCGGGACTCTTTGGTGTCTTCTTCGAAAACGATCGCCCTACCAAAAATGCGTTCGAGCGCAAGTGGATCGAGACAACCCGTGCAAGGCTGGGCTCCCCGACTGACCTGGAGATCCTGCAAAAGACGTTTGATCGGATGAAGTAAGGCGGGAAACTGCCGGCTACGTCACGCCTAACCCCGCGCAGGGAGCAGGCGCCCAATTAGTCGCTTGATCCTCGGATTGCACCTAACATCAGCCAGGTCTCCGCGGTGAAACACTGGGAAAAACACGGTTACTTACAAGGTCTGCCGCGATCGCAACATTGTCTTACGAGTTGCAGAACTTTGAGGTTTCTGGTTCGCCGACAATCTCCGATGGGAGTAGATAATAGATGAGGAGGATTATGTCGTGATCGGCGGGGTCAATCTTCCGAAAAGCCGTTCACCCCAGCCTCTCCATTCT
>JAFAQT010000200.1 GCA_019246215.1 Verrucomicrobiota bacterium
TCCCTTAAGTTTCGCCGGAGGCCAGTTGGCTGTTTTTCAAGGCGCGAGCGACGAGCATGTAAGGAGCGAGCAACGCGGAAAAACAGCCAACTGGACACGGCCCAGAGGGTTGCGTTGAAAATGGGCTGGCGGCTGCGTTGCTCGTCGGTTACGTATCCATTCAGATATGCACCCTCCTCGCGCCTTGCCGGCGGCCCATTTTGAACGCAACGAAACTCGAGGGATTTAGGAGACGGTACACTAGCGGCAGGTCGACGATGTAAGCAAAGCGTCCCGCACCAATTGGACACCTTTTGGCGATGAGATTACGGCGCTCACCTTTAACTGGGGCGCGGGACGCGACACCTGCATCGCCGACCCGTTGTCCTTTACGTACCGTAAAGACGATCGCCAAAGTCCCCAAGTCCGGGCAATATATACTTCCGAACATTCAATTCGCGGTCCAGCGCGGCTGCGTAAATTTTTATTCCGGGATCGAGCGCTTCAACAAGGCGCACACCTTCCGGGGCGCAAACAATGCAGACGATGCTTAGATCTTTCAGGGCGACACCCTGGGCATGGACGAGTTGGAGTGCCTGAACCGCGGAACCGCCGGTCGCAAGCATTGGGTCAAGAATCAGCACCCGTCTAGCCCCGAGCGGAGGAAACTTGCAATAATAGCTCCGTGCAATGGCCGTTTGCTCGTCGCGTTCAAGGCCGACGTAACCAACGCTCACATCTGGCAGCAACTCGGTAAAAGGTCGCACCATGGAAATCCCCGCTCGCAAAATCGGCACGAGAACGATCGGTTCAGAAAGGACCCGGGACAGGTGTGGCTCGAGGGGGGTTTCGATGGTTATTTCTCGGGTCGCAAGATCACGCGTCGCTTCGAAGGCGAGCAACGAACTGATCTGGTAAGCTAGAGTGCGAAATGTTGCCGGTTTAGTTGTTCGATCCCGGAGATGCGTTACAATGTGCGTCCCGAGCGAATGTTGGAGGAGAAGTAACATGGATGGAGGTTCATTTTAGATCCCGGTTTTCGGTTGTCCCGAAAATTCAACCCCGCGAGCCTATCTCTGCGGCTTCCGCAATGCGCTCAATGTGCGCTCTGAAATCCGGATCCTCGCCCTCTAATAACTCCTGGAGCGCATGGCGGAAATCGGCACGACGGCACCACTCGCGCATGTAATCCTCCCAGGACGACCAGAGGCGGCGCGTCTGCTTGGTCATCCGCTCTTCGTAGACAAGAATATAGGCACGCTCAAAAATCGAGACCAGAATTCCGAATAGCGCCAGCTTCCGTTCCATTTGTTCTTCGCTCAGTTGCTCGAGCGGGGCGCTTTTGCGAAGAAGTTGTAGATCTGAATTGTCCAGGACCAGTCTGAGAAAACTTGTATATTCGTCCGAGAGGCGCTGGTAGATCTCTTCTTCATTGACGAACCGCTCTTTGCGGCGCTCGATGACAAACACCAAAATGGCAAAAGGCAACGCGAACGTTTCGACCAGATAAAACGAAAATTCGACAACCTGGATCCAATTCATGGCGCAACCTCGACGATGTAGCGGCAAGGAGCCACATCGTCCTAACTGGTTTGATAAAAGCAGCGGATGTTGGTTTTTCGCGTTTCGAAAGACCTTTTTTTCTGGCGAGTTGACCAAGATCTGCGCATCGTTGGAAGTTAAGAAGATGCGTACAGTGGTCATCGGCGGAACCGGACATATCGGGACTTATCTCATCCCTCGACTAGTGGCCTCAAGCCACGAGGTGATAAACGTCAGTCGGAGGAAACGGTCACCTTATCGTGATCATGGCGCCTGGCAATTGGTGACAAATGTTGAGCTGGACCGCTCGACAGAAGAAAGTTCTGGCAAGTTCGGAAAACAGATCCGTGGTTTGCGACCCGATGTGGTCATTGATTTGATCTGCTTCACGGTGGAGAGCGCGCGACACCTGGTCGAAACTGTTCGCGGCGAGATTCAGCACTTTCTCCACTGCGGCACAATTTGGGTCCACGGACCCAGTGTTCAGGTCCCGACCACGGAAGAGATGCCCCGAAAACCTTTCGGGGAGTACGGCATTCGAAAAGCGGCCATTGAAGAATATTTACTAAGAGAAGCCCGCCTTACGGGATTTCCCGCCACGATATTGCATCCGGGTCATATCGTCGGACCCGGCTGGGAGCCGTTGAATCCGGCCGGTCACTTCAATCCTGAGGTGTTTGAGCGCTTGGCACGCGGCGAAGAGGTCGTGCTGCCAAACCTCGGGCTCGAGACAGTGCATCATGTCCACGCCGACGACGTCGCTCAAGCGTTTCAACAGGCGATGGTTCGCCGGAACATGGCGACGGGCGAAAGTTTTCATGTGGTATCGTCGGCGGCCTTAACTCTCCGCGGTTATGCCGAAGCGGTCTCTGGTTGGTTTGGGGCCCAATCCAAGTTGCGGTTCGCATCATGGGATGAATGGCAAAAAACTGTTTCAAAAGAAGACGCTGCAGCTACCTGGGACCACATCGCTCATTCTCCAAACTGCAGCATTGAAAAAGCGCGCCGGACCATTGAATACCAGCCCAGATACAGTTCGTTGGAAGCCGTGTACGAGTCCTTGCGGTGGTTAATCGATCATCGCATTATCAAGGCGTAAACCGTTGAAAATCGACGTTGAACGGTTCAGCGGAGCACGAGTTTGATGCGGCAGGCGACGTCGGGCGGCATACTCCCTTGGGGAACGCCTACTTCTGAGATAACCCTCTTATCACTGAGCCGATAATCGCACCGGCGCCAGCCGCTTCGGCGCTCTCCCCCGGGGTGCCAAGATACGGTCTGAGTGCATGCGCGAGGTTTGAAAGCGGAAGCGATTGGAGCCAGATCCGACCGGGGCCGGTAAGTGCGGCAAGAAAGATCCCGTCACCGCCGAACAGCATATTGCGGATGCCCTGAATTCGAGTGATCTGAAATTGTACACTTCCTTCAAACATCCCAACGTGACCCGGATGAACTCGCATCGCCTCGCCCTGACGAAGATCGTAAGTCACCACCTCGCCGTCCAGCTCGACCCAAGCCTGGCAAGCCCCAGCCATCTTTTGCAACAGAAAACCGTCCCCGCCGAATATACCCGCCCCAAGCGATTGTTGGAAGCCGACACTCAGGTCAACTCCGGGAGTCGAACATAGAAATCCATGACGATGAATCATGTAAGTCTGATTCGGCCGAACTTCGACCGGCAAAATATGTCCCGGCACCCGCGTGGCGAAGGCCAGCAAACCTGGTTCACCATGGGCCGAATATTCAGTCATGAAAAGCGAACCACCACCTGCGACGCGTTTGAACGCTCCGAGCAACCCAGCGCCGCCATGTTGAGCGCTTGTTTTAAGTTGGATCGACTGACTCATCCAGGAGAGTTCTCCCGAAACGGCCACGATACTCTCGCCAGGTTGAAGTTGGAATTCGAGTACGGGTAGCGTTGTGCCGATGACGCGGTGATTCATTACTGTGGCCTTCTCTGACGCAATGAGAACTCAAAGGATACCTGTCGTGAACTAGGGCACCGGGTCAAGATCGAAGCAGAGGAACCGCTATTGAATCCGAGGTGGCGCTGACGTGGATCCTTTGCTCGACTGATTCGCCGGAACTTTTGCACAATGATCCCTGATGATAACGCATTACTGCCAGGCCAGCATCCAGGACAATTTCTGTGTAGCTGACAGTAGCCGCATTCACGCCATGCATGCAGATACTCATACCTTTGGGCTTTGGCAGATGTGACTGGTGAAGCCTGCGCAACCATGGAAGGGATCCGGCATCAGACTTTTGCCATTCCTTTTGACAGACTTCGGCTCGTTTTGCCTGCACCATCGCTTCATCAGAACCTGACGAAAACCAGTGCTGTTTGGTCCAAAGGGGCTTAATCACGCGGAGTTGATCCTGATTCCAACGGAACTCGGCAATGGAGCGGTCGCGCAGCGCAATTGCAATCAGTCGAAATGGAGGCATCTGATGCAGCGGCACTGCATCTAGAGCCGAATAGGACTGAGCGATGTTTTCTGCTGCTAAAAGAGCCTTGACTACTAGGCCGCGGCTGATCACCCGGATTTCTCGTTGCGCCGGAATCACATGCCAATTGATCAGCGCCAGGGCAAGGCCAACATCGTTGACACCGATCCAGGTACCGCCACCCGGTTCCCTCGGATAAATCGAAGCACGGCTCCCTGTGCGATGCATTTCGGGCGGCAGCGCCACCGCCCGAAGTAGCGACTCGTCGCGGTTCATGCCGAGATAAAAGCCCTGTGGATTGGGAACAAAAGAGATGGTGCACATCAGACAGCCCTCAGCGATCCCGCAATCTGCTCGTCTTTTCGACCTCTGAATTCCATGATTAACGGGAATGCTTGAATGTAAATGAAAGCCAAACTCCTGTCGCGGACCTATTGAATTCCGACTTATGCCGCGACGGAGCAGGAAGCAACTGCTTCAATCTTCACTCCTGCCCAAACGCTTCTCTTGATCCCAATTCGAGCGTTCGGCAGACGATTCAACGCCGCGACAATCGAGGGATGCGTTGCGCCTGGCTGCGACACACAAATATAAAAGTTTCGAGCTCGAAATGCTTCGCGGATGATCTCTTTTAAATCGATTTCAGCACACAGTCCTGAGTTGATGTTTCAAAACAGCGGGGTACCCGGCCTTCTTCCAGGTCGATGCACTCGAACATGGTAAGAACCGAGTCGATCGGTAAGCCGGCTTCCTGAAGCCGAGCGTACAGGCGAGGGGTGTATTGATCGCGCCAGCAGCGCTTAGAAAGATAGTTGTTCCAGATTTCGATCTCCTCCTCAGAAGGCTTTCGGCCATGGGCGAAAGCCCATTGGAGCATTTGATTGTCCCCTGCGCCCCGAAGCGTCTCCTCTTCGAGTGCTTCATAATCAATTTGAAGAAGGTAGCAACAGAAGCCGTCGAATCCGGTCAAAGAGCCATTGGCCTCGGCCCAAGCTCGAGGGAGTAGCCCGTTTTTTAACAAGCGAATTTTGTCGAGCATCCGGCCGAAGTGCACGATACCTCCGACTTTTGCCGAGGGACTGCGAAGGCCGGGAATCCGCGCTATGCCAAGCGACACTTTAATGGGGGTTGGCGGATCTTCCGGAAAACGAGGTGGACGGCCTTCATCCGCGTCATAGAAGTCGAAGAAGGTCGACACGCCACGATCGGCGATTCCCGCCCTTTGAGTCCGCTCTCTCAGACGTCCGGAGCTCTCATCGCGCCAGCCGCGCTTTTGCATGAAGGCGTTCCAGATCTCAACGTCTTTGTTGGATGGTTTTCGGCCCTGCAGGCAGGCCCATTGGAGGAGCGACTCGTCTGATCCTCCCTGCAGCGCCTGCGCAACAAGCGCGGCATAGTCGATGTTGAGAAAGCGACAGCAGCGTCCATCAAAGCTGTCCGGGTTAGTACTACCTAAGAACGGCTGATACTCGGAGGGCAACATTCCGGAAGCATGGAGTCGGATCTTATCAACCATGCGCCCGAAGTAGACGATGCCTTCGACAATGTCATACGCGCTGCGCAAAAGTTGAATCTGCATCCTTCTTTTTAGAGCTTTGCCTCCCGTGGTCAAACAGAACCGATCCAGAACAATGTACTACATCCTCTAACCCGTGGTTACGGGTAGTCGTCTTTCAGGCTTTAACAAACTCGATCACGGCAAGGGCACTGGGCTGCAGCAAAACTGAAAGTCGCCCCTCCACGAGTTTCGCAATCAGAGGCGGAGGCAGCTGAGCCGCGTCGCGCAAGGCGGCCTGCTGTTCCCTGCTCGGGAAATCAGGACTTCCCATCGCTACCCAAGATTTCAGAGGAGAGCCGTGATCGTCATCCACTAAAAAGATCCTGGCACGCTCCGAGCTTTTTTGCAAACCTCGCAGTTGGATCTGTACAGCTTTAGATTGACCACTCTCTCGTGGGGGTGCGTAGTTCCACAGAGCGAGCACCAGGCCATCATCGCTGGATCGCCGGGTCAGCAACGCCGAATTGCTATCGAGCGCCAACTGTAGGTCGCCAAGGTAATGTAAGATCTTAAATGCGTTGAAAGAAGCTTTCGGAATCCGACCGGTCGCTATCAG
>JAFAQT010000374.1 GCA_019246215.1 Verrucomicrobiota bacterium
CAAGCCCTCCGACGTGGTCGGCATTAAAGTCTGTACTAACGGCGCGCCTCTGTTCAGCTCTCATCCTGCGGTGATCAATGCAATAGTGGCCGGGTTAACCGATGCGGGAGTGTCGCCTCGCAATATCGTGGTTTGGGATCGCGAAGAGCACCTGCTGGAAGCAGCAGGATTTCGCGCAAAAAACGCCGGATATCGCCTCATGTGGAGCGAAGGCAACTATGATCCGAACGCCGTTCTCACTTCTCCAATCAGCGGGAAACTGATTTACGGCGATCTGCTTTTTATGGCGAAGGCTCCGGACACTTTGCGAGGAGAGTGGAGGGGAGATTCGGTTGAGAAGAGGACCGGAAGGCCGCGGAACATGGAAAACCTAAGTGACGAAAGCCACCTGAGTAGCGTGTTGACTCGTGTGGTAACCAAAGTAGTAAATGTGCCTGTTTTGTCCGACAACATTTTCTGCGGGCTGTCCGGCGCCTTATTTAACATGACGATCCAAAACCTCGATAACTGGCGAAGGCTGGTTCAGGACCCCGTCCGTGGCGATCCTGCCATACCTGAAGCCTACGCTGACCCGCGCGTCGGCGACAAAGTTGTTTTTCAAATCATGGACGGTTTAGTTGCTCTTTACGCTGGCGCGCCGATTGGGGATGCGAACTACGCTGTTCATTACGGCACATTGTATGCCAGCAAAGATCCGGTTGCGTTGGATGCGGTTGCGTTGCAAAGAATCGATCAATGGCGGGTGGGAGCCCAAATGGAGCCTGCCTCAAAATTGGCAAAATATCTCCAGACCGCGTTTAGCTATGGATTAGGAAATGCCGATCTTAGCAAGATCGAGGTAATCGATGTCCGGTGAAGGCGAAATATTTGCTCTCCTCAAAGGGGTCTCCCGTTCTTTCTACATCAGCATGCGATTCCTTCCGCGGCGGATTCGCGATGCGATTGCACTCGGGTATCTCTTGGCCCGGGCGTCGGACACGATAGCCGACACAAATCAACTGCCGCCGTCCGAGCGAATTGCATTCCTCGAGCGGTTTCTGGGATCCGTTTCAAACCGGAAACCGCTGGATCTGGCGGCTTGTCTAACGGCGCAGCCCGATGGGCCAGAGAAGTTATTGCTGGCCAATATTGAGCGCGTGTTGGACTGCCTCTCAGATATTCCGCAGTCTCATCGGGAACTCTTAAACGAAGTGCTGACAAAAATCGTTCATGGTCAGACTCTCGACATCCAGAGATTTGAGTCCAAACCAGGGATTTCTGGATTGGCGGATGAAACAGCGCTGGAAGAATACACCTATTTGGTTGGAGGTTGTGTCGGCGAGTTTTGGACAAAGATCTGCTTGTTAGAATGGCCTCATTACGCTCGGTTATCGCCAGACGAGATGCTGAGTTGCGGGAAATATTTTGGAAAGGGCCTCCAACTCGTCAATATCTTGCGAGACTATCCCGCCGATCTCCAGGCTGGGAGATCCTATCTTCCCGTTTCGAACCTGGAGGAAATCGCTTTAAATCCAACTTTGGCGCGACCTGAGTGGGAACGATGGCGTCAGAAGGCGTGGGATTACCTTGAAAAAGCCTGGAAATACGTGGGCGCAGTCCGGCCATGGCGAGTCCGGTTTGCCTGTGCAGTGCCGGTATTCATCGGGATTCGCACTCTAATGCTGTTGAAGGATATGCCCGAAAATCGTGCCGGAATCAAGGTCGCCAGGAGCGAAGTCAGACGCTTAATGATCTGGGCGGCGGGCCTGGCTTTGTTCCGTTTTTTGGAACCGATTGCGTATCGGAAGATTTTAGGGCCAAAATTTCACAAGCGCTTTAGTTAACCCGTAAACCTTGCCCTGCTTTATTTCGCCCTGAAAACGCTGATCGTCGTCAGGAAATCGATTGCCCGCTGCAGGACCACGTCTTTGATATGTTGCTGCTTCGATTTTCCATCGGCATGATCCGCCTCGTACGCGTCCAGATCAGGGTTTTTCCCTGCGATTAAAGCCGCTTCATTGGTGTGCGGTCGTTCTTCGTCAAAAATGTAATCCGACACGCCGTTCTGGTCTGCAAGCGCGAGGACGGCATCTTGTTGCGGCTCTGCGAATGTCACTGCAATGTCAGGCATAAGTCCGTCAGGAAAAATGATGGGTGCGCCAGGAATCACCAGTTCCTTAACCGCGACCGTCAAGACCAGGTTATCGCCGATGGGGTACCGGTCGTACTCGACGGCACGTCCGGAGGTTTTCTGGCCGATGATCAATGCGTGCAGTTGGTTCCGGAGCACGCCGGCGATCGCCTCCGCTGTTCCGGCATTTTTTTGGCTGACGAGCACAGCGAGTGGCCCGGTGAAGACCGGGTCTGCCGACGAGCTATAGGCTTGCGTCGCATCGGCTTTAGGTTCCACCAGGTTGAACAAGAGTTTACCCTTCGGCACAAATCGACTTATAATGTCTGCAGCGAGTGGGAAATCGCTGCCGGGTTGCATTGTTCGCAGATCCAGGATCAATCCGGTCATTCCCCGATTGCGCAAATTGTTGAGAGCCTCGTCCAGCCTTGTCAGGTCGTTCTTGGTGAAACTGCCAAGCCTTACGTAGCCGAACTGAGTTTCAATCAGCTCGGACTTGAAGGGACGATTCTGCGCCGGTGGTTCGTCCTGGGTTTTCAGTTGAAGGCTGGCGCCGGGGCCGAGGCGCGAGAGAAGACCCTCGACGGCGGCCTGATCGATTTCCTGGTTGGTCAGTGCGCTCGAATCGAAGTAGCTCGAATGCAGTTGCTCCATCACTCGTTGAAGGCCGGCCTGGTCCAATTGCTTTACCAAGTCTCGAAGGGGTTTCGCTGCCATTGGAGTCGCGGAAGAGGTCGGGCTCAGCTTGGGAGAACCGATGGGCGTTTGTTGGCTAAAGACGACCTGAGAAGAGCAGAGGAGCAGAACATACAACAGAGTACGCTTGGACATCCGGTAAGTCGTTTGACGTTAAATTGAGCCAATGTCGTGGCGAAAATAGCTTCCGTCGAATTCGATCTTTTCGGCTGCTTCGTACGCCCGCTTTCGGGCGGCTGACAACGTGTCGCCGATCGCGGTGACACCTAGAACGCGCCCCCCCGAAGTGAGGATCCGATCTCCACGCCGCTCTGTCCCCGCATGGAAAACCTTGACATCCTCGACCTGCTCGACCTTTTCCAACCCCACAATCGTTTTTCCAGTTTCATAATCGCCCGGATAGCCGGCGGAAGCCATGACGATGCAGACGGCGCATCGGGTGTCCCATTCCGTCGTGATCGCGTCGAGCTGTTCCGTGATTGTAGCTTCCAGAAGATCGAGAAGGTCCGTCTTAAGCCGTGGCAGCAGGACTTGGGTTTCCGGATCCCCAAATCGGCAATTAAATTCGAGCACACGTGGGCCATCCTTCGTCAGCATCAACCCGGGGAATAGGAGTCCGCGAAACCGGAGATGGTCTTTTTGGATGCCGTCCATAAACGGGTCCAGGACCTTGTCCCGGATCTCCTTCAAAAGTCCTGCGTCAAGGTGCCGCGAAGGGCTGATGGTCCCCATACCCCCTGTGTTCGGTCCTCGATTGCCGTCGTAGAGTTGCTTATGATCCTGTGCCGTGGGGAAGACCAGGCAGGAGCGACTGTTTACTAGCGCATGGATCGAGCACTCTACGCCGGAGAGAAATTCTTCGATGACCACTTTGCGACCTGCGTCTCCAAATCGGCGGCGCTCCATCATATCATCTATGGCCGCTTCTGCCCCGTGACGGTCATGCGCAATGATCACCCCTTTTCCAAGGGCCAGTCCGTCCGCTTTCACCGCCAGCGGGAATTCAAATTTGTCTAGCGCGGCCTTTGCCACCCCCGCTGCCTCATATTCGCCGAACCGCGCCGTTGGAATGCCATGACGAACCATAAAGTGTTTTGCAAAACTCTTTGACGATTCCAAGCGGGCCGCTTCTTTGCCGGGCCCAAAGATGCGCAATCCGGCGTTCTCGAATAGATCGACGATTCCGGCTGCAAGAACCTCATCTGGCCCCACTACGGTGAGTCCGACGGACTCTTGTCGCGCGAAATTGAGCAGTTGATTAAGCTCAGAAGGCCTAATCTCGACGTTTCGGCCCTCCTGTGAGGTGCCGGCGTTTCCTGGGGCGATAAAAACTCGATCAACCCGGGGCGACTGGCGAAGTTTCCAGGCAAGCGCGTGTTCACGGCCGCCGCCGCCGATTACCAGAACATTCATGAGGGGTCTTCAGCGAATGGACGGCACGTAAACAGTCGTTGTGGTCGGGAGCTGTGACGCGGTAAGAGTAAAACGATTGCCTCTGATGTGAACCACGTTCGATTGACGGGAGGACCATTCACCCGTCGTTGACACGATAATCTTGGGACGGAGTCGTTCGATCGTAAATCGACGTTTGTCTTCGCTGAAATTCTGTGTAGCGCCAGCGGGCATAAAGAGTACGTCGACATTCCCGATGTTCAGTGCTTCCGATGGAGTGACAGCATCTTCGATACGGCCTAGATCGCAGAACCGAATTCCGTCCATCACCCAGGTGTAGGCGACGTTAAGCTTGGCAGCCGCCGCAGCAGCCAGGTTTTCCGAGCTGGTCTGGGTTCCGCGAATTAAAACTCCGCTTGCCCGATTGACGCCGCCGGCCATGGAACTTCGAAAAATAACCGGCGAACCACGTACCAGATCCGTATAGTTGGAGGTGTCGTCTTCATGCGTGATCAGGACAATGTCTGCAGGAACAGTGGCCACTTTATTCGTATGAGGGTTGAACGGGTCCGTAATAAT
>JAFAQT010000433.1 GCA_019246215.1 Verrucomicrobiota bacterium
TTCCGGCAGGTGAAAGCGGTATTCCGGGAAATCTCTGGGTCGAAATCCGAAAGTTCAAAATTCGCCACGCAAACATTTATTTCTTAGCGACAACCGGAGTGCCGGCTGCGACTCTCCGCGAGATTGAAGGATCGGTGCAATCACACAAAGGTGAGTATCTAGGAAAAGTGCGAATCTCCAGCGCCGCGATCTCAGATTCGATCAATGTGGACGATATTTCATCGCCAGTGAAGTGTTCTAATGGCGCTCTCGATCTCGAGGACATCACCGCGCAAATGTCTGGCGGCGAAATTCGTGGAAGTTTTCATGCGGATCTCACCAACTTAGAACTGCCGTATCGTGTGCATCTTCAGGTGGCCGGCGTCAATATCAATGAGATCGTGAGGCGCGCCGGAGGGATCCTGGACCGAGCGCACGGGATTCTGCAAGGGAGTTTTCAGCTTGCCGGGTGCATGAAAGATCCGTCGCTCGCCTCTGGAGACGGAAGTCTGGAAATCAAGACGGGTTATCTTGATCAATACCCGATGCTGAAAGAGCTTGGGCGCTGGACCCAGATCGACGAATTGCAGCGCCTGGAGCTGGAGCAAGCTCTCTCGAAGTTCAGCGTGGTGGGGGAAAACATCAAGGTAGATTCGTTGCAATTGATCTCGAAAAACTGTCAGGTGAACCTGTGGGGGACAGTGGAGGCTGCGCGCAGACTCGATCTCAACGGTCGCCTGACACTCAGCCAATTTCTCAGCCACAAGATCCCGAATGAATTAGAAGAGAATTTCGCAAGATCGAAAGACGGTGAAAGCCGTTATTTGGATTTCCAGGTCACCGGGTCCGTGCTGAAGCCACAGACCGATCTCTTTGAGAGGATCATCGGTGATAAAGGCAAGCTGTTGAAAAAGCTTTTCCACACCGACCACAAAGAGCAGCGACACGACCGGATTCCGGCTGAATCGGAGCGGGTTGGAACACCATCCAACGGTTGATCGTTTCCTATCTATGTTGAGCTCGTTGTGTGCGCACCGGAACGGCCCTGATTGGTCCGCTTTGAGCGCAGCCGCCACGACCTGTTCGGCTGGCCTCCTGTTATGAGAATCATTGCCGGATCCGCGGGTGGCATTCGATTGAATACTCCACCTCATCATTTGCGTCCTACGATGGACATGGTGCGAGAAGCCGCATTTTCGGCGCTATCAGACCTCGTGGCAGGCGCCCGCGTTCTCGATCTTTTCGCCGGGTCCGGTGCTTATGGGATCGAAGCGTTAAGCCGTGGTGCCGCGGAAGCCGTTTTTGTGGATAATCACTCAAAGTGCATCGAAGCGATCCGATCGAACCTTGCAAAAACAAGGCTCGTCGGAAAGGTGATTCGTGACGACGTTTTTCGGTTTCTCGGGAAGCAGGAAGAACGGTACCGCCTTGTGTTCGCTGACCCGCCTTATACCAGGAACGCAAGAGACCGAGATTTTACCGCAGAATTGATGGAAAACGGATCTCTGGTGGCCGCCATTGAGCCTGACGGCCTCCTTGTGCTCGAGTGTTCTCCGATGAAGGAACTGAGCAATTTTCAGTTTTGGGATGTCATACGGTCAAAGAAGTACGGCGCAACGAACCTGTTTTTTTGTGTGCATAAGGAACTCCCAGATAATGCTGCTGTTCCTCTATAATATCCTGCTACCGATTGCGCTCCTGATCAGTTTCCCGGTCTATCTGCGGCGGATGCTTAAGCGCGGCGGATACGCGAGGAATTTCTCGCAGCGATTCGGCCGCTATTCGAAAGAAATGGCGAATCGGTTTGCTGAGGGCGGGTGGACCTGGATTCGCGCCGTGAGCGTCGGAGAGATAGGGCTGGCGCTTCGTCTCATTGAAGAACTGAAGCGGCAATCTCCAGATTATAAGGCGGTGATCTCCACGACCACTTCGACGGGATACGCGCTCGGCCTACAAAGACGGGCCAACCGGCCATGGATTGAGGTTATTTACAACCCTATCGACTTTTACCCGATCGTGAGCCTCTGCTGGAAACAGATTCGCCCGCGTGAAGCGATTCTGATTGACTCGGACTTGTGGCCCTCGTTTCTCGCCTTGGCCAAGGCGCACCGGTCTCCGGTCTACCTCGCGAACGCCAGGCTATCGCGACGATCAGAAAGGCGTTATGTAAAACTGCGGAGTCTGGCCCAGACGCTCTTCTGGCGGAATGTGACATCCCTGTTTGCGCAAGATCAAGGGGACGCCGAACGCTGGAAACGCGTTGGTGTCCCGGCTGATCGCATAACGGTGACCGGCAACATGAAATATGACACTGACGATTTAGCCTCTGGAATCAACTCGCGTTTTTCCGTTTGGCTCCAGAAACATGGCATCAACGTGGGAAGGCCGATTCTGTTAGGTGGCAGCCTGCATCCCGGTGAAGAAGACCTGCTGCTTTCCGGTTTTAAGTTGCTTCAAGCCGAATTCCCACAACTTTTCCTCATTCTGGTACCTCGCCATGTGGAGCGAACCCGGGAAATCGTCCAGCTGCTGCGGGCACGTGGAGTTCGGTTTGCCTTACGTTCTGAACCGGATTTCCAAGATGATCCTTCCATTTTGCTCGTAAATACCACCGGAGAACTCCGGGATTGGTATTCCGCTGCGACGGTGGTCGTGGTTGGTAAAAGTTTCTATGGAGTGGGCGGCCAAAACCCGATAGAGCCGATCCTCGCAGGCAAGCCCGTCGTGGTTGGTCCGCACATGGAAAATTTTCAATATATCGTGGACGAACTCCGTACCGCTGGAGGGATAATCCAGCTTCATTCTGCGGACGCCCTTGTTCCGACACTTGCGGATCTCCTGCGCAATCCATCGGCAGCCTCCTCGGTCGTCGCGCGTGCCTTCAAAGCGATGGCGCACCACCAGGGAGCGATCCGTCGCACTGCATCCATGATTATCAATGAGCGCGTAAAGCAGGACCAAGACCCAGGCTATGAATCCGCTGACTGGAGAAGTTCCTGAACGCTGTGTTCGATTTAGTGCTGGTCACGGTAGTCGATGAAACGGCGCCGTGGTCAAATGCTAAGCCCATTTTGCACGCTTTGGATCCATGTTAGAAGTTTCTTCCATGCCGGTCCGGGTCTCGAGCCGCGCCCGCCTTTACGTGCAAATCGCCTATCAAATCCGGTCGTTGATCGACAATGGAGAGTTTCCGCCCGGGAGTCGTCTCCCGAGCGAACGAGAAATGGCCAAACGGCTCGGCGTCTCCCTGCCGTCCGTGCGCGAAGCGCTGATTGCCTTGGAGGTGGAAGGCTATGTCGAGGTGCGCCCGGGCTCGGGGATCCTGGTCTCAAACCCACAACGCGGAACGAGGAAGTTTTGCAGCGATGAGGGGCCGCTGGAAATCCCGCAGACCCGTTGCCTGCGAGAGTGCGGGAAGGCGGTCTTTTCCTGAGCCGGCCGCGAGGGTTACTTCGTGCCCCTTTTCTATGAAAGGAAGATTTCTTTAGGCCTATGGAATACCGCAAACTTGGAAATACCGGCATGGAGGTGTCGGTGCTCAGCTTTGGCGCGTCATCACTCGGCGGCGTCTTTCACCGGGTGAACCTCGACCAATGCATCGAGACGGTGCATGCGGCCCTCGAGGGTGGCATCAATTTCATCGACGTCTCGCCGGCTTACGGGGAAACGCTTGCAGAGGCTAATTTGGGGCAGGCACTCCGCGGCATCCGCCGCGATCGATACTACCTCGCCACAAAAGTAGGCGCTTACAGTGAGGCGAAGGGCGACTACGATTACTCGGCGGGACGCACCGAACGGAGCCTGCACGAGAGCCTTGAGCGGCTGGGCGTGGAGTATGTGGACCTGATCCAGTGCCATGACATCGAGATCGCGGATCACGATCAGATCGTGAATGAAACGCTCCCGACGTTACACCGCCATAAGGGGCAGGGATTGGCGCGCTTTATCGGCATCACCGGCCTGCCGCTCAAGGTTTTCCCGAGCATCCTTGACCGGGTCGAGCGAGGCACGGTCGACACCATCCTGTCATTCTGCCATTACGAGTTAAACGAC
>JAFAQT010000029.1 GCA_019246215.1 Verrucomicrobiota bacterium
GGTGGCTCCAACAATCAAGCCGCGGATCAGGCTCTGCAAGGCTGCGTGCGGAGTGTTTCCGCTGACGATATGCAGGATCGGACTGAGGGGAACCGTGAGACAGTGCTGGTTCCCATACCTTTGAAGTTCTGGGCTGTTCAGAAACTCGCCGAGCTCCAACTCGATCCAGCGGGAGATGTTTTTTGAGGTCAAATCGCCAAGCCATGAAAGCTCCGCGGCCGCGGAGACAATGGCTGCAATACGGTTTTCCAGTCCCATTATCTGCTCCGAGCAGACTGTATTAGTTCATCGATGGCCCGGGAACAACCGCGAGGCCACGCGTTTGGATCGCGTCCGAGAAGTAGAAATCCTCCATTCGGCTGCGCGACCGCGAGATCCTGTGTCAGAACGGCCAAGACGGACCACAAATTGACCAAGTCCATGATGCGCAGGAGCCCGACTTCTCCTGGGGCAGCTTCTTCGTTCGTGCTGGGGTCAATGATTTGAAATCTCATCCAGGGAGGCGCCTGGTGGGAGCCTTCGACGTCGCACGAATAAAATTGCGAGCTCAACTCAGTCATTCCGTATTCGTTCCAGATCGCATCTTTCGCGATGCCAAGTCGGAGCGACAGTTGTTCGTACAAGTCACGTTTGCTGATAGTGCGTCCGCTGCCTTTCGGGCCACCGGTTTCGATCGCAATACTTCCTGGCGGCAAATTGACGTGGAGATTCGGGATTTCCTCGAGCAAATTCAGAAATCCCAGGGCAGTGCCAAAGAGCGTCAGAGCCTCTTCAACATGAAGGAACTCTTCGATTAAGCGATCGATTTCGAGTCCGCCATTCCGGGCGATCATGAATCGATCGTGCTGGAATTCCGCCAGAAACCCACCCATGCGACTGAGAGAAGAAAACGGCGCGTCGTCCGGGTGTTGCATCAAAAGGATCAATCGGTGCCGCGGCAGGTGAAAATAGTCCCAACCTCGCTGGACGGAAGTCTCGTACAGCCGCAAGGAAGGGAAAAGGTGCTTACCATGGCCTTCTCCCGTGGTGCCACTTGTCCGGAACTCTGTTTGGGTCTGTTCCCTTGGAAAGGAACGGATTTCAGACCGTTTGAATGCGATCTGCGGGAGGGCCGGAATCCTCTTCCAGGAATCAAGTCGTCTCGGTGTTGAGAGAAATTCGCAGTACTTCGCGTAGACCGGGTTTTCGCGCCGCTGAAAATTGAAGATCTCCAGTGCCAGCGACTCGAATCTCTCCTCCTCAGGCTCACTCAGAAAATGAAGGATCTCTGATTCGAGTGATGTAGTCATTCTCCAATAATTTTTATCAGGACGCGTTTCCGGCGTTTGCCGTCGAATTCACCGTAAAAGATTTCTTCCCAGGGTCCAAAATCGAGCTTTCCTTCGGTGATCGCCGCCACAACCTCGCGTCCCATCACAGTGCGTTTCAGGTGAGCATCGGCGTTATCTTCCGCTCCGTTATGCTGATATTGCGAGTGCGGCTTTTCTGGCGCTAGCTTCTCAAGCCAGCGCTCAAAATCATGGTGGAGCCCGGGTTCATTGTCATTGATAAAGACGCTGGCCGTGATATGCATCGCGTTGACCAGCACAATACCTTCTAAAACGCCACTTTCCCGAACACATTTTTCTACCTGCGGTGTGATCCGGAAAAAGTGCCGTCTTTCTTCGGCTTCAAACCAGAGTTCTTTTCGGTAGGATTTCATGTACGATCCCTTCCAATCTGCAGCTTCACAACCTGGGTCTCACGAAGCCTTTGGCTCGTGAGATTTCCAGACCGACGAGACGCGCGTGTCCGTGGCTAGAGTTTCATCCAGAACCGACCAGCCGGTTTCGTCCATGGCCTGAAAGGCATGAAGATAGACCGCCACGACCTCTGGAGCGCGCTTTTCGAGCAGTTTTGTGATGGTGTGCTGCAGCTTTTCCCGAGCTGGTTCGGCAGGGAAGTTCTCGACGACACCCTTCCCGTCGTGTTCAATCCCGAGAGAATCGAGAAATTCGCAGATCATTTCCCGTTGGGTTCCAAGTAACCATATTTGCAGCAACTGAATCGCGAGGTCGTCGCAGCCTTTCAGGGAGAGCGCCTGCTGCAGCCAGAGATGCCTTTCGTTTTTTGGTTTTCGCTCAATGAAAACGGGGCGCAATTTCCGGCGGGAAGCGATATTCTGGATCATGGCTTTATAAACGGGCCTTTCGGACTCGAGCAAGTAACCGAAAATCTCATTGGTCAGCTCAGGGGAAAGCTTGCTGAAGATCTCGTAGCACTTCATGTGGATAGGCGCGAACGATTGATTATACGTGCCCCGGAAGTCCAGCCGTTTTTTAATCTAAGCGCGCTGGTAGATATTCAGTAGCCAGGAGCGGGAAGTCTGAAGCTGTATTGAGTGGAAGGGCTCGGCAGGTCAAGCCGTCCTCTCCGAGCTTTCTTCCAATTGCATGCTCGCGGATTCTGCGACTGCTGAACTCTCGCG
>JAFAQT010000074.1 GCA_019246215.1 Verrucomicrobiota bacterium
GTCCGGAATCTCAAATTCACGTATATCCATTCGTTTTCTTTGGCTTCGCCGCATGCACCGATGCCAGTCTTCACCGCCAGCCTGCCCAGGGCAAGTTTTTGCCTTGTGGCGAGCCGTGTGCCGACTGAGTGAAGGAGTTTGCGCACAGAAGCTGCAAAGACCACGAGACGGACGCGTAAAGCGGCTGCCGCCTACATCGTAGTATTCACTTTTCTCTGGACCGATAAATCTGAGCCCTCACGCGGACTAACAATGAGACCGACATCACACCCGAGCAGACATTACCTGTCTCGTGTTGACGAATCCTTTGGACAGCGAAGAGAGGGAGGAACGAACAGAAGGCCGCAAAGATTACAAAGACCGGGAAAGCCGCCGCGCAGAGCTGGTACGCTGCGCGATCGGCAGTTTGGACGATGCTCCAGAGGCGTTGGCGACCGGCGGAGCATAGAACCCTCCAGTGAATCGTCAACGGGGGGCTCGGCCAAAGGGGACCAACAGCCGCCTGTCTTTCCGCTTTACGCTGGAGGCGTCGTGAGCTGAAATGGAAAATTCTCGTGGCGATTGTCATCGAGATTTTGTGTCTTTCAATTTGGTTCAAAAGCAAGCGAGGGTCGCCGAACAAAGGAGACATTGGAAAATGGCGAATTCTATTTCAGTCATCGTACCGGTTTACAACGGCGAGTTAACTTTATTGGATTTGGTGTGCCGGCTGAAGCCGGTGCTGAAAACCCTGACAGGAGAGTATGAGCTGGTGTTGGTCAACGACGGTAGTCGCGACCAAAGCTGGGCGGTCATCCAAAAGCTGTCCGCAGAAAACCGGTGGGTTCGCGGGATTAACCTGATGCGCAACTATGGCCAACACAACGCGCTGGTGTGCGGGATCCGCTCGGCGCGATTTGCAACGATTGTGACCCTGGACGACGATTTACAGCATGCGCCGGAGGACGTGCCAAAGCTGATATCCAAGCTGGAAGAGGGATTCGACGTGGTGTATGGCACGCCCGAAAGAGAGCCCCACGGACTTTGGCGAGCGGTGGCGTCGAAGCTCACGAAATTTGCGCTGCAACGAATAATGGGTGTGAAAGTGGCGCGAAGTGTCAGTGCTTTCCGGGCGTTACGAACGCGCTTGCGTGCCGCCTTTGGAAGCTACCAAAGCCCCTTTGTTTCGCTCGATGTGTTGCTCACATGGGGCACGACGCGTTTCGCGGCGATCAGAGTGCCGCACCATCCACGAGCTGCGGGTAAATCGAATTACACGCTGCGCGCCCTTATCATTCACGCTCTCACCTTAATGACTGGCTTTAGTGTATGGCCACTGCAAGTCGCGAGCGTTGTTGGTTTCGGCTTTACGGTATTTGGGGTTCTGGTGTTTGCCTATGTAGTGACACGTTTTCTCACGGAAGGTCGCTCCGTCCCCGGATTTCCGTTCCTGGCTTCGCTTATCGCCATCTTCTCGGGCGCGCAAATGTTCGCGTTGGGAATCATGGGCGAATATCTCGCACGGATGCATTTCCGCATGATGGAGCGCCCGACATATGTCGTCTGGGAAAGCACAGGCGATGAGTCCGATCGTGAAAAGGAAATTTCAGTGTAAGCCCTCTTTGTTGGTCGGAGCCGTTTGCTCCTTCACGGCGCGGAAGAGACTATGGATGTGAGCTTCCACACTTTAACTTCGGCGCCAACATATCTGGCCGTGAGCTTCGCGCCTGTAAGCAGGAATGGGTGTGGACAGAATGAATTGACCGACTGTAGCGTGCGTGGTGTAGGCCAACATGACTTACTCGCGTCAAGCCAATGGGATCTTCATACCCAGCACAGCCGTGGTGCACCGTGACGACGAATATGACTCACGCGCATTCAGCTTGCTTCGGGATATTCAATCACGTCACTTCTGGTATCAGGGGCGACATCGGTTTTTGCTTCGAGCGCTTGAGCTGCACCTTCCGAGAGCATTCAAGAGAGCAAATGGCCTCAGCGCGATTGATCTTGGAGGCGGATGTGGCGGATGGATCCGTTGGCTGCAAACGCATTTGCCTGACAAATTCACGGAACTGGCGCTGTCCGATTCGTCATTGCGTGCGCTGGAAATGGCCAGCTCCGTCGTGGGTGAAGACATTCGGCGCTATCAAACGGATTTACTGCGATTGGGTTGGCGGGATCGCTGGGACGCAGCCTTCTTACTCGACGTCTTGGAACACATTCCGGCGGACACCGAGGTCCTGCTGCAGATCAGGCAGGCGCTTAAGCCCGGTGGCCTTCTCTTCGTGACGACGCCCGCGCTAAAATTTTTTTGGAGTTACAACGATGACATCGCCCATCACGTACGCCGCTACGCGAAACGCGACTTTGCGCAACTGGCCAAAGCGACCGGAATGCGGTTATTACGCGCGTCATATTTCATGTTCTTCCTCAGCCCGCTTCTATGGCTGAGCCGGCTAAAACGTCCTGACCTTGCGAACATGGAGAAGGATGAGGTTCTCACCGTTTTGGAACGCTCGCATCGCGTGCCCAACCCGAAAGTGAACGCTTTGCTGAATCTCATCTTCGGATTGGAAACGCCTCTCGGGCTCTGGGTACCATTTCCGTGGGGCACCTCAATTCTGGGTGTCCTTCAAAAACCGCGTTGACGTATGCTCGCTCCTGAAATCCCATTTAACCGATCATCCCTGGTTGGCCGGGAACTGGAATACATCTTTCAAACGATGACTGTTGGGCAGATCGCAGGGGATCGAACCTATTCCAAGAAATGCCACACGCTGCTCGAACGAACGTTGGGTGTTCAGAAAGCGCTGGTGACGACTTCATGCACGCACGCCTTGGAGATTTGCGCCCTGCTCTTGAACATACAGGCTGACGATGAAGTAATCGCGCCGGCGTTCGCTTTTGTGTCTACGGCCAACGCCTTTGCGCTCCGCGGTGCACGGATTGTTTTTGCGGACATTCGCCCTGACACGCTCAACCTCGACGAAAAAAGCCTTGAGGCTAGGATCACATCCAGAACAAAGGCGGTAGTTCTCGTCCATTACGCGGGCGTCGGCTGCGAAATGGATTCCATTGGCGCGATAGGCCGCCTGCACGGGATCAAAATCATTGAAGATAATGCGCATGGCCTGTTTGGGAAGTATCGAGGCCAATGGCTTGGCACCTTCGGCGAATTGGCCGTGCAAAGCTTTCATGAGACAAAAAATATTACATGCGGCGAGGGTGGCGCCCTGCTTATCAACGACCCCGCGTATAACGAGCGCGCCGAGATCATTCGGGAGAAAGGCACCAATCGCAGCAAGTTTTTCCGCGGACAGGTGGACAAATACACTTGGGTAGATGTCGGCTCCAGCTATCTCATGAGCGACGTGCTGGCGGCCTTTCTTTTTGCGCAGCTGGAAGTCTGGCCAAGCATTCAGGCCAGGCGCCGTCTCATCTGGGAACGTTACGCCAACGAACTGTCTGACTGGTCCAGAACCAATGATGTGCGGTTGCCAATAGTCCCCGACCATTGTGAGCAGGCGTACCACATGTTCTACCTTCTGCTGCCGTCCCTCACGGCACGACATGCACTCATTGCGCATCTGGCAGCACAGGGAATTCTCGCGGTGTTTCACTATCTGCCGCTGCACCTCTCCAAATTTGGACTCCGGTATGGTGGCAAGCCTGGCGACCTGCCGGTCACCGAGGATATTAGTGACCGACTCCTGCGGCTGCCATTCTTTTGTGCGCTGACCGACGCGGACCAGGAGCGAGTGATCGAAGCAGTGCGTGAGTTCAAACCGTGATGGCCCTTCTTCAATTCACAGAGCCCCTTCGGGGCATCAAAGGAGTGGAGGTGCTGGCGCTATTAAATGAACCAACGATGGAGTGTGTAATAGGACTTATAAAGGTGAAAGCCCCGATTGCTCCAAGTACGCTGGACCTTTAGATTGCTGATTTGGGTGGAGATGATCATTTTTTTCATACCGTTATCCCTGCACCATTGTTTGCTGCGAGTGATCAATTGGCCATAGATACCGGCACCGGCAAAGCCAGGATGCACCGCATTCAGAACGCCCTCACCCTCCGTGGGTGAGTTCTGGCGCAGGGTGATAAAACCGGCGATCGTTCCGCCCACGATCGGCAGATAGACGCATGAGGCCACTTCGCGGTCCGCACAGGAGCGTTGCGCCCAATCCATGTAAGCCTCAGTTACTTTGTTGTGGTCCAGGCGGGCGTCGGCGTGGTAATGGCTGGGATAGTCGGAAAAGCAGAGGCGGGCGATTTCTGCAACTGCCGTGGCATCTTCGCCGGCCGCTTCCCGGATTTCTACAGTAAAGGCTTGGCAAGACTGCACATCTTCCACGGGGCATTGGTAGTAAACAAGGCAATCCATGCTCCGGAATTCGAGTGCCTCAAGAGCTTGAACCAGAGAGATTTCCTCCGTGGGCACCCGCAGAATCAACATCTCCACATCGGAGGACCGGCACATCCTGACGATCCTTTCAGCGTCCGCCGGTTCACAGAGGGAATCCAAGTTCAGTCTCGCAATGCGGTACCCGAATCGCGCTCTCTCGCTCTGTAGGAAATGCAATTCCACAGAAATGTCATCCTTTCAGGATGAAAGTATCGGGTGTGGCGTCCAGGATGCCACAAATACCTCTCGGAAGAGGAGAAGTTTATCTCCCACGACGACCGCTGCCCAGCGCGCAACGACGACGCTTTGCAGATTCTCGCAATAATACTGCGCTTGAGCAATAGCCTCCTCATGCCATGATGCGCATACTACTTTAAAGCGGCAACCCACTTAGCGGGTTCTCCAAACATACCCCAGGTACAAACTTTGCGGGAGGGGCCTTGCGGGCTGGTCAATTCCGGGAATTGATCCTATCTTGCAGCTAAACCGGGTTTCTTCACTGCTGCAGGAGGAGCGCCGGGTGTCGGCGTTCCTGCTACAACAGAAAAAAGGATCCCTCCATGAAAAACATCGGCAATCTCCAATTGGAGTTTTTTGGGCGCCGGATTTTCCTCTTCGTTTCGGCGTGCGTTCTAATCTGGCCGGCAGCCTCATATACTCAGCAGTACAAACAGCAGAACCTGGTCTCCAATGTCGGGGGGCTGGGAGCCCCCACTATCGATTCGAATCTTGTAGATCCCTGGGGGATCGCGAGAAGTACAACTGGTCCATGGTGGGTTGCCGACAGGGCGACAGGGGTTTCGACACTCTATACAGCAGGTTCCATGCTCCCTTACGGAACCACACAGGGCAAACTAGCATTAGTCGTTACCATTCCTCACACCGCGCAGGCAACCAAAGGTTCTCCAACTGGTATAGTCTTCAACGGCAGCAATGATTTTGCCCTTACTCCGGGTAAACCGGCTATTTTCCTGTTCGTCTCCTTGGACGGGACAATCTCGGGATGGAACCCGGGAGTAATTCCGAGTGCGGCGATTGAGAAGGTTCCTGGCTCGACGGACTCGGTGCTTACAGGCGCAACAATCGCCCAAATTGGTGACGCCCGATTTCTTTATGTCGCCGATATCCGACGAGGGAAGATCGCGGTTTACGACACGAACTTTAACCGGGCTGAGGTTGGTGAGCGCGATTTCGATCGTGATGAGCTCCCTTTCGCCGATGAGTTTGTCCCGGAGGGGTTCGTTCCGTTCAATGTGCAAAACATCGGGAACAACCTCTACGTGGCTTTCGCAAAACAGAATCAGGCCAAAAATTTTGTGAC
>JAFAQT010000075.1 GCA_019246215.1 Verrucomicrobiota bacterium
TGTTGCGCAAGGTCTTCCCAATCGATCATGCGACTAACGTGCGCCATGATAGACCGCAATCAAGCGCTAGGAAGATCTTCCCGCTGTACGGCACCAGGCCTCAGAGCCCGGTGAGAAGCCGCTCACATCGACGACTTCGCCAGGATACGGGCTAAGCACTTGCTGGCCTTCCTTGCCTTTGACCCACAGCGACACAAGGGGAGAATCCTGCTCGGGAGCAGTAAGTGAGGGCGATGGGAGCGGTGTTAGATTAGAGAAGACTGCTTGGAAGGAGTGTCAAGCTCTGCAGATTTCAATACTTGGACCCAAATGTTTGTCAATCCGTCCAGTAACCGGCAGTCTCTCGGGCGCCTGAAACTCTCGAATGGCCATTTTGGCTACGGGAACGCGATCACGCTACTGATCGGCCCCTCATACTAGCCCGCCGCGCAAGTTCAGTGTGGACCGTCACGGCGAGCTCGACCGGATACCCTCGTCGTACCCCGGTTCGAGGGCATGATAGAAAACATCGTCGGGATTTGAAGGGTTACGCCAATGTCTCATCGAGCCAATTGAACACGCGCAGGTCACGCAATCCGCTCCCTTTCGGCTCGCAATGAAGATCGGCTCCATCGCTTTCTGAGAACGGCATCAGTTTCTTTGGCGATGCCAAGAGGTCGTATAATCTACGGGATTGTCCGGGCCAAAATGCTTCGTTGACCGGTTCGGTGATGAGCATGGGACAATCAATCTGCCTGGCGATTCCTTCGAGATTATATTCCAAGACTGCCTTGAATGTGTCGTAATAGGAAGTGAAGCCGTAAGGTCGCATACGGAAGCGCAGGTCTGCTTTTGTCGTCGGGTCTAATGCCTTTGCCATATAGCCATCGAACTCGACTTTGCGTCCTTCTTGCAACAACTCAAGCATCGGTTTGGGCAAGCTCGCAGTCCACGAGGCAGATACATCAACTACACCAGGATCGGCAATGGCTGCGGTAATTCTTTTCTCGAACGCAACGGCACGCGGTACCCAATATCCGCCCTGACTAATTCCCTGAATGGCAATCCGCTTGGGGTCTACCTCTTTCCGGCTCAGGGCATAATCAACAACCGGCGTTATCACTTTTTCCCAATCCGGCCGAAAATACAGCTTTTGCTTCCAAAGTGCATATCCCTGCCCCGGTCCATCGAAGGTTAGACAGTCGTATCCTCGGACGACCGCGCCCGCGCCACCGTTAGTCCACATATCTAGAAGCGAGCCATCGCTGCCGTTGTTCAGGATCAACAATGGTCGCTGGGGCAACGAACTTGCTCCTCTGAAGAGAAACCCATGCAGTTCGGTATTCTCGTAGGGTATGCTTACGGACTCAATAGGCGGCTCGAAGAGCGGCAGTGCTTTTAGCCAGCAATCGTAAAGAAGCTCCCAGGTCGGCAGGAACCGTTCCGGATCTTCGGAATTATCCACGAAATATGTGGTGCTGTCATAAAAATTCTGCGCCCAGAGATAAGCTTGCCGGGCGCTTTCTTTATGGCCCTGGCTCGCAGACTCTTCCGCTATCGCTCGGGCCTCATCCCCTGCTTGCTTGAAAGCGTGATATGCGCTCTCAAAATTACCATCTTCTACCTGTTTGCTCAGATAAAGGACTTTCCCCACATTTCCCGCCATCTGATAAGCACGACCAAGGCTGACCAGGAAGACATATTCAAAGGTCGGATGCTTGAAGAAATACCTTGAATGCAAAGCGCCGGACGGTGTCGCCGGACGGTCTGATTTCTGCGCATCCGGTTGAGGGCTCGCCCAAGCGCGCCGGGGTATTGCGCCCAGGCTAAGTACTGCTGCCGTCATCCCGAGATTAAATTGCCGCCTATTCATGATGATTCTCCCGTCGTCCGGCTTTTTCGCAGAGACATTGCTAAATGGCGTAGATGGCAAGAGGCGGATTCTGTTGAGTTGACGAGGGCAGCGGCTTTGCACATCGTCGGACTAATGCGAACATCGAAAAACGTTCACCGGTAATCCGGACTAATTTTACCAGCTTAAGACCAAGGCGTGTCGCGTTAACCCGTCATTTGGGGAGGACAGTTTCTTTGATCAGCCAAATCTCTTGGCCTGATCCGAACACACGCACCTTGTAGGCGTTTTCACCGGAATCGAATGATAGTATCTTAATTTTAGACCCGCTTTTAATGTCGACGAGATGGCCGTGCCGCCTGAGTTCTTTGATCCCCTGCTGGTCTTGATTGCGCACAAAATCCATGAGCTTTTCCAGGCTTTGGGTGCTGTCCGTGCCCAGGACGGTTCCAGTCGGATCACGAGCTACTGCCATTGAGCCAATTTCCAATTGTGCGGCATCCGAGATCACCGGCAGCAAGGCAAATGATATCAAGATGAACGCCAGAAAAAGAGCTTTCATGGCAGAAAGCATACCCTATTTTCGATAACGTGCACAGGCATCCTCGGTCGTGCTGTCAGCCGACCCGGAGTGGTCGGGTCGCGATAAATGTCACCGGGAGCACGGCTTACCTGGCCAGAATCGTGAGCCGTCAGCGCATTGGCGGCTGAGTGATTCCCAGCAATCCAACGATAAGGACTACTAAGGTACCCAATCCAATTTCCCACAGTACGTTTCGCAGCAGAAAATGTACGGCACTCTTTTGTGCAAGGTTAACGGTCAG
>JAFAQT010000083.1 GCA_019246215.1 Verrucomicrobiota bacterium
TCCCTGCTTGATCCTCCAGGTCACCTGGTTGCTCCCCGACGAAAACCACGTCGGCTTCCGATCCTCCTTCGCCGAAAACCGTTTGGGTTGCGTTCAGATACAAAGGGCACGCCCGACAAGTGGAGGCCACCCTCCGAAGCTCACCGAGGTCGGTGGTTGCCGGCACGGGAGTTAGTTCGCCGTCTTCTTTTTTCTCTCCGGACCACAGTTCTCTCTTCCTGAACATGGCAAATTTGTTTTTCCGAGGTTCGCGTGCCGACTCTGATCTGGACCTTGTTCTACCGGAAACAATGTAGGAAAAGCAAACCGTTGCCAAGCAACCAGTTGCCGCTCGGTGGGCGAACAAATTTGAGGAAATGCAGCGATGAATCGCGACAACGAAGAGAACCAGCTCACAGGCTGCTTGATTCTGCTGGTCGATGACCATAAGGACACGCTTGACGCAATCCGGCTCTTGCTCGAGTACCGGCGAGCAAGAGTTTTGGCCGCGACCGCCGGGCGGGACGGTCTAGATCTCGTTGCCCGCCACCATCCGAAAGTGATCATCTCTGATCTGTCGATGCCGCAGATGGATGGATATGAACTTTTAGAGCACGTCCGCGAGCTGGCGCCTGAAGAGGGTGGAGACGCGCCGGTCATAGCATTAACCGGACGCTTCGATGCCGAAGAACAGCGCAAAGCACTCGACGCAGGTTTCGCACGTTTCCTAAAAAAGCCTGTGGATCCAGAGCAACTAGTTCAGGAAATTTGTCAGGTCTTACAATTTGGCTGATTCACGCATCCTTGTCAGAGGCGAAAAGCGAGTTTGAGTGTTCTCCCTTCTTAGCCATCTTGCGGAGGTTCTGAAGGGAAAAGGAAATTCAAACAAGGGAATCCTATGAGTAATCACTTAAACCTGCTCATGCAGAATTACTGCAGGCCTGTTACTCTCGCAGGCAAAATTACGCATGATCTCTTTCCTTTGGAGAAAGGGTGCGGTGAAGGAAAAACCCTTCTGGCAAAAGCGCCAGCGGTACTCCTTCAAGTTCAGGAGTTCGATCCGTGCGGTCTGGCACAAAGTTATCAAGATAAAGTGACGGGAGCGGAATTGCCCGTCTTCGCTGTTTTCAATCTCGAAGGAAAGCAGCAGAGCACCTTCGAAATCACTGCCGACTTGCTTCCCACGTCTTCGGACAGGAGCGGACTGGAAGCAAAACTGCCGTTCGAAAAGGGCCAGTCGTTTGTGAAAAAAATGAATGAACGAAGAATGAGGGTCGAACGAGCTATAACTATAATCATTGGGATGCTTGGAACTTTACCTGTCTTGGCATATGGACTGTCGCGCTTAATGGGAGCCGGCGGCACGGAACCCTTTGTGTTTCTGGGAGCCTGGCTTCTCGGGGCAATGCTCGTGTATATGATTGGTGTTAATCTGCTGGATCGGCTTTGCCCTTGGAGGAAACTGGTTATCACGGCGGAATTCAATGGTATCCTGCCGAGAGAAGCCCGAGAAAAAGCGCGCACAGCCAGAGACCACTTCGACAAACTTTACCTCGTTGTCGATCAGCAGGGGCGCTGGAAAAGCGACGTTCTACCAGATCCGGCACCCCGCGCATTAGACCCGTTACTAGTTGGCGAGGTGAAGCAAGGGGGCACAAGCCGATTTTTCGTGATTCATCAGTTCGATCTGACGGAAGCAGAGCAGTATCTTGCGGATGAATTTTCGGTCAAGCCTGATTAGTTCATACCTATTTAAAAATTGTTCGGGGGCCGCTCCAAGCTCCTCTGGCCGAGACAGGCTCCTGTTCGGTGGACCGCGGAGACGATTCGCAACATTTACGGGCATTGCTCCAGCTGCTGGGTGGTATCCTCGCTCCTTGTCCCGCCGAGTACTCAGGGTAACGAAATGTTCAAGACCGAAAATCGAATGACAGCCGAATTCCCGAATGATGAGTACTGCTTCTTCAAGTAATATTATTCCCGCGCTCGTGAGCTTCTTTATCCCCGGTCTAGGACAGCTGATTCAGGGAAGGCTTCTTGCGGCGTTGCTCTATTTTATTATCAGCGCCGCGCTGTGGGTCTTTTTTCTTGGCTGGCTTGGTCATATAATATCCTGCATTGACGCTGCTCGATGGAGACCGCGATAGAGCGAGCTTTGGGCTTCCTTGGGAGCCATTGCCAATAGGTGCAAAATGTCTCTGAAAGAATATGCCAAAAAGCGAGATTTTAAAAAAACTGCCGAACCCAAGCCCGGCAGTCCCACGCGAACCAGGGGCAATCGCTTTGTCGTCCAAAAGCACGACGCCACTCGACTGCACTACGATCTCCGACTCGAGCTTGACGGAGCACTTAAGTCTTGGGCAGTTCCGAAAGGCTTTCCGTATGCGAAGGGAGAAAAACATCTAGCAGTCCAAGTTGAGGATCATCCACTCTCCTACATCGATTTTGAGGGAACGATCCCTGAGGGTCAGTACGGCGGTGGCACGGTGATGATATGGGACCGCGGCTTGTTCGAGCCTCTAAGCAACGCACCCAAAAAAGATTTGGCACAGGGCAAACTTCATTTCGTTTTGTCTGGGACGAAGCTGAATGGCGAATGGTATTTGGTTCGACTCCGAGACGAAAAGCAGTGGTTGCTGATAAAAGCCGGTGAGGATATGAAACCGGTTTCTAAGAAGCTGGATGATGTCTCCGTGAATTCGAACCGGAGCATGAAAGAGCTGGCCAGAGGCGACAGGATTTGGCAGTCCAAATCCGCAAGCGAAACGACTCGTCGGAGCAAGCGAAAACCGAATGTGAATCCACTGGCCCTCCCCCAGTTCGTGGCGCCGATGAGTGCGAAGCTGGTCGAATCAATTCCATCTGGCGATTGGTTTTATGAAATCAAATTTGACGGATTTCGCGCACTGGCGCTTCGGGGAGGCAGTGAGGCGCGCCTGTTGTCCCGTAACGAGCAGGATTTCGGCGGGAAGTTCACTGAGGTGATGGATTCGCTATCCAGGTTAGATGTTGAAGATGCAATCGTCGATGGCGAGATTGTAGCTTTGGATGAAAAGGGTCTTTCGTCGTTTCAGTTGCTTCAGGCGTTCGATCTTGGGCAGGAGCGTCCGCCCGTATTTTATTACGCTTTTGACCTCTTGCGATTGAATGGGAGGGATCTTCGCGAGCTTCCGATTGAACGGCGAAAGGCGAAACTCGAAAGCCTGCTCACTGAAGTGTCTGGAACAATCCGGTATTCTGCGATCCTGGGTACGGACGCCGGGAAACTGCTGGATCAAGCTCATCTGTTTGGTGTAGAAGGCTTGATCGGGAAGCGAGTCGGCTCTCTCTATGAGAGCGGACGAGCTACGGGCAACTGGATAAAACTAAAGCTTCAGCAACAACAGGAGTTCGTGCTCGGTGGGTACATCGAACCGGAAGGCTCTCGCAGTCATTTTGGTGCGCTCCTTGTTGGTGTCTACGATGGCAACCAACTTAAGTTTGCCGGGAAAGTCGGAGCCGGCTTTAATGAAAAACTTTTTCGCGACCTGCTGCGGAGGTTCAAAAAGATCCCACGCGAAACGAGCCCCTTTGTCGATCTCCCGGAAAAGCGAGCCGGGAGTTTTGGCCGACGAGTAACCGCCTCCGAAATGAAGCTTTGTCACTGGATCGAGCCCGAGATCGTTGGCGAGATAAAATTCAAGGAGTGGACGATGGATCATCGTCTGCGTCAGCCTGTGTTTCTTGGGCTCCGAGGAGATAAGGATGCGAAGGAAGTCGTGCGCGAGAAAGCATCTTAAACGGCCGCGAACCAGGGTCTCGACTGGAACTCATCCAACCGGGTTTCCAGCGTCGTGCGATTAAGAAATATGGAATTCAAAGTCACTGATAACAAGAGGATTGGTGAGATCATAGGATCTATTCAGACTGGTATGTTGACGACAATCCAAGCAAATGGGGAACTTCGAAGTCGGCCCATGCTTTGCGCGAATTTCGATTTTGATAGTCTCTGGTTTTTAGTAAAGGAGACGAAGCCCTTGGTTGCCGATTCAGTAAGCAATCGCGCTGCGAACGTCACATTTGCCAATCCTGAAAAGAAGGTATTCGCGTCAGTGACGGGAAGCGCCCAACTCGTCGAGGACGCAAAATTGGTCCAGAAACTGTGGCGATCGGAAATGAAAGCCTGGTTTCCTGCAGGCCTGCATGAATCAGATCTGGCCGTTCTTCGGGTCGACATCCATCACGCTGAAGCTTGGGACGGTAATATGAAGGCTGAAAATTGAACACAGGGGATCTTAAGAGCTACCCGATCTGCCTTTTCGGTGGCGTTTGTATTGACAGCTGAACCGGCAGACGTCTTGGGCCCTTTGTTCATATTGCTGGGAGACGTGCCACTAGCGAATCAAGTCCGAGGCTGGTTTTGCGACGTGGAGCTGTGGCCTCCGTAAAAAAAGCAGAGTTACCCGCTTGCTTGCTACCGGCTATTCTCGGGACCGGGCTCCATTCGGAAAATGGTTTCACCGGGTTTCATCAGATCCAGTTTATCGCGCGCCAGTAACTCCGTGTAGGACGGATCATTTTGCAGCAGCGTCAGTTTTTTGCTTTGCCTGTTGTAGCTGGCTCTCTCCTGTTCAACCTGCTGTTTCAGATTTTGCAAAGCGTGTTGTTGACGCTGCTGTTCTTTGACCAACGGCAAAAACCAACAGGTCAAAAGGATGAACGCCGCCACGAGAACCAGGAGGTAAAGAATCCTGGTCAGGAGCGAGCGGATCCAGTCATCCCTGGGTTCGGCGTAGTTACTGTATTCGGAGCCGCTAGTCACTCAGCGCATCTTACCTCCATACTCTGCGTTGTCACCTAGTTCTTCTTCGATACGTAGGAGTTGGTTGTATTTGGCAATGCGATCGCTTCTCGATAGTGATCCGGTCTTGATTTGTCCGGCATTGGTGCCAACGGCGATATCGGCGATGGTTGTGTCTTCGGTTTCGCCTGATCGGTGGCTGATCACGGTCGTATAGCGATGCTCTTTGGCGAGTTCGATCGCATCGAGGGTTTCAGTTAAAGACCCGATCTGGTTGACCTTCACCAGGATAGAATTGGCAACGCCTTGTTTTATACCTTTGCGCAGAAATTCCACGTTGGTCACGAACAGGTCGTCACCGACAATTTGCACTTTCGCTCCGAGGGCATCCGTCAGTTTTTTCCATCCGGACCAGTCGTTTTCCGAACAACCATCTTCGATCGAGATGATTGGGTACTTCGAACAAACTTCCTGGTAAAAGGCTACGAGTTCATCCGCCGATTTCCTTGAGCCGTCAGATTTCTTGAACACATACGAGCCGGAAGCGGCTTCGTAGAACTCGCTGGCAGCGGCGTCGAGCGCTAGAAAGATATCTTCGCCGAGTTTGTATCCGGCTTTTTCGACTGCCTTCGAAAGGGTATCGAGAGTGTCTTCCACCCCTTTCAGGTTTGGGGCAAATCCACCTTCGTCACCGACCGCTGTCGAGAGACCGCGTGATTTCAGGACGCTCTTCAGCGCATGAAAAACTTCCGTGCCATACCGGAGGGCTTCAGAAAAAGTGGGCGCACCTTTCGGCATGATCATAAATTCCTGAAAATCGATGGGGGCATCCGAGTGAGCACCGCCATTGATGATGTTCATCATGGGAACCGGCAACACTTTTGCGTTTGGGCCGCCCAAATAACGAAACAGGGGGAGATCAAGTTGTGCAGATGCGGCGTGCGCGACTGCCAGTGAAACGCCAAGAATCGCGTTGGCTCCCAGTTCCTTTTTGTTGGGTGTACCGTCCAGTGCGATCATGGCCTGATCGATGCCGACCTGATCAAGGGCGTCCATGCCCCTAATGGCGTCGGCGATCTTGGTTTCGACATTACCTACCGCTTTCAAAACGCCTTTCCCAAGGTACTTGTCTTTCTCGCCATCGCGGAGTTCCCATGCTTCATGTTCCCCGGTGCTAGCTCCGCTTGGAACAATTGCGCGGCCAACTGCGCCGCCAGTTAGTTCGACATCGACCTCGACTGTGGGATTGCCTCGGGAATCGAGGATCTGCCGGGCGCGGGTATCAGAAATGATCGTTAGAGACATGCGGAATTTTAGACAGAACAGGTCCTCAGCCGCAAGGTTGGAGAGAATGTTGCAGCAGCAAGAGGACGAAAGTCAGGGTCTCCTGCTCACGCAAGAACTTCGTCGACTTTATGCGCGTCGATCTCGACGATCTCAACTCGGCGGCTGCTGATTTCCGATGGCAGCTCGACGATTTGACCGGGTTTCTTTCCGAGCAAAGCCTGGCCGATGACAGTTTGATACGAGACAACGTGTTGCTCCGGATCGCTGTCCCAGGCGCCCAGAATTTTGTACTCGAAAATTTCGCCTGAACTGGTGTCACGCAAAATCGCTCTCGTCCCGATGGAAACCTGCGTGAGATCCGCGTTTTCGAAGTTGGATCCCCGAGCTCTTGCGAGCATCTGTTCAAGCTCCGCCTTTCTTCGCATCAAAACCGTCTGCATCTCTTTAGCGGCTTTATACTCAAAGTTTTCACGAAGATCTCCATAGGAGCGGGCGATCCCGATCTCTCTGGTATTTTCGGGGATTTTTTTCGAGACCAGTTCGTCGTATTCTTTCTTGCGCTTTTCCAGGCTCGTCCAGGACACAACCAGCGCTCCCTCTTTCTCCTCGAAGTCTCCGGTTAGCATGGATTGCAATTCAGGATGAGTTCTGATCATCCGGGCCATCAGAGAGCGCTTGTTGAGTTCCTCGAAAGCCGGAGTCAATAACATCCGACGCATTAAGTCTCGTGCCTGAGGGGCGGGCGCTTTGACCAAAAGGTCTGAAACAAGATCCCGATCCTCGAGCAGCAGGTCGTGCAGTTTTGAGGCGCGCCGGTTTTCGGTGAACTGATCGCGTTCGAGTGCGCTGATGATGGAGGTCATCAATTCGACATCGAGCAGCGCCGCGAAAATACCGGCGCCGCGCTCTTTGCAAAGCCAGAACAGCGCCTCCGAAGAGATGGAGTGTTCCTTGATCGCGCGATTCAATGCTTGTCGGAGCTCTTCGGCCTGCCCTTGCTCCACGAGAATTTTCGCGATCTCTCCGATCACGCGAAACCCCGCGGACTGGAGAATTGTTAGCAAGCGCGCGGACCAATCATTCGGAAAAGTTTGCCGAAATTCCGTGAGCACGCGCCGTTGTTTGTTGGCCGGCACCTGGGAAATGATTTCACCGAGCTTGTGCTGATGCTCTCTCAGCAAATCTGGTAACGTGATGCCACCTCTCTTCAATTCCGGCAGTTTTGCGCACAGTTCATCGCGTGAGATCAAAAGTTCGATCGCCTGAGATGGGTTGAGGCGCGTGTTGCGCGTCGCGATCTCTTCAACCTGCGCGACAACCGTTTGCAGCTCATTCTCTTTGCCGGCAAACGTCTCGAGGTTCTTCAGGATCTGGTCCAGGTAATTGAGCTGATCTTTTAACTTTCGCGCCTTCTGGAATAGATCGATCACTTCATCCTCGAAAGACGTCGATTCGTCGCGGATGGTGATCGGTTCGGTTTTTTTGGCGGGCAAAGAGAATCGCCCGTCCTTTCGTATGGCTCTCTTAGCGCTCTCCCACCACTTCTTGAAATTGCCTTCCGAGACTATCTCAGGAGCGAGGGCTCGTTGCAATTGGTCCTGGGACGCTTTGCCGCCAAAACTCTCCAGCACAAGCTCGATGAGTTGAGGAACTTTGTTGGTCGCTAGGTCGCGGAGAGCTGCCGGTTCATTGACTTTTCGCACGAAAATGTGCGTCTCGGGCAAGGGTTGGAGGGTTTCAGCTGCGTATTGCAACTGCATCGAATGATTTTTCTTGGCGTCGAAATCGACCACGATCTGATTGAGAAGTAGATTCCAACAGCTGATCTGACCAAACCCCCAACTTTTGTGAAGGCAAAACGTGTGCGGCTTAAGCTGGTCCAGCGCGGCTGCAGCTTGGAGATTGAGTTTGCCGGCATCGACCATTGCTTGTAAATCTGCATCCATAGGGAGGGATTGAACATAGATAAGACAAGGGGGGGCGCCAGCAAAAATGTTCGCCGCGCGTTTCAGTATCAGTGCCGGTGCCAGGGAACCGTCAGAATCTGTGCCAGTCGTCAGGCAAGAGTTTGAGCTAGCAATAACTGACGACTGACAATCGGCAACCGGCTTGACGCCCCAAAAGGACAAGAGTACGATTCGGCACTTTGAGAAGCGTAAATCTCCCCGTTGGACGCAGGAGTGCTAATCCCAGGGTGTTTTGGAGGGTTATGGCATCCGCAATCGGTTGGCTGGCTCCGCTCGTAACTGGACACGCTGACCCGATGAGTGATCTTCGATCCGTATCGGTGTTCAAAGACGCGGATCTGAACAAATTAGCGAGTGGAGAAGTCTTGGCGTCCAAGGGTCCGACCATGAGTTTCGCGCGCGGTTTGTCGGTTGAAACTGCCTACGTGGTTCGAGCACCTGTTAAAGCCGTTGTCAGCCTTCAACAACAATGGAATCCGCTTCGTCACCCTGAATTGAAGATCTACGCGCAAGCGGATATCTCAGGAAGAGGTACCGCGGCTGATTTTCAGGGTCTCTCATCGGTTCGCCAAAATTCTTCGGTCAAAGCGTTCGTCGATGCGACGCTGAGGTTGCCACAGGATGCCTCCAAGCTTCAACTCAGCAACGCCGAGGCAAAACAGTTTTCGCCTGGGGGATCGAGCAATGGCGCGATGCCTTCCAGTGTCGTCGCTTTCTGGAGTAAAGTGCTCGCCGGCCGCGCTCAGAGTTTTGCTTCCGGTGGTCTGAGCGCTGAAGCACCGTATGAAACGACCGGCTCGCCCGTCCACGTGCAGGAGGAAGTGTCGCGCTTGATCCGGGAAAGCGGTAGTGTGCGAACTGTTTTTGGTTCTCTGATTTCGTCGACGCCGATCGGCGGCGGACGGGGCTCCCCGACCTCACAAACCTGGCAGATGTTTGATGCTGATGGGTTGGCGGCGGTGAGTCTGACGGCGTCCTATGGAAAGCCCTCCGCAGACGGCTGGCAATCGGCCGATCTGCAGTATTATTCGAGCGGAGCTGTTTACGCAGTCCTGACGTTTTATCAGCTTTGGCCTGTGAAAGTCGATAACCAGGACGCAGCGCTCGTCTGGAGAATCGATATGACATCCGCGGCCCAACTCGGGGAATTGCGCGGCGTTGAACGGCTCGGTTCCGGCGCTGCGATGATGAGGGAAATTCAAAAAGGAGTTAAAGCTTTCCTTCACGACAACTCGCGTGGTAGATAATATCGCACGGCTGTCGCGCGAGTTGGAGCGCACTGCGCAAGTTCATGAAAGTCCGGGCGAGAGCGATCTTAACGGAAAAAATATTCTGGGCGGTTTTATTTGTCTTGGGATTCGGAAGGGCACCGTTGCATGCGCAAGGCGCTTTCAAATCTGTGGGCGAGTCTTCCCCATCTACCTCGACGCTGTCTTATAAACTGGACGCTGAGACCTCTTTTTTTGGGAGCGGGTCCGCCAATGCGGGTTCAACCAATTTTGGAAACATTACTGAGATCAGCAGTTCCGCCAGTTTTGTCTTATCTGCACAAGTTCGGGACACCGTGTTGCTACGACTTGGGGTCGAATGGCAGCGGTATTCTTTTAATCCCGAGCCAAGGGCGCCGATCCCCGATTCGCTCCAAGGGCTGGACCTGGCAATTGGCGCGGATCTGCAGGTCGCTCCGGCGCTGCTTTTACGGATTGGGGCGCATCCTGGAATCTACACGGATTTTGCGAATGTCTCCTGGCAGGACTTCAATATGCCTTTCGAAATCGTCGGCACTTATTTTGCGAGTTCGGATCTCCTTTTCATTGGAGGGGTTTACGTCGATGTAGACGCCGATACTCCCGTATTTCCAGTCATCGGGATTCGCTGGAAATTATCGGACAAGTGGCTGATCGATGGAGTCGCCCCACGCCCGCAGATCCAGTATCGCCTGACAAATAACGCGACGTTGTTCGCAGGCGCTGACCTGCGTGAAGCGACGTTCCGGGTCGGCGAGCAGTTTGGCCGGACGCGAGGCATCCCAAAGCTCAATGACGCGATATTGGACTATTTTGAGATTCGGGCGGGTGCCGGTGTAACCTGGAAAGTCTCCCAGAACGTGGACCTCGATCTTGAGGGGGGTTGCGCTCCCTACCGGCGCTTTGACTATCCGCGAGCGGACGGTTATAAAGTCAAGTCAGAAGACCTGGTGCCGTATCTCAGGATCGGACTCTCAGCAAAGTTTTGACCTTGGCAGGAATTCTGAGGTATCCATCTCCAAGGGACCCAGGAGACGGAGATCTCTTTCCAAATTCATGCCTGAATCGCTCATCGTCCTGAAAAACCTCTCCAAGAGGTTTGGCAGAAAGAAAGCTTTAAACAGGATCTCCATGTCCATCCGGGCGGGTGAGATTTTTGGTTTTCTGGGTGCAAACGGCGCCGGCAAAACGACTACGATCCGCATGCTTTGCGGATTGACCAAGCCAACCGCTGGCATCGGTACCATCGGTGGTCTGAATATCTGGAAGGATCGATTCAGAATCCGGTCACGTTTCGGTTATGTGCCTCAGAAGTTTAGCCTTTATCCGGACCTCACGGTGAGCGAGAACCTCCGATTCTTTGCCGGAGCTTACCGCGTTCCTTCGAGCAAAATAAAAGATCGGGCGCGTAGGGTTCTTTCCGACATGGACCTGGAACAGCGAGAATTGGAAAGAGCCGGAAGACTGTCCGGCGGTTACAAACAGCTTCTTGCGATAGCGTGCGCGCTGATTCACGAACCGACCCTGCTTTTTCTAGATGAACCCACTGCGGGTCTGGATCCGACACATCGTCAGGCGATTTGGGATTTGATTTACGAATTGAGTCAGGCTGGTACAACGATCTTCGTTACCACGCACTACATGGATGAAGCTGAGCGTTGCACGGAAGTTGGGTTTGTCGATGGAGGCCGTTTGCTCGCGAAAGGGACCCCGCGCGATTTGAAAGAAGGACTGAAAGGCCATCTCCTGGAGGTGCAAGTCGAACCGGCGATGACAGCCATGTTTGAATTCCGCAAATTGCCCGGGATCTATGGAGCTGATCTGCGGAGTGGAAATCTACGTCTCCAGGCAGAAGATCCGGACGTCTTGCTGCACTCATGGCAGGTTCACTGGCCATTTCCTAATCTGAGATTTTTGGGGTTCAACTGGGTTGAACCGGATATGGAAGATGTCTTCCAGGCTTATTCCCGAGGATACTACAAGCCGAATGGGGACCACCCCGCCCCGGCGAAGTTAGTGTACAAGATATGATATCCTGGAACGCCATCCTGGCCATTGCCTATAAAGAGTTTGTTCACGTTTGGCGCGACAGGCGCGTGATGTTGCTGATCGTGGTGCTGCCTCCGTTTTTCACATTTCTTTTCGGCCACGCCTTTGAGAATTCGAGCATCCGCGATGTGCCTGCGATGTACTTCGACTCCGATCGCAGCAAACAAAGCGAGGAGTTCCTGGGTCTTCTCAAAGCCAAAGACATCTTCGACTGGCAGCCGTGGCACGGCGATCCGGCAGGCAAGATAGATCTTTTCCCAGCTGGTGTCGAAGCGGCCATCGTGATCCCGATCGGGTGGGGCCAAGGATTGAGGGACAGTGATCCGAAACCTATCCGTGCAGTGCTGGACGGATCAGATACGAACACCGCGCCTTCGGTGCAGGGAGTTCTTCAGGAAACCCTCGGCGATTACCAGAGTAAACAGAGAGACGAACTCATCGAAAATCTACCGGATGAAGTGATAGACCTCGGGAAACAGCTCCCGACAGAAATAAGACATGAATTCAGTTCAATGATGGCTCCCTGGGACGTCAAAATCGAAACGCTCTACAATCCGAAGCTGTCATTCATTGATTACGTGATGCCGGGTATCGTGGGCCTTATTTTGCAGTTGATAACGGTGACTTTGATCGCCAGCACGATCACTCGAGAGCGAGAAGTCGGAACATTGTCCCAATTGATGGTCACACCGCTTCGGCAATCAGAAATCGTGATTGGCAAGGTGCTGCCCTACTTGGTGATTTCCATGTTTTTAATCGGCAGCACCATTCTGGTCGGCAATCTCCATTTTGGTGTGAAATTCCAACAGCCGTTGTTGCTCTCGGTGACATGTTTTTTGTTTTTATTATTCTCTCTGGGGCTCGGTTTGCTGATTTCAGCCTTCTCACGGACGCAGACGCAGGCAATTCAGATTTCAATTTTCTTTCTCTTGCCGGTCATGCTGTTGTCGGGAGCGTTTGCGCCCCTGGGTCAGCTTCCTAGACCGGTCCGCATCTGTTCCGAGCTTTTCCCGCTGACCCATTTTTGCCGGGCATTTCGAAATGTGAATCTCCATCATTCACACCTCAGCTCAATCGCCGGTGATTTGGCATTCCTCGCCGTGGGCGCCATTGTTACTTGCGCGGGTGCCTCGTACCTATTGAGGATCATTGATGAGTAGTCACACCCGGTCCAACTCAAAAACCGCAGACAAGAGGTGAACCACGGTTCCATGGCGCGGCGAAGTCGCGAAATAGGTCGGGACACTGGGAAACGAAGAGGAGCCATGCCCTTCCGTCTGATAGCAAAACAATTTACAAAAGTTATTTCCTTGGGAATGGCTGGGAGTGAGAGGCGCGAACTTTTTGAAGATGTACCAAACAAAGAACCCTCCTGAGATTCCATATATGCGATTCTATTTTCTTACGTTACTGCTGGTTGCCAGTTTTCAGGCCTTCGCGGCCGAACTGGTGCTAAAATTTACTTTGACAAAAGCGAATGGAACGCCGGCAGTTTACGAGTTCTTCGTTCCGAGCGAGGGTACCGATCAAGGCGTCGCTCTATCGCGGGAAGAAGCAGTCCAACGGCAGCACAATGCAGGTGTGGCTGCGCTATCCTGGGCAAAGCAGTTCTACGGCGCGCGCGAGATTTATCTGCGATCGGTGGAGCTTAAACAGGGAACGGTTCCTTACTACCTGGCTAAGTTCGACGGTTACTTAGCTGGGGCTCGTCAGGTCTTCTTTGCCATCGTACTCACCTCTGGGTCGGTCCTTGAACCTGTCGAGATCTCTCAAGACAATAAGAAGTAAGCCATCGATCTTTGCCGGCTTCGTTCGGACGAGATAGCATCGTTCGAAGGTCCAAAGCGTCAATTAATTCATCCTAATCCATCGGTCACCTTTCTTTCGGTGA
>JAFAQT010000100.1 GCA_019246215.1 Verrucomicrobiota bacterium
CATTGGGCCCGCGTGTCCGGACAGAAAGCGAGGAGGGAGCCGTGAGCGAGGACGTGACGCTGTTCACCGAGGTGGATCGCACTGGCGACCCCGATTTCTTCATTCGCTTCCTGGACGCGGGCCACGCAAACCCGGACATCCAGAAGAGTAAACCGATGATCCTCGATGGCCTGAATTTGCGGCCGGGCTTGAATGTGCTCGACCTGGGTTGCGGCACCGGGGCGGATGCCCTCGACATTGCCCAGCGCTTGGCGCCCTCTGGCGCCGTCACCGGCGTCGACGTGAGCGGGACGATGATTGCGAAGGCGCGGAGACGCGCAGCGGGCTTGGGCCTTCCCGTCGCCTTCGAGGTGGGCAACGCGACCCAACTTAGGTTCGCTGAGAACACTTTCGATGCGTGCCGGACGGAACGGATGCTGATGCACATTGCGGAGCCCGTCCGCGCGTTCGCGGAGATGGTGCGGGTAACCAAGCGTGACGGGCACATCGCCGTGTTCGACTTCGATTGGGACACGTTCGTCATCGACAATCCGCACCGAGCGACGACGCGGCGAGTGGTGGCCTCGTTCTCCGATTCGATGCGTAGCGGCTGGATCGGCCGACAATTGCGCCGCATGTTTCTCGATACCGGCATGATAGAGGTTACACTGACGTGCCATCAAGTGTTCATCGGCTTCGAGTTCCTGGGACTGCTCATCGGCGGACATCTCACGCACGCGCAGCAGGCGGGCGCGCTCGATCCCACCAAGGTGAAGCGATGGTGGGACTATCTCCGTGAGGCGGATGCCGCCGGCCGGTTCCTCGCCGGCTTAACCGCGTTCATCGTCTCAGGAAGGAAGGCCTGAGGCGCATGCTGAGGGGCCTTGTGATCCACGCATAGCTAGCGGCAAGGATTTCGATGCGGAGCCATTCGGCGTCTTCGGCTCCAACGCCGAGTGCAGCGAAAAAAACGCGCGCCTTGGTGGTAAGGCTGTGTGTGCGCCAGCGTCAATACGCCACGCGAAAGGTGGGGCTATTCTCGGGCCGGAGCGGCGGCGGTCGTAGAGCCGGGTGGTAGAAACGTTGGAGGACCATGCCTAAGAGTCGGAATTGTGTGCGTCAAGTTCTGCAAAAAGGGATCAGGTAAACGTACTGGAAGTGGATTGTGAGTTACCTGCCGCCTTGTTACGCCATCGTACGCTAACAATTTCGTTATTTTATCGAACCAATGCTCCACTGCCATGGGTTGATCCTTTGTAGACGTTCATCAAAAGACACGTTTCGGGTGGAAAACGCAATACGCACATTACGTATTGACATCGCTAGATATCCTGACTGGAAGAGACTGCGCGAGAGCAGCCGAGAGTCAAGCAGCCGTCCAAACCTCAGCAAAATCTGAAGGATTAACACGCCTTTCCATGCCCGGCTTTCGTGAGAGCCCAGCTATAGAGGCGAACCAGCTCGGTTTGCTCAGTTTTCAACAGGAGAGGCAAGAGGCTTCGCCTACATCGCCATCCCGCCGTCGACGGTTAGCACTTGGCCCGTGATGTACTTGCTCTCGGGACTCGCGATAAATGCAACCGCACCGGCAATATCCTCGCACTCTCCGAATTTGGCTAAGGGGATGAGTGAGAGCACATGGGTCTTCATGGCGTCCGGCAAGTGATCGGTCATATCAGTCGTGATAAACCCAGGCGCGACGGCGTTCACGGTGACATTTCTTCCAGCTAACTCTCTCGCCAGCGCTTTTGTTAGCCCGATTAACCCTGCTTTGCTTGCGGAATAGTTCACTTGCCCGGCCTGACCGATCAAACCGCTCACCGAACTAATATTCACGATTCGTCCGTATGACTGCTTCATCATGGGACGCTCCAGCCCTTGGATAAAATGGAAAGCGCCTTTTAGATTCGTGTCCAGGACAGAATTCCAATCTTCCTCGGACATTCGCATGCTGAGCCGGTCCCGGGTGATTCCAGCATTATTGACAAGTACATGAATTTTTCCGAAGTCCTTGATGATCCTGGAACAAAGATCCGCCACTGCCTCACTGTCTGCCACGTCTACAGCGTATGCCCTCGCACTTTCGGGTCGCAGCGCATTGACCTCGCTGGCGGTCGATTGGGCATTTGCCTCGGTCCGACTCACCACGGCAACCCTGGCTCCTTCGCTCGCGAGTCGCAAGGCGATTGCCTTCCCAATACCTCTTCCGGCGCCCGTGATGACAGCCACCTGGTCCAGAAATCGATTCATCAACACCGAATCAAAGAGAGTCGCCCGGAACGGTCAAGAAGAAGTTGTCAGTGCCAGTTGTCAGCGCCAGGGGTCCACCGGACTGGTGAAAAAATATCAATTCGTTATTACCGCGAACCACGCGGCCGTCCCGGAACTCGTCCAAACTGAGAACTGGCCCTCACAACTACTTCAGGCTCCCAATTTCAGCTCGTTCAGCTTATTGCGTAACGTCCGGATGCTGATTCCCAGCATCTGTGCGGTATGCGTTCGGTTTCCATTCGCTTTTCGGAGCGCGTGCAAAATGTACTCTCGTTCCAGTTCCTCCAATGAAACAATGTGGTCGGGGAACACGATCCCTGAGTTTCGGGCATCAACTGGTTCGGATGGTTCTTCCTTCCAAGGGTGATCCAGCAACTGGGTCGGAAACATCGGCTCGAGAAACTGCGGAGTAATCTCCTGGCCCGGTTCGGTCAGAATCACTGCCCGCTCCATCACGTTCTGGAGTTCCCGGACGTTTCCCGGCCAATCATAGGTCTGGAGGACCTCGAGCGAAGCCGGGGTAAGCACCGGCGGTTGAGCCCCGCTTCGTCTGGCTATTCGAGACAAAAATCCTTTGGCTAGCTCCTCAAGGTCGTCCTTCCGCTTCCTGAGCGGCGGCACGACAATTGGGAACACGTTCAGCCGGTAATAAAGGTCCTGTCGAAATTCCTGGCTTTCTACGGACTTCTGGAGATCCCGGTTCGTGGTGGCAAGAACTCGAACATTCACCTTGATCGTTCGATTCCCACCCACGCGCTCGAACTCGCGCTCTTGCAGTACCCGTAAAAGCTTTGCCTGTAACTTCAAAGAAATCTCGCTGATCTCGTCCAACAAGATTGTCCCGTTATTCGCCAGTTCGAACCGGCCCTCACGTTTTTCCGTTGCTCCTGTGAATGCGCCACGCTCGTGTCCGAAAAATTCGCTTTCGATCAAGGTCTCCGAAATAGCGGCGCAGTTTACCTTGATAAATGGCGATTGTGCTCGTGCGCTCGACCGAAAAATCTCCGTGGCGACCAGTTCTTTGCCGGTTCCATTTTCGCCGCAAATCAGAACCGTTGCTTCGGTGGGGGCAACCTTCTGGATCATTTGCCGAAGCTGCCCGATGGCTCGGCTTTCACCTACGAGCGGCGCCGCATCCAGCGATTCCTGCGCAAGAATCTGGCTGATCCGAACCGCTTGGTTGAAATTATCCGCTTTACGTAAAATTACATCTATTTGGCTGGCAGAGAAAGGCTTAATTATGTAGTCAAATGCACCTGACCGGATGCAGTTCACCGCCGATTCAATCGTTCCATACCCCGTCATGACAACGATTAACGGCTTTTCCGCCCGCGGCGCCAGACGGTTTAGGAGGTCTGTGCCATCCCCGTCCGGCAGACGAACGTCCACAAACATCAGGTCGAATGAATCTTTGGCGATGTATTTCTCCGCCTCGGCGATCGTCGAGCAGAGTGCCACCGACAGGCGTTTGCCTCGAAGTTGCAGCTCCAACGATCGGCGGATAATGGGTTCATCGTCAATGACGATTACCTTTTCAATAGCCATGCGATATTTAAGACCTTATCCAATAAAAAGAATCCATCAGCCCGGATTTCCGCAACTTGTTTTGCCGACAATAAGAGCTAACAAGGTTGACCGCAATGCTTTTTAGCCCGCCGATCTTTGCGACTGATTTCGCGTTGTGCTCATTTTTTCCTTCGGAGCAACCTTTGCTCTTTTCCTACTCTCTACTAAATTTTATAAAACTACGGTCGATACTTAGAGAAGATTGGTCTTGGACCCAAAGAGTGAATCAGAGAATCGTGAGCAAGGAGACGCCCCAAAGGTTGTGTCTCGAACGTCGAGTCAAACCCAGCCTGATAGTCCAACGGATAAATCCATGGAAATTTCGGTAGAACGAAAAATGGATCTGGTTTCAGATCCCAATTACCCCAGTTATGAAATCCTTTTGGACGTGGCTGGCAAGATCCTGGAGTCCTTTGAGCAACACTGACCTGACCTGAGCCGATCAACTTCAGGTCTCGGTTCCTGTGGATTTTCTCCAGACAACGCGCGAAGACTCCTTAGGCCCTTTTTACCGGGTCTATCTGGAGTTTATTGTCCGGCGCGTTGTCCATGACCTCGGAAATTCGATTTCAGGGATTAACTCGTTGAGTGATTATCATCTCCGTTCGGGCGTCAGCGACCCGGTCCTCCAGGAAACTCTCACTTTAATCCGAGAAAGTGCGGAGCTATCGCGGGAACTTTTGCTGGCGGTTGGCGACCTTTTGCAACCCGCTGAACCGGACGAAGAGTTGGTCCGGGTGCAATCCCTAATCGAGGAAGCGGGTAAATGCATTACACTGATTCTGCCCAAATCGATCAAATTGGAAACGAGCGGCACCGAGCAAAAAGACGCCGTGATTTCGGTGTTACGCGGTGATTTCCTGAGA
>JAFAQT010000187.1 GCA_019246215.1 Verrucomicrobiota bacterium
TTGAATTCGTTCACTTGGACCAGGGTCCACGAAGCAAGCTCGGGGAGCTGTTGTAGTGCACGCGTGCGAGCGACCCCTTGCCTCGCGTTCTTTTTCGTTACGACTCCAGGCGGCACCATGGAATCAGCCAGACTGTGCAGAGTTTTCCGATGACATCTCGCTCCAGCAAAGATCAATTCAACGCAAACGCGGATAAGTACGCGACCAGTGACGTTCATCGGGCAGGACCGAGTTTGCCTGTTCTTTTGAAACTCGCCCGACCGGTTCAAAGTGATCAATCCCTGGATGTAGCAACTGGGACAGGCCATACCGCATTGGCCGTGGCGCGTTTGGTCGAGAATACAATTGGGATCGACATTGCGCCCGGAATGCTTGAACAAGCTCGCCGGCTGGCAGCCGAGCAAGCGATATCTAATTGTGCATTTATTGAGGGTTCGGCAGAAAAGATACCTTTCGGGGACGGGCAGTTCACGCTTGTCACGGCCCGCCACGCTCCGCATCATTTTCACCACGTGGCCGATTTTTTGTGGGAAGTCCGCCGGGTATTGGCGCCGCACGGTCGATTTGTCATGGCCGACCAGATCTCGGCATCGGCCGGAATTTTTGACTGGGTCGACAAATGGGAACGGACACGGGATCCTTCACATTTCATGCAGCGAACAGTCGAGCAATGGCGCGAGGAGGCGACTAAAGCCGGGCTTCGGTGGATAGAAGATCTAATTGTTCCCTATCGCCTTGAGTTCGACTGGTGGGTTAAGCAGGCCGGCTGCGCAGAGTCGGTTGTCTCCTCACTAGTAGAACACGCGGCAGAGGCGCCGCAGCCGGTGCGTGACTTACTTTGTCTCGAGTTTGGCTCCACGGGGCGCGTGTTGGCCTTCCAAGAACCGATGCTTGTCGTGCGATTCGAGCAAGAAAGAAAGCGTATTTGAAACAGAAGCAAGCAGGGGAAACGAAGATGGATCGGGATCGGGTTTCTGCAGACGGTTCTCGGTCGATCGAGAAATCGCTGTTTTCTCGCTGCCTTCGACGAGCTCAGTCTCAGAGGCGGAGCTGAGAAGCCAGGAGTTGAACAGCACAGCAGTTTTCGACGCCTCAACTCAGGGCCGTTAGCTATAGATAGCTTCGTTTCCCTCTGTTCAAATCCTCTTTTATCCTTTGTGATTCCCGTTTTATGCGTGTGGCGTCTCCGTCTCTCAATTCCGTCTCGCAATTAACTGCTACTCAGCTTGTCACCTACAGCCTGGGTGGGTTAGGCATGAACCTGTCCAACCTGGTTGTTTCACAATGGCTGTATGAACGTTATGTCGTCGGAGGCGTACTCGCACCGGCCGTATTTTCATTGGTATTGCTAGCGGGAAGGATCACTGACGGTGTGTCTGACCCATTTGTCGCATTCTGGACCGATAACACTCGGACCCGAAGAGGGCGTCGAGTGCCGTTTCTTCTCTTTGGCACTCTCCCGTTTGCGATGGTCTGTTTACTTCTCTGGATACCTCCCGTGGGAGCGTCTCCATGGGTGCTAACGCTTTTTGCTATTGTGATAACACAATTGTTTTTTTTGGGATATGCGGTGGTCATCACTCCCTATCTTGCTTTATTGCCGGAGATTGCCGGCTCAACAGTCCAGCGATTGAACCTTACTACCGGGCAGGCGATAGCCGCGATGATTGGGACCCTCGTTTTCGCAATGTGCGGTCTGGTGATTCAGAGCGGTGGATACATCGCGCTCGGTTGGGTGTTGGCAATTGCCGCGTTGGTCTCGTTTTACCCGCTCACGTTCTGCATTCGTGAGCATTTTGTACCGTCGGATGAAGATCGGATTCCGTATGGACAAATCTTTGTTTGGATCGCTGATGTCGCTCGCAGCCAGAATTTTTTGCCGCTGCTCCTTTCGACAAGCCTTTACTGGTTCAGCCTCAATCTATTGCTGATGCTGGTTCCACGCTGGGTGGAGGAAATACTCCACTTGGAAAGAGACGCCGACACCTTGGTGATGTTGCCGTTCATCGGGTTCAACCTTATCGGTTTTTTTATTTTCAACTGGCTGCCGAAACGGATCGGAAAATTTCGCGGGTTTCTCGTTGTACTGGGATCGTCTGCTCTGATCTTTCCGCTGATCGCTGTGTGCGGGTTGCTGCCGATCGGATCACCCCTTTTCCGGACGCAATTCGCCGTTGCGCTCGCTGGGTTACCGGTCGCGGGCTTCGCGATTTTACCGTTCGCCTTGCTTGCCGAAGTAATTGATCTCGACTCGGAGGAGAGCGGGATCCGAAGGGAAGCAATCTATTTCGGCGTGCAGGCGATTTTCCAAAAGAGCATGATCGGTGTTTCGGTCGTCTGTTTTGCCTGGATTCACGGGATGAGGGGCCCGCCAAGCCTGGCCGGGATAGCGCTAGCCGCAGGTTGCGCGTGTGCTCTCGGGTTTGTTGCCTTCTGTTTTTATCCGGTCCGGAGATGAATCGACCGGTTGACTGGTTCTGGCAATCTCACCCGAATGGATAAGGCGCGCAGGGTGGTCAATTACGCAGAGCCATGGTAGTACTGTGTCGAAAATAAAGGAGATTGGCCAAGATGTTTTTGAAACGATTTCGCCTAAAGGGGTTGGCTCATCAGCCTAAGGAGCTGGTGAGGATTTCGGAACCTGAACTGAAAACAAGGTCCGTTTCGGGGGCCGCTGTGATCGATGTACGGCTCGGAGCCCAGTTTGCTGAAGGCCATTTTCCCGGTAGTTTAAATATCGGACTGATCAGTTCGATCTTCGCCGTTTGCGTCGGTCAGTTCGTGCCGAAGGAGTGCGAGATTTTTTTGGTTGTCGATAAGGCGGAGGACGCAAGTAAGGCCCAAGCGGACCTGGCTCGCGCCGGATTTGATCAGCTTCAAGGAATGATCGAAGCTGGCGATCTTACGGAATTGCATCGATTGACTCAATTAACGGTTCTGGATTTGAATTCGACTCTGTTCCGAGGAGGCAAGCCTGCCATTCTTGATGTCCGATCTCAGGGCGAATGGAAATCAAACAGGATCTGTGGTTCGAAAAATATCCCGCTGGCACAACTTACTAGCCGCGTGGCAGAACTCTCGCCGCCAAGTCCATTGGTGGTGGTTTGCCAGGATGGATACCAGAGCGGGGTGGCTTCTAGTTGGCTTCAGGCAAAAGGCTTTGACAGCATTCAACATTTACTGGGTGGAATGGATGCGTACAACGATGCCCCTTCCAAAGAATCCTTGGAGGCCTTCTCGTTCTATCCGCCGCAGTCCAGTTACCCGTTCTCCAAAGCGACCGGTTGTTGGAGGACTTGATTGTCAGAAGTGTCTGGCGAGATAAGTGGATATCAGTGAGGAACTGCGGTTCTTTCCAGAGCGGCCGCGAGCACGTCGTCAATTGTTTGGACCGGTCGAAAACGAAGGCGCTCCTTTGCTTCCAGAGGGATATCATCGAGGTCTTTTACGTTCCCCTTCGGGAGCAAGACCTCTGCGATGCCCGCGCGTAATGCAGCCAAGCTCTTTTCTTTAAGCCCGCCAATCGGGAGCACGACTCCGCGCAGCGTAATCTCGCCGGTCATGGCGACGTCGTTACGGACCGGACAATCGCTGAAAAGGCTGGCAAGCGCAGTTGCCATAGCGACACCGGCGCTCGGACCATCTTTCTGAATAGCACCGCTCGGCACATGGATGTGGACATCGTTTTGGGAAAACATGTCAGAATTGATTCCAAGATCCCCTGCGCGAGCGCGGACAAGACTATAGGCGGCCTGCATCGATTCTCGCATCACGTCCCCCACCTGTCCGGTCAACAAAAATTCGCCCTTCCCTGGATACTTTGTGGCTTCGACGAATAAGATGTCTCCCCCTGTCGGCGTATATGCCAATCCGGTAGCCACACCAATCAGACTGTGGGGCAAGCGTTGCTCATGCTCGCTGCGGGCGGAATTTCCCAGGATACCCCGCACCAGAGAGGTGGAAACGGTCACATCCGCTTGAACGCCGCGTGCGATTTCCGCAGCGATGCTTCGGCAAACTGCGGCAATTTTTCGCTCCAGATCGCGGACTCCGGCTTCGTACGTGTATTCCTGGATGATCGTTTTGATTCCCTCTTCGTCGAATCTGCATTGCTCCGGCCGAAGTCCATGCTCCTCAATCTGTCTCGGGACAAGATATCGCTGAGCGATATTTAGCTTTTCCGCCTCGGTATAACCCGGCACCGAAATAGTCTCAAGTCTGTCGCGAAGCGGGGATGGAATGCCTTCCATGTAATTGGCTGTGCAGATGAAAATGATATGGCTTAAATCAAACGGAACGTCCAGGTAGCGGTCTACGAAGCTGTGATTCTGTCTCGGATCGAGCACCTCGAGAAGTGCGCTCGCTGGATCGCCACGTATATCGGATCCGACCTTGTCAACCTCGTCCAGCATCATCACCGGATTGCGAACTCCGAGTCTGCGAATTTCCTGGATGATGCGCCCGGGCATCGCACCTATATAGGTTCTGCGATGACCTCGGATTTCTGCTTCATCCCGAATCCCGCCCAGCGAGATGCGCGTAAATTTTCTGTTAAGGGCATCGGCGATTGATTGACCCAGACTCGTTTTTCCTACGCCTGGGGGCCCGAGGAAACAAAGAATAGGGCTTCGTCCGCCTGGATTCAATTTTCGCACAGCAAGGAATTCCAAGATGCGTCGTTTAACTTTTTCCAGACCATAATGATCGCGATCGAGGATTGCCTGGGCTCGTTGGAGATCGGTATTGTCCTCAGTTGATTTGCTCCAGGGCAGATCCGCTAACATCTCCACATAGGAAACAATTACCGAGTATTCCGGACTCGCGCTTGGGATATGGCTAAGTCGCTTCAACTCCTTTTCTGCAGCGGAGAGAACGGTCTCGTTTGCCCCGGCATCCTGAAGCTTTTTGCGCAATTGATCCGCCTGCTCTTCTCCATCAGCGTCCTCTTCGCCGAGTTCTCGTTGGATTGCACGCACTTGTTCGCGAAGGTAAGCACGTCGCTGGGTATCCGAGAATCGGCCTTCAACATCTTTGCGCAGTTTTTGCTGCAACTCCGCGATCTCGAGTTGGCGTTGAAGCGCTTCCTGCGTCATATGCATCCGGCGCAACAGATTGGTCTCTTCCAATATTTGTTGTTTGGTAGCCATGTCGATCCCGAGATTGCCGGCTAAAAGATCTGTCAGCTGCTCAGGTTCTTCGACGCCGATCAGCGCGGCTCGCGCCTGGTCCGGAATTTCGGGTGAAAGTTCCAATAACCTGAGAGCGCCTCGTCGCAGGTTGTTAAAAGAAGCTTGCAATTCGGCGTCACCCCGTTCAGGTACCACCGTCTTGACGGCTTGCACGGTGGCGCGGAGGTAAGGGTCGGCTTGCACAAACGATTCCAGCGCTATGCGCGTCATGACCTGGACGATCAGGATAATCACACCATCCGGTTGGCGGATCAGCTTGAGAACTTGAGCCGACACGCCGATGTGGAAAAGATCGGTAGGCCCGGGCCGATCCAACTGTTCGTCGCGCTGTGTCACCAATCCCAGTTGCTTGTTTTCGGGCAATTCAGAATCGACGAGTTTGATCGCCGAGGGGCGTCCAATGGTGAGCGGCACAACCATCCCCGGAAACAAAACGATCCCGCGAACGGGTAAGATCGCGAGCGTCTCGTTCGCTTGTCGCGGTTCGGTGTCCGGGCTGAGCCCTGCATTGGCCGAGCGACTAGTTTCCGATCCTGGATCCGGGCCGGCGCTATTTTCCGGTGCTTTGTTCCAAACGACGCGGTGGGAATTTTCTTGCTCTTGCGGCTCTGAGCTCATGGGATGGTCAAAAAAGCAATCGAAATGAATTTAGAGAGAAGGCAAACGCGCAGCCCAACTTGCCCCGAATATTATTCGATGATCGATGGTACACGACGAGAAGTACGGCTCAGGCGTGCGCGATTCGTGGCATGAAGATCCACAAAAGTCCGTTTTCCCATTCAGTCGTGATTTTTCCATGATCATAGCCTGGAGGAATATCAATCTCACGTTCGAACCGGCCATGATCAATTTCCATTCTAACAACTCGCACCGGCTTGCGTGTGGGTGCGAGGGGCATGTCCAGTTGCTGTAACGGTTCAGGCGGATTCCGGTATCCTCTAATCCAAAGTCGATCCAACCCTACTTCAACTTCAAGGTGGCCGGATTCCACGCCGGCCAATTCAACGCACACTCGAAAGCAGGAAGCGCATTGGAAAACGTTGATGGAAGGACGCCACTGAACGCCTGAATCACGAAAATTGGAGAAATGGACCTTGGTGATTTGGTAGGCAACCTCGCCGATCTGGCCCTCGAGAAGCCGCAGGCGAATTGTGCGGGTTTTTCGGCTCACAAATCCACAATGGACGCGTTGACCAAATGAAGCAACCGACAAGGTTCAATAGGAGGCGGCTAACCCGTCGCTGCGGGGATCGCTGGCGCTGTATTGGATTTGAGTTTCCTGATCGATCAGAATGGCGCCGGCGTGGCCCATGATATGTGCGTAGGGCTCGACTATTTCGACGGAATGCTGCCAGCGACGAAGAGCATCTGCAACCCCCTGAGGAATCCGGGATTCAAGTTTCACGTTGTTTGTGACTGTGCCCCAGGTTCGGCCGTATAACCACCTCGGGCCTTCTATGGCGTCTTGTGGCGAGAGCTGATGATCGATAATGCGGGTCACGATCGCGGCCTGGGTTTGTGGTTGTCCTTCCCCGCCCATGGTTCCGTAAATAAGAAACGGCTTTCCCCGTTTGAAAAACATTGCGGCGCTAAGTGTGTGAAAGGTTCGTTTACCCGGTTCCAATCTATTGACGTGCTCCGATTCGAGTGAGAAAAAACAGCCCCGGTTCTGCAGCAGCACTCCGGTTTCCGGAGGAATGATCCCCGAGCCGAAATCGTGATAAATACTCTGGATCAACGAAACGGCGTTTCCGGCTTGGTCAACGACGCCCAGCCAGATCGTATCACCGTTCGGGTCGAGCGGCTTTGGATCGGGCAGAGTGTCGACCCCGCCGGAACGAATCCGGGCGGCCTGCGCCCGTCCATGTTCGCACGACAGAATCTCTTCGACTGGAACGCTTTGAAAAGCGGGATCGGTCAGATAGCGGTCGCGATCGTAGAAGGCCTCCTTTGTCGCTTCAATTATCAGGCGGTAGTAAGGAGCCGAACCCTCTGGAAATTCTGCTGGATCGAATTGGTTAAGAATGTTCAAGATCGAAAGAGAAGCGATCCCCTGCGAGTTGGGCGGTAAATTGAATGAGATACCATCTCGGTACGGCGCTGAAATAGGCCGGACCCAGTCCGCTTGATGGCGGGCAAAATCGCTCAGGGAGAGCATTCCGTCGTGGGCCTCCAGGTCAACAACGATCTTACGGGCGATTTCGCCCAAATAAAATTCCTCGGGGCCCTGTTCGGCCAGCGTTTGAAGCGTAGAAAACAGGTGGGGTTGCCGCAGTGTTTCTCCGACATCATACGGCGACCCGTCCGATCTCAGGAAAGTTTGCCGAAAACCGGGGAATTGCTGCAGGTTGTTCAGTTCCTGATTTGCGGTGTTGGTGTTGATTCTCAGCCACCTCGCAAGAGAAGCACTGACCGGAAATCCGGTTTCCGCGTACCGGATTGCATCGGCGAAGAGATCTTTCCAGAGTAATTTCGTTCGAAGGACGTCTTTGCTGTACTGGTAGGCTTCGCCCCACCCTGAAACGCAACCGGGCACGGTGTTTGCCGCGTAGTAACCTCGCGGGGGGATTCGCCGAAAATCCTTCTTTGCATAGAAAGCAATGGTCGCTTTCTGTCCGGCGCGCCCGCTGGCATTGAGGCCGCGCAACTCCCCAGTCCTTGTATTGTAGATCAGCCAGAAATTATCTCCGCCAAGAGCCGCCATATGGGGATAGACAACTGATAGGGTCGAGGCGGCAGCGATTGCTGCATCTATCGCGTTACCTCCTTTCCGCAAAGTGGAGAGTCCTGCTTGGGAAGCGAGATAGTGGGGAGAACTAATACTGCCATGCTGTCCCATCGGATTGAGCCAGGCGGAGGGTGTCCGAACGTATTTTGGTTCGGCAAAAGCCAGAGCAGCTGACATTCGCATGCAGCCAGAATGTCATCATCGCGTTTCCGACGCCAACGGGAAACGGCTGTTGTGGCACACTCCGTCCCTGCTAATCACAAGGGGAGGAAGCCAGGGCCTCCTGTTTGGTCCGCTGCCCGGCGCGACGAGGGCGACCTGACTGAGCGTCGATATTGCCCGGGTTACTTATGATTTTCACCTGATTCTGTGATCGCCAGATCTGGCAGTACCCCGCGAGTCGACGTTCAAATTGGCGCGGTTTTTCCACGTAGATGAGACGGGCAAGATTGAAGGATTCCGAGTGCAGGTATTGCTTCCTACGATCAAGCGCCTGAAGGAAAAACCGGCGTGTCTCCTCTGACTCCTGTGTTTCCAAAGAGCGGTAGGGTTCGTTCATAATTTTCCTGCGCAGGTTCGAGAGGTCATTGGCATCTCCCAAGCGATCGGTCAGTTGATCGATCTCGTCTACCAGCGCGTTCATCATTCCCGGCCAGATCGATTTCAACAATCGCAATTGATAGCCCAGGGCCTTGGCGCATTTTCTCAGCTCGTGACACGCTTTATCGTCGGCCGTTCCGTGGCCGATTACCTCAAATTGCCAGACAAGGTTCTTGGCTTTCCGGTAGGTTCGCCTGAGTCCGTTTCCAATAAATACTTCCCATTCGTCCCCTTGTTGTATCAGAACGTCTGCGCACCATTGAGCGGTGCGGCGCCTTGCGTCCCGGAGTTCCCTGAGGAGTTTTCTCAAATCTCCTGGCGAAAGTCCATCGACCAGATTCCGTTCAATTTCTCTGCGCGTTTTTTGGACGAAGGCAAGGCTCAATTCCTGCTTCGGTGTCAAGGGCCCGGAGTTACTGTTATGCCGATTGCTAAAATACTCCAAAGCTTCCAGCAGCGCTTGAGGATCGCGGATAGCTGAAAGCGATCGCCCGGCATTTCGAAATAGGATGTTCTCGCGGAGTCTGGTTTGGTCATCGATCGAACCGCGCGCGAGTCGTAATAGGGCGCGCAGAGACTTCAAGTTCTTCCGTGCATCATGAATAGCCTCCGCGCTCGGGCGCGGCTTTTCGCGAAGCGATTCGATGACACGATCGATGCGCTCCCGTGCGATTCGCGGAATCGCTCTGAGGAAGGACTCCTGGGTATCAAATCGAAACGCCATCTTTTTCCCGAACGGTCCGCTGCTCCGATCCAATTGATGACAGGACGATCAGAGAGTAAATCAACGAGATAGCCGTTAACCTTTCACAGCCCCCGCGGTGAGACCTGCAACAATCCGATACTGAAAGATCATGACCAGGATAACCAGCGGGATTGTCACCACCATCGAAGCCGCCATGATTGAGCCCCAGGGTTGCTCATAAGATGTCGCACCGCTAAACTGTGAAATCACGACCGGCACAGTTTTCATTTGGTCGGTGACG
>JAFAQT010000196.1 GCA_019246215.1 Verrucomicrobiota bacterium
GTCCGGTCCCGGAGAACGCGCATGAACAGAAGAAGATCATATTCGATCCCATTCCCCGAGTTGACGGAATCGAGCCGTCCCATGACCCTTTGCTTGAGCTCCGTGCCGCAATTTATTTGCTGAGTGGCCGTCGCCGCCGGCAGGCACCCGAAACTTAACAACCACTTGCCAGTGTCAAGTCCAAGTTAGAGTAAAGAGGACCAACGGAGCTTTGCTTACATACACTTCGGCAGGTGGCGAGGACTATTCCAGTCTACAGACTCGCCGGTACAGCCGAGACCGCATCCTTTGTGGTGGCGGCTGTGCCGCATTGTGACCTTCTGTGGCCAGCCGCTCCCTTGAGTTTTACCTGCACGCCGGCCGCGGTTTCGTTTCCCTGTTTATCCCTCAAAAGCGGCGAGAAGCGCTTTTAATTCGATTCCGCAATTGCGCCAGGGTCGGAAAACGGGACCAGTATCCCCCGTCCTTTGCAAGCCAATAGAGGACTGGAAATCACGGCTTTGCCGGCGCCAAATGCGCAGGCCAATGTCCCAGATGTGATCTGTGATTCACTGAGATACGGCATAATATAGATATCCGCTGCGCCAATAAACTCTTTCGCTTTTCTCGGATGACGAAACGATGGTAGAAAATGACGCCGCGATCCTCCGCGAGGCGTTTCAGCTGAGCCGATACGATTCTCCGTTGCGGGCGATTAATTTGGGGGTCTTGCACCCAGGACGATATAAACGATCTTCGGATGCTGTGCCAGATCGATAGCAGGGACTCGATCACGTGTTCTATCCCCTTGTTGGGAGCCGACAACGCTTGTCGCTGCGCGACTCGAGTTGTTGCGAATTAGAGCAATGAATCCGCATCCTGTTCACCACGGCGTCCTCTACTACACCCTGCTGGTCGTAAGTCACAGCGGCCGTTGGAAATCGCGAACTCGAATTTCTTATGGCTTTGCGAAAATCGGTTTGGAACGCATTTTATTTGGTATGTCTGCGATGGCGTTAATAAAATGTCAAGAGAGAGTGGGGCCACTCGCCGTTGGCGAGCCCGTGAAGTTCTCGTACCCCCTGCCATGTAGCATACCAGTTGCCGCCTCTTGCAAAAGTCGAACGCCTCAACTATGGAGTCGTCCAAATGATGCTTCTGCTGCAAGCGGTCGGCCAAAATACGCTGGCGACCATCGCCGGTCTTGGCGACTTTGCCACCTTCGCCACGCGCGCGATCGCCGCAACACCGGCTACCCGCCAATTGGGACGCCGCTGGATACGAGCCGTGCACGAACAGGGTGTCCGCTGTGTCCCGGTGGTGACGATCGTGGGATTGTTCACCGGTCTCGTGCTTGGGCTGCAGGGTTATTACGTTCTAACACGCTTTGGCTCGGCGGGAGCGTTGGGGACATTTGTCTCGCTCACGCTGACGCGTGAGCTAGCCCCGGTGCTCGGCGCCCTCATGATCATTGGGCAGGCGGGATCTGCCATCGCAGCGGAAATCGGTATTCATCGCAACAGCGAACAAATCGATGCTCTCACCACCATGGGGATCGATCCACTCGGTTATCTAGTGACGCCGCGTTTGCTCGCGTCATTGATCGTTTTCCCGGTCTTGACGGTGGCTTTTACGCTGGTCGGGCTGGCCGGCGGATACCTCTCCGGATCGGCATTGCTGGGGTTAGATGCCGGCGTTTATTGGTCGGCGGTACATTCGGCGGTTCAGTACACCGACGTCCGTGAATGCCTCCTCAAAGCGCTTATTTTTGGAGCGATTGCCATCGTAATCTGCTGTCATAGCGGCTTCACCACACACCGGCGGATCGGAGTTTCGGGATCCCGCGCCGTGAGCGTCTCGACCACGAGAGGCGTTGTTCTGGCGAGTATCGCGACGCTCGCGGCGGATTATTTGATCACCTCCTTCCTTGTATGACCGTCGCGCCGCTGCCACCAATTTTGAAGGTCACGAGTCTCCGCAAGCATTTCGGCGAGCATGTTGTCTTGGCCTCGGTAAGCCTTACCTTGCCTCGTGGCAGTATTATTTCCGTGCTCGGAAGGAGCGGGACGGGAAAATCAGTGTTCCTGAAATGCCTGGCCGGTCTGCTAAAGCCCGACGCGGGTGAAGTTCGCTATGAAATGGGTCTCCTTGAGGGGTTTGGGCAACGCTGCAGCTACCTATTTCAGGGCAATGCCCTCTTCGACTCTCTGACTGCTCTCGAGAACGTGGCCCTTCCCTTGGAACAAACGACCCGATTGCGCCCGCGCGATATTGCGCAAGCTGCTGGGGACGCTTTAAAAAGCCTCGGACTGGATGAATTTAAGGACTATTTTCCGGCTCAACTTTCCGGCGGTATGCAAAAACGCCTCGCGCTGGCTCGAGCGCTGGTCACGCGTCCCGAACTGGTCCTTTTTGACGAACCAACAGCCGGCCTGGACCCTCCCGCACGCAATACCGTTTTTGAGATGATCGTACGCTACAGGCAGAAATTTGACTTTACCGCGCTCGTGGTGACGCACGATATCTCTGAGGCGCTCGCCGCCAGCGATCGTGTTGCGCTCCTCGAAGAGGGCCGCATCTATTTCGAGGGAACGCCGGCCGAGTTTGCCGCCTCGGACGATTGCATTGTGCGAAGCTTTAACGACAATATCGTCACACTTCCCACAGGCCTGGATAAATAGCCCATTTTTTAAACATGAAATATTCAAACATCGATCTATCTGTCGGCGCGTTTGTTTTGCTGGGGATTGCCGCCATTGTCTGGTTCGCGATACGAGCGGGAGCGGGCGTGTTAATGGGTGGTTCGACTTACGAAGTGAATGCCAGGTTCACCAACATCACAGGACTCAAGGCCGGCAGCCAGGTTTTCATCGCAGGCGTACCAGTCGGAAGCGTGGATAAGATTGATCTCGATTCCCATTACGCTGCCGTCGTGCGCCTCCACGTGAAGCAAGAGGTACACCTGCCCTCCGACACGATTGCCTCGATCAAAACCAGCGGACTTATTGGGGATAAATTCATCGCGCTTGCCCCTGGCGCCGACAGCCAAAACCTGCCTCCCGGCGGCACCATTACCGACACCGAATCCGCTATGGATTTGGAGTCGATCATCAGCCGCTTCGCCTTTGGCAACGTTTCGTCGTCGTCATCACCTGCACCCCAGCCATCCGCGCCCAAATAATATGCATATCGACCTGTTCCGTTGCGTCCCGAAATCCTCGCTGATGCTCTTGATCCTCGGTGCCGCGCGTCTGTCCGGCGCGGCATCCGCTGATGATCCTGCGGCGATGCTCCGCAGTTCCATTGACGAAGCTCTCTCCGTCGCGTACTCCGGTCATGGAAACCAAAATCTCCCGGCGCGGGTGCGCCCATTGCTGGATAAGACTTTCGCCTTTGACCTTGTCACCCGCCAGGCCATGGGCCCGGGCTGGCGGCAATTTTCCGCAGCCGACCAAAGGCGGATCATTGATCTTTTCAGCGAACTGATGATCCGAACCTACTCCAGCCGTGTTGTCGGCACCCAACGGCCGAAAATCACCTTGGGCGCGCCTGTCGAACTGGCGCCTGACCGACGTGAGATTCCCACCCGCGTTACCACACCTTCAAGCAATGAACCCATCTCAGTCGTGTATCGACTGATTAAACTTTCGACCGGTTGGCGGATTTACGATGTCCTGATTGAAGGAGTCAGTTTCGTCGCCAACTACCGTGCGCAATTTGATGAGATCATTCAAAAAGGCGGCGCGCCTGCTGTGATCCGCACCCTCGAAGCGAAGCTCGCCGCAACCACGGATTCTCACACGTGAACTACCCAATAGTTAGTCTCCTTGCGCTTTTGTTGTGCTTGTCAGGCTGCGCGGTCACCGAAAAACATTCTGCGACCCAACCCGCTCCCGCCGCAACCTCTTCAGCTGTCGGGTACGATTTTGCGAATGTCCCTCTCCAAAAGGAAAATGATCCCTTTCAAGCCTTGAACCGAACCGTGTTCGGTTTTAACGACGAGGTGAACACTCACGCGTTGCGCCCGCTTGCACACGGCTACACCCTGGTTGTGCCTCGCCCCGTCCGCAGCGGAATCACCAACTTCTTTGACAACCTTCAATTTCCAGTGCGCTTTGTGAATTCGGTGCTCCAGGGCAAACTGACTCGTTCCGCCCAAGAAACCGGCAAGTTCGTTATCAATAGTACTGCAGGCATCGGAGGTTTGATCCGAGTTTCCGACTACGTCTTAAGCCTCGCCAATGTCCCCGCCGAAGACTTTGGACTAACCCTTGGAGTTTGGGGAATTCCGCCCGGCCCATACCTCGTTATGCCAGTGCTTGGCCCATCCGACTGCCGCGATTTGGTGGGTTTCGCCGGGGACTATGTCATCTCCCCGCTTAACTGGCACACGCTTGGCTTCATTCACCACGCGTTCATCAGCAACGCCGCCAATCTCGCGCTCTCAGGTGCTCGCTATCTCAACGCGCTCCCGCATTCCATCGAAGTCTACGATCAGATGAAATCCGGAGCCGTCGATCCCTACATCGCCGTGCGAAACGCTTACCTGAGTTACCGCGCCGCCCAGCTGAAAAAATAGATTGCCCTTGTCAGCCGCCACTCCTTAATAGGATTGGGCGAAACCGTTCCAATCAGATGTTCGAAACGGCGCTTGCCATTCAAGGAGTTCGACGAACCCGCGCCCCAGGAGAAACGATTGCTCCTTCCTCCTCCTGCTGGCACCGGCGGACAGTTGCAACTGTTCAGCCTTGGATTACCGTTTTGTGCTCTTTACTTGCTCTTCGGCAGCTGAAACAACTGCTTCGACCGTAAAGCCAAATTTCGTTACGAGTTTCTGGAGCGGAGCCGACTCGCCAAAAGTCCGCATGCCGATCCGCGCCCCGTCGATTCCGACATACCGTTCCCAGCCGAATCTTGCGGACTGTTCGACGGAGACGCGCGCTTTAATTTGTGAGGGAAGCACCGACTCGCGATACGTCGCGTCCTGGTCCTCAAAGAGCTTCCACGAGGGAATGCTAATCACACGCGCTTCGATCCCTTTGTTTTTGAGCGCCTCCTGCGCTCTTACACAGAGAGAAACTTCGCTTCCCGTGGCAATGAGCAAAACCTCCGGGCTTCCGTTGGATGCGTCCGAAAGAACGTACGCACCTCGACGTAATCCAGTAGCCGGCGCAAACTTTGACCGGTCCAGTGTCGGGAGCGCCTGCCGACTCAGGATCAGCGCGACGGGTTCATGCTTCATTTCCATAATTACGCGCCACGCTTCGACAACTTCGTTCGCGTCGCATGGACGAATATCGGTCAAACCTGGAATCGCCCGTAGCGAGGGAAGCTGCTCCACGGGCTGATGCGTGGGACCATCTTCTCCAACGCCTATCGAATCATGCGTAAAGATGTAAATCACGGGAAGCTCCATGATCGCTGCGAGGCGCAGGGAACCTCTTCCGTAGTCGCTGAAGATGAGAAACCCTGAGCCGAAAACTCTGAGCTTCGCCAGCGCTAATCCGTTCAGAATCGCCCCCATGGCGTGTTCGCGAATCCCAAAATGAATATTCCTCCCTCCCAACGAATCACGCCCGATCTCGCCAGCCCCTTCAAAGATAAGTCGGGTTTTCGTTGAAGGTGAAAGATCTGCAGAACCACCGATCAACCACGGATGGTTCTTCGCAATGGCGTTCAATACTTTGCCGGAAGAATCTCTGCTGGCGATTCCTTTCGCGTCCGGAGGGAACGTCGGGATGTCCGCATCCCAGCCTTTGGGCGGTTCACGATGCTGGATTGAGAGGGTCTCGGCTGCCAGCTCCGGATACTCCTTCTCATAAGCCGCAAACAATTCCATCCAATCACCGCGTGCCTTTGCACCTCGTTGTCCAATCTTTGCCCTGAAGTCCTCAAGCACCTCAGGAGGAACCATAAACTTAGCATCCTCCGGCCAGCCGTAACGCCGTTTTGTTGCCCTGATCTCTTCTTCACCGAGCGGTTCGCCGTGCGCTGCGCTTGTGTCTTGTTTGGTAGGCGCGCCATAGGCAATGTGGCTATCGACAATGATCAATGTCGGCCGATCTGTAGCCTTCTTGAAATGATTGAAAGCCTCCCGCAGTAGATCGAGATCGTTGGCGTTTGAGACACGATGAACGTTCCATCCATAAGCAAGAAAACGGCCCGCCACATCTTCGGAAAAGGCGAGACTGGTATTTCCCTCGATCGTGATATGGTTATTGTCGTAGATCCAACAAAGATTCGACAACCTCAGATGACCCGCCAGCGACGCCGCTTCGCTGCTGATACCCTCCATCATGCACCCGTCACCGGCCAAGGCGTAAACGTCGTAGTCAAACAGCGGGAAGTTCGGCCGGTTGTATCGTTCGGCGAGCCATTTGCTGGCCAGTGCTATGCCGACGCTTGTCGCAACACCTTGACCAAGCGGTCCAGTCGTTGTCTCAACACCGGAGGTCCAGCGATATTCAGGATGCCCTGGACATCGACTTTCGAGTTGCCGAAAATTTTCTAAATCATCGAGCGGAACGGAGAGATCACCCAAACGTTCATATTTTCGATTCACTGCTTTCACGCCGGCCAGGTGGAGAACGGAATATAATAACGTGGAAGCATGGCCGGCTGAGAGGATAAATCGATCACGATCCGGCCAAATTGGATCTTCGGGGTCAAATCGCAAAAACTCCTGCCAAAGCACGTACACTACCGGCGCCATGGCCATAGGCGTCCCCGGATGACCGGAGTTCGCCTTCTGAACAGCGTCCATACAAAGCGTCCGGATTGTATTAATCGAGAGGGAATCGATCGTTTGCATATGTGAAAACTTAGAATAGAAGCCTGGACTAACCAACATAATATTCTTGAAAGCGCGCAGCCGTCTCTCCATGGGGTCGTCCTTGCGCTGGCCCATTGCAGACCGACCAGACTGCTTTTGCAATCGAACCCAAACTGCATGATCAGTTTCGCAATCTCTGGGTAATCTGGGCAGCCATTTTGATCGAAGCGAAGCGCTGCCCGGCTAGGTCGCAGAAAGCTGACGGCCTAAAATCTTATCTCGCTTTTTGGGCCGCTTTTTTGTTCTATTCTCTGATACAATGCCGCGGACGAAGCTCTACGAACAGGCAAGACGGCGTATCGAAAGGCTGATCACAGATCCAGCTCTTGAACCAGGGAGCCAGCTCCCTACCGAAACCCATTTGGCGAGCGAGCTCTACGTCAGCCGGGGCACGATTCGCATCGCTCTGAAGGTCTTAGAACAAGAAGGTAAAATCGAATGCACGACCGGGCGATGGACGATCGCCCGGCGCCGCCGTTTGGGGTAATTGGCGGGCCCACTTTCGACAATGCAAACCGTCTAATCTACCCCTGCAGGGCGCTAGGTGTACACTAGCGCGACCTGTCGGCCGTCAAACAATGCGAACGGTTATTGAAGCCCTTAATGGATGCGCTGCTCATCAACCTTGCCGGCGACACCAGGCTTCCCGGCCCCGAAGGTCCTCTCGCTCATAGAAACGAACCGGGAGACTACTCTCCTAGCCGAATTTTGTCGCCGGGTTTGGCTCACGGCCTGAAACCGCCCGATCGGCTCATTAGAGTCGATATTTGTTTGCATAGCAATTCTTGGTTGTTCTTCACGCTTTTCCTGGTTTAAACTCAACTTGGCTACCCATGGAATCATCCGAACTCTTAACGACGAATCGCAAAGCGTTAACTGTAAATCTCGACGAGGCAAAGTACGGCACGTTCGCTGAGATCGGTGCCGGTCAGGAAGTTGCCCGCCAATTTTTCCAAGCAGGAGGAGCAGCAGGAACAATCGCGAAGTCGATCTCCGCCTACGACATGAAATTCAGTGATGCGATTTACGGAAAGGCAGCCCGCTACGTCTCCCGGGAACGTTTGGAACTCATGCTCGATCACGAGTACGATCTTCTGATTGAACGTCTGAAGGGCGTCCGTGGCGACCGCAGCTCTTTTTTCGTATTCGCAGATACGGTAGCCGCCAAGAGTTTCAAGGGGACCAATGAAGCACACGGGTGGATGGGCGTTCGATTCCAAGCTGAACCAAATACGCCGTCAAGTGTCATTATCCTGCACGTCAGGATGTTGGACAAAGAAAACATCTTGCAACAACAAGCGCTTGGCATCGTCGGCGTCAATCTGGTCTTCGGGGCGTTTTATTATTTGAAGGATCAGGATCAATTTATCCGTTCCCTTGTCGACAATCTCACCTTGGATCGCATCGAGGTGGACATGATCAACTTCTGCGGACCACTCTTTTCGAATGTGGACAACCGATTGATGAGTCTCAAGCTTGTCGAGTACGGGCTAACCAGTGCGGTCATGTTCAGTTCAAATGCAGAAGTGCTCCAGCCTTCCGAAGTGCTTTACAAAAAGGCGATCCTGGTGGAGCGCGGGAGTTTTCGACCCGTCACCCTCATCAACGGAGATATGATGCGTTGCGCGTTGGCCCAGTTCCTTGAAGAACCCGAACTAAAGGGTGTTGATGTGGTGGTGTTGATGGAAATAACGATGGCTAACCTGCTGGCCTCCGGAAACATCGATTATGAGGATTTCCTGGCCCGCGTCGACACGCTTGCTGCCATCGGGCACAACGTATTAATCTCAAACTATGTAGAGTTCTATAAATTGACCTCCTATTTTCGGCGCTACACCAAGCAGATGGTCGGCGTCACGATGGGGATCAATAACTTGCTTGGAATCTTTAACGAAAAGTATTACGACAACCTCGACGGTGGAATTTTGGAATCGTTCGGACGATTGTTCAAGAACTCGGTGAAGCTCTACATTTACCCAATGCGAATGGGCGCCTATAATCGATACTGTCAGGCGGATCCGACAGGTCGTCCGACTTCAGGTTTGGGTATTTCTGAGCACCCTTTAGCGATGAATGTGTGGATCAATGCAACAAACCTGCAAGTCGAACTGCACTTACGCAATCTTTACGCCCATCTTCTCGAGAATCATCACGTGGTCCCTGTGGTCGGATATGATTCCTCGCTCATGGACATCTTCTCTCGGGATATTCTAGATAGAATTCAGACCGGAAAATCCGGATGGGAGAAAATGGTGCCGGAAAAGGCGACGGCGATTATCAAAGAGCGACACCTGTTCGGTTACAAAGGCCAAGTCTAGCACTGCAAGGAAGCGTGTCACCCGTAAAGTGCCCGGTTCCATAGCGGAACACGCACTTGGGCTCATTCGGCAGATCCGTTCGGGTTTCATCTTACCCTTCCTGAGGCCGCCGCTACTTCCGCCGGCCGGTTTGAGTGCATGGGAAAGACAGGTGCAATACGGCTTCCATGCAGCACTCTTCGGTACGCTCGCCAAAGAGCGGCTGCGATACTTGGAGGCAAGACGAGAACCTATTCCAGATTCTTTGCCACCCGGGGCGGCTGTCCCTGGCCGCAGTACGCCTTGCTCGCTCCTTACATATCGTTTCTAGATATGCTCGTCGCTCGCGCCTTGAAAAACAGCCAACTGGCCTACGGTGAAACTTAAAGGATTCAGGAGACGGTACACTAGCCATCTTAGCGCTCATGAGCGCGCGAGCTGAAAAATAAGTCGCTGATCTTAACGACCCCCATCAGCAGAATTGCCGGGCCTAATAGCCAGGAAATCATTCTTACCACGACCAGAAAAAGCATTCGGGCCGGAAATGAATTCGAAACAAATCCCGAGAGGAAAGCGATGATCAGCCAGAGAAAGGGCCGCTCACTAACGTCCGCTTTGATCTCGTTTAACCAATCTTCCAGCTGCTTTTGAAACTGCAGGTCAGTCGATTTGGGACTCTCTTCGGATCTCAATGATAAATCAGGTGGCGGTGTGTCCATATGCTTAAAAAAGGTTCATGCTTAGAAAAGGTTTAAAAATGATCGCTTTTGCTTCTCTAACGCCGGCTG
>JAFAQT010000259.1 GCA_019246215.1 Verrucomicrobiota bacterium
ACGTTGCCTTGCCATGTTACAGTTCTGGTTGATGGGATCGTATACTGGACAGAATTGGGTACCGTCACCGCTGCTGCCGCGATATGAGCAAACGGAATCATCGCCACCCCTATACCGATTTTCAATTTTTGCAGACTGCGCAAGAAACTATCGCTGGGTTTTGCAATTCGCATCTTGCTGAATTTCCTCGTGGATTTTGGGTGGGGACCAACAGAGAGTTCTGGCGCATCAATCACAGACGACATGAATGACATGCATGGATTCCCAGAGAAGACCTCGGAAGGCCGTTTCACGGCCCGGCACAGCGCATGAAAGGCAGCGTAATACTTTCCGCATTGCTGCGAAATGGACGGTTTTTTATACATATCCCCTGCCTTTAAGCGCAAATCAGACAGATAACAAGTTTCTTGGCTGTGGAAATACAAAAAAACGTCATTTTCCTAAGTACCGAATTACGAAGAATTCCCTTACGATACGTCGTATTCCGAACCTCAGCGCTATCCCTCTAAGTTCCCCCGACGAAGTTGCCTTACCTGCTCCAAGTACCCGATCCAGGTTGTCTGGCTGAAAATCTCACCCGACTCGGTCTTCGCCAGTGCGTGCTTTTCTCTTAACGTGTTGTTGTCGTTCTCGACCCGACCGAATCCCGGGGCCAAAGTATAGATTCGCGCCTGAAGAAAAACGGATTACGAATCGTCAAGCACTATGGAAAATCTATGCCCGCTTCTACCAGGACATCCGATGGATCGATCCCGATCATATCATTACCCTGGGAGGATGCTGGAAGGCTGGAAGGGGAGGTCGATGGCAAAAAGAGCGATTAATCTCAGATGTGCTCCGGCGGCGACGAAGTTCGGCTGGAGGAATGTCAGCTGCCCCAGACGCACGGGACGAGTTTGACGATGTGGACCTGCAAGGCAACGTACCTCAGGTGCAGGGCTGCCCGCAGGCGGCGGCACCGGCGTTTGCAAGCTTCCATCGGCGCTCAAGGTAAGTCCCTCGCGGAGCTCTATCTATCCTCCGTTGCAGCATCGACACCGTGGGCTGGGTCGATTTCACTGTAAATTACTCGCTCAAACGCTCAAACACTCCCCGTAATTCGGCATTCGTAACGACACCTGATCCTTTAATTTAAAGCTGGGCTACTACGCCCAACCTCAACCCTAACCGGGCTTTCTAAATGAAAGAGGGCTAACAACGGATTCGGAACCCAGAATCATTGTGATTGTTCGTTGGGGTCACGCTCAACGCCCAGTTTCGGTGGGCGAAACCGCGCTCGGTTCTTTGTGCTCGCCTTCGCGCCGGGTAAACGACTGCGAATAGGCGGCCGATCTGGCGCTCAGCAGTGGATCGTCCGACGCGGTAATTCCGTTCGGCAGCACCAAAGGATCAAAATTTATGTCTCGCCCGGGACTGGTGTCTTCGCTTTCGACATGGTCGATGGTTAAGGTTCCCACGTCAATCCGTTGCCGATCCGGCGGCCAGGGAACCGTCGCATCATTGGTCGGATCTCCTGGCTGACCTACAGTAATGATCAGATCCCACTGCAGCGGGTTGTTATGAATGCTCGCAATCAGCGAATCGAACAAGTAATTCTTGTCAGCCTGTCCAGGGCTTGCAGTGCTGACTGGCTCGAACGGTTGGCCTGGCACCATCGACCAACGAACCGGTACTACCGTGCCAATGGCATTGATAAAACGGAAGGCGTCCAGGCTGTTAAAGGTGCTGTTCTCAAACCCGGACGAGACAGGCCGAGTGCGGATCAACTGCATTGCCTTCGCCGATTCGGGATGTTTGGCGAGAAAAGCTTGCCTCCTGGCTGGATCGGGTTTGCCTGTTTCCGGATACGACGCTGACGTCAACAACAGATCATACAATGCTTCAGGTGTATTGACGTTGAAAACGGGAGTGTTGATCATGCCGGTGCGCCATTCTTCGCCGCCTGGCAGTTTGAAAAGAATCGCCATACCACGGACAATGTCCGGTGCATCGGTAAGATATGGTTGGCCTGTCTGCAGCGAAAATCGTCCAATGATTGGCACACGACCAGAAAGGAAAACAGAAGCTTTGGACAGCGCAACGCCGCGACCATTGCTCTCGAAGTAACCAGTGACGCATACCCCTTTGGCATGAACGCGGCGAAAACCGGGATGCACTCCGTTGTTTTCTTCAAGCGTATTGATCATCAGCGCCGGAGAGAGTTCGCGCGGCCTCAACAAGCTCTCGGCCTCGATGCGCAGCTCAATCTTTACGTCGTCCGCCACGACCCGCGTTCCCTCAATCATTTGATTCCAGGTCATGCCAAAATCGCTTCGCTGCACCGTCGTGGTCGCATCCCATCCGGTCACCATCGTCGTAAGATCCCGTCCAGGAATGATTGTCCCCTGCGGACCGGCCCCCTTGCCCTTGCCAGTAAATTCCACCTTGAGTGTGACTTCCTTGGTGACGCCATGCATCGTCAAATCGCCTGTTACCTCGAACGTGTTTTGCCCGGTCCCCTTGACGGATTTACTCCTGAACGTCATCTCCGGGAAGCTTTCAACATCAAAGAAGTTTCGTGATCTCAGATCCTTATCCCGCTCGTCGTTGTCCGTGTTCACGCTGGCAGTCTTGATCGTAACTTCCACCGTTGACTGTTCTGGATTGGCTTCGTCGAAATTGATTTGACCGGAGAAATCGGTAAATCTCCCTGGAACCTTGGTGAAAAGGTGTCGAATCAGGAAACCCATATTCGAATGATTTTTGTCGATGAAGTACATATCACCGGCGAACGCGACGTAAGCCGTCAAAAGAACCGAAAAAGCGATTAGAAGGGTTGTTTTTTTCATCCCGCTGGCCGCAGCTTAGAGATCACCAAAACGACGAGCCGTCGCCGCGCAAGCACCCCTGGGGCGACAAGGAAAATCGAGCGCATTTGAAGGTTCTTAATGGGGGCGATCAGAATCTGGGATAAAAGATCGAAGTGATCAAGCAGGAAAGGCGGTGACCAATCCATACGCAGTAAACAACCGATGGAAGGCAGAGGCCACCGGCAGCCATGTGCCCGTGGCATTTCCAGTTTGACACCGCCAATTATTGAGAATTTTATCGAGGCCCGGAGATGACTGGCACTCGTTTCTTCCTTGAAGGCGCCAAACTAGCGCGGTCCAAGCATTGGCTGAAGAAACTTGCCGAGTGGATGATCGATCTAGTGATTGTCTTCGTCGGAGTTTATGCAGCCTTCGTCCTCAATGCATACGAAAGCAGTCGGGAGCAGAGCGAGCGTCGGGAACAGTTGTTAACCTGGCTGGACGATTATTGCGGCGAGTCAGCAGCAAATTTGGAAAACGAGCAAACACTGATCGAGGAAGCGCTTACAGATTTCAACCGCCGGTTATATAAAGGCGAAATGCCGGAACTAGCGTATATCAATATCAACAGTTCGTATGATTCGACCTTTTCCCTAAGCTTCTTTCAAGCAGGTGCCGGAGAGCTACTGGAAGTAGGTACGCTTCGTCAACTCCGGGCGGTTGATAAGGACAGCAAATTAGCGGCTGAGGATATAAGGCACTTTCAGGAGCTAACCACCTCGGTGATTGTACCTCAATTGAATCACGAACGGACGTTCTTTTATGACCCCTCTTCTCGGGAATTACTTCCTCAGTACGCTTGGTACCCGACGGCGTTTCAGGACATGGTCGATTACTGCAACAAGATCCGGCCTGAAATTGAGGAATTGAGAAAGCGGATCAAAGAGGAACGAA
>JAFAQT010000256.1 GCA_019246215.1 Verrucomicrobiota bacterium
CACGTGTCGGAGAACATCCGCTTTTAGTTACTGGGTTGTTTGGCAAAGGCCGTGCTGTTGCCTGGACATCTGACATCGGACCGCACTGGTGCCCGAAAGAGTTTGTCGAATGGCCGGGCTATGGCAAACTTTGGCAACGTATTATCGCCTGGGCAGCATCGACCGTTTGAGTGTAAAGGGGGACGAACGCATCATCACGCGCGAGGAACAAGTTTTGATTTGATTACAAGGGCCGCGGTTCGCAGTTCCGAGAGCTTCTCCTGAGCGGAGTGCTTTTTCTGCTTTTCTGCTGCGCGCGTGCGCCCTCTCGAGCACCATCCTGGTCGAGAGGGGCAAGGCATTTAAAAATCGGTTGCGTTCCCGAATTGGACCAATGAAGAAGTCTACTATCTCAAGATGGGAGCGCACGCGTCCGTACAATCCGGGCGATCTTTCTTGCTGAATATGCTAGTTCGTTTATTGCGGCCTCCCCTCTCAAGACCCGAGCCGCACTCTGCTAACTTCCTGGACCAAAGCACGTACCCGATCAAGCGACACTCTTCCCCACCACTCACCGTTATGTTTCAAGCTGGTTCCCACTATCGCTCCATCCGCTCTTTCAAGCAGGGCGACCGCGTTTTCCACCGAAAGCCCGCTGCCAATTAGCACCGGAAGATAAGTTCCTCTTCGAACGCTTTCTATCTCATCGATGGGTGTAACATCGCCCGTGTGATTCCCGGTTGCGATAGTGACATCTGCGTCGAAAAACTCTGCGTCTCTCGCCTGTTCCTCAACTGGTCTGTCCGCAACGATTGCATGAGCGCCATGCTTTACGTGCACATCGGCGAAGATTGCGACATCGTTCGCTTGGAGAACAGATCTGTACCGGAGAATTCTAGCGCTGTTCCCCTGGACGATGCCCTCATTGCTGACATAAGCATTAACCCACTGATTCACTCGAATAAAGGAGGCACGACTCGCCTTGGCAACGGCAATAGCCGCCTCGCCCGCGTTAGCCAACACATTGATACCAATGGGCACGGAGGCGGCCTCGCGCACACTGTCCGCCACGACGCTCATCGTGGCAACCGTCTCATACCAGACATCTTCTGGTCGAAGGAAAGGCAGATCCCACGAATTTTCGACAATGATGCCGTTCATTCCACCTTCGGCGTAGGCTCTCGCTTCCTCGACGGCGTGTTGAATGATCACCTTCATGCTTTCTCCTTGGTAACGAGGTGAGCCCGGGAAAGCTGAACAATGAATCGTCCCAATGAGCGGCTTTGAAGAACTGAAGAGCTTGGTTAGAGCGTTGACTTTCTTTGGGAGCATTGCCATACGTTCTCCGGATTTCCGCATTGTCTGGCCGCCCTGCTGCTTCGCGTAACCGCCCGCTCAGGCTTGGGCTGCTATCCGGTCCGCGAACACGACGTCCAACCCTCTTCGCCTTATTGTTGACAGCGCAGTCGCAATACGGCAAGAAATAATTCGGTCATCCGGACAACCGGATGTACTTACCCGTCCACCTTACCGGGAGCAAGAACGTGAAAACTCTGGCGCAACCAGATAGTCGTCTGCCGCTCTATCAGCAGCTCAAAGAGATGTTCTTGGACGAGATTTTGAGCGGAAGCTGGAAGATTGGTACCACCATTCCTTCTGAAATCGAGATCGCGACTCGCTTTAATGTCAGCAGGGCAACGGTTCGCCAAGCTGTTATGGATCTGGTTCACGCCGGGCACTTACGGAGGATTCAAGGAAAAGGTACGATTGTCACCGAGGCCAAGATTGAACCGTTAGCCGCGTTGACAAGCTTCTCCGAAAACATGAGAGCCGCCGGTATCACTCCTGGATGGCGGACTTTCGTAGTCGAATGGAAAACCCCGCCACAACAGATTGCGGAAAGGCTCCAGCAACCGATCGGTCACGCGCTGTACGTCGAACGGTTGTTGCTGGGAGACGATCGCCCGTTGGCCCTGCAGAAAGCGTGGTATCCGTCGTGGTTGATCAACCTACACCAGGATTTATTCAACAAGGAGTATCTCGATCAACATTCCCTTTACGAGACTCTGCGAAGGAAGTGCGGAGCCGTTTTGCATACGGCGGAAGAAACGATTGATGTAGGAATGCCTAACACGGGGCAAGCCAAAGTGCTTAACCTGCACAAAGGCCAACCCGTAATGTTAATTCATCGAGACACCTTTGACCCTTTTTTTCGAACAATCGAATCTGTCGAGCTAGTATTCCGTTCCGATCGGTACCGGTACCGGCTAACCCTGACGCGTTCTCCACTTAACCTGGAAAGTCAACGCCGAAGATGAACTTTGATCGAGCAGTTAGTCCATAGATGAATTATTTAGCAGCCGAGGAATTCACATGAAAAAGAGAACGACAATAAACATCATCAAAAACTTGATCCTACTTTCGATCGTATTGGCAGCCTGCGCGGCATATGCGCAACAACGGCAACCGATTACCAATATGACCTCGGAAGATCTCTTGAAGTTCTATAAAACACTCCCTTTGACAAATATTTTGCCGCTTTCCGACGGCCCAGTCGAGATCAACGGCAAGGTCAATAAGCTTACGATCGGCTTTTCGCAAACTGGGTTTAATCATCCATGGCGTGTGGCAATGCTTCAATCACTTCAAGCAGAAGCCGCCAGACATCCCAACATTCAGCTGATTGTCACTGACGGTCACGTCGACATTGCCAAACAAAGCGACGACATTCGCGATTTATTGTCTCGAGGTGTTGACGCTGTTATCATGAGTCCGGTCGAATCAGCCGGTCTTGTGCCTGCGGCTCGAAGCGTCCTGCAGAATAAGCTGCCTTTGATCGTTTTGGATCGTGATGTCCCTGCCGAGAAAACACTGTTTATCGGTCAAAGCAACGTCACCATGGCCGAGCAAGTTGCCAGGAGAGCAGCAGAGGAACTTCATGGTCAAGGCAATGTCGTGGTTATCACCGGATTGAAAGGTTCGTCGCCTGCCGTGGATCGCAACAAGGGTATGGAAAACGTGTTCAAGAATTATCCAGGTATTAAGATATTGGCTCGTGGAGATGGCCAGTGGATACGGGAACCCTCGGTGAAGCTAATGGATGATTGGCTTACTGCATTTCCGAAGATTGACGCAGTTTTTGCCCATGCGGAAGAGTCCTCCTGGGGAGCAGAGTTGGCTATCGCGCGGGCAAACCGTTGCAAGGAAGGTATCAAACAATACACCTTTGACGGTTCAAATGCGGGCTTTCAATCAGTCAAAGCGGGGACGTTTCGGGCCGACGGTAATTACACTCCATTCATTGGAGATATCGGGCTCAGAGCCGTAATCTATACTTTGGCTGACAAGGAGATACCAGGAAAGGAAAAATACGAGAATCCCGGCTACGCGTTGAAGTTACCGGATTCGCCTGTCGTCGTTCCAGAAAATGCGGATCAATGGATTGGTAAAGGCTGGGGCAATTTCGCTCCGCCACCAGATCCATGTCGCTAAGCTTTGCTCGACGGTTACGCAAATAAGCCTCGGCGTTATCAAAATGAGAGCATTTGATGATGCCGGTCATCAACAGTGGATACTTCACCATCATCGTCTGCCTCCGTTAGCCTGGAGGATACAGCGCTGTTGAGCGCCCGGCATATCTGCAAGGCGTTTCAGGGAAATCTCGTGTTAAGCGAAGTCGATTTCACTGTTCAGGGCGGTGAAATCCATGCTCTGGTCGGTGAAAATGGAGCCGGAAAGTCAACTCTGATGAAAATCCTGGGTGGTGTTCATCGACCAGACAAAGGCGAGATTTCACTCTCCGGTCGGGGATTCCACCCCAGATCACCCCGTGAAGCTATTACCCATGGTGTCGTCGTCATTCATCAAGAGCTCTCGCTGACTCCACATCTCAACACGGAGGAGAACATCTTTCTAGGTCACTATCCCGTCACCGCCTTCGGCACGGTTGATCGCAAACGTATGCGGGCGGAGACGCTCAAACTCCTACATCGTCTGTCGGTGCGGATTAATCCGGCAAAAACCGTCCGGCAACTGAGTGTCGCCCAGCAGCAAATGGTGGAGATCGCCAAGGCCTTGTCCCTGAATCCTAAAATCCTCGTCCTGGATGAGCCGACTGCCGTATTAGACGACGAAGCCGCTCGAGTGCTCTTCCAGGTACTCAGGCGCCTTCGGAAACAGGATCTTGGGATAATTTACATTTCCCATCGCATCGAGGAGATTTTTGAGATTGCGGATCGCGTCACAGTTCTTCGGGATGGAAGATGCACCGGGACTGCCAACGTTAAGGAGGTGGATCAGGAATGGCTGATCCGGCGCATGATCGGGCGAAATCTTCTGATTCACCAAACAACTCAGAATGACGGTGGAACGGTTGCGCTGCGGGTGTGGGATCTGAGCCGCAAAGGGCACTTTGAAGAAATATCTTTCGTAGTGAAACAGGGGGAGATTCTGGGTTTGGCCGGACTGGTAGGAGCTGGCCGCTCAGAGATTGCCAAGACAATCTTTGGCCTTTCTCGCTCGAGTTCAGGCTCCGTCGAAATATTCGGTAAAGCTTTGAAGGCTGGAAACCCTAACGACAGTATAAAAGCAGGCCTTGTTTACGTGACAGAGGATCGCAAAGCAGATGGGCTCTTTCTCAATCGACCGGTGATTGAAAATATCACGGCGGGCAATCTTAAGCCGTTCTTCAAATTTCCTTGCCTGCGGCTAAAGTCAGAGTGGAATTTTGCCCGGGAGATGATTTCCCGCTTCGATATCCGAACCAGGGGATTGAAGACTCCTGTCCGAATCTTAAGTGGTGGCAATCAACAGAAAGTATTAATCGCCAGAGCTGTAGGTTTGCGACCAAAAATTCTCATTCTGGACGAGCCGACCCGTGGTGTTGATATCGGGGCAAAGCAAGAGATCTATTCCATGATAGAAGCGCTCGCGGCCAAAGGTATCGCCATCATCCTCATTTCCTCAGAGATGGCAGAACTTCTGCGCCTTTCCGAAAATATTCTCGTCCTTCGAGATGGTCATGTTTCCGCGAACCTGACACGTGAAACCGCGACAGAGGACGCGATTGTGAAGGCCGCGGCATTCGTTCAAACTAAAGGTGCGGCAGATGAGTGAGAGCGGGAATGCGGTCCGGTCACTCACTGACAGGACGATACCCTTGGCAAAGCAGCAGTTGGGCATAGTGATGGCCTTATTGCTCCTGCTGATAGTTTCCTCTTTCCTTTCCTCCAGATTTCTAAGCCTTCCAAACCTTCTCAATGTTTTAAGGCAAGTGGCTATCGTCGGTATCTTAGCCATTGGCCAGACCTTTGTGATTCTCACTGCAGGCATCGACCTTTCGGTAGGAGCGATACTCGGGTTATGTGTCGTGCTCTTTGCCGACATCCTGCAAACGCAAAGCTTGGCGATAGCAATCCCGGTCGGGCTGCTCTGTGGCGGATTGATGGGTATCTTCAACGGTGTAGGGATCGCCTATGCTCGCATTCCTGCCTTCATCATGACGCTCGGAATGCTTACCTTTTGGCGAGGCATCGCATTCATTTGTACCAGCGGGACGCCAATACCGATCACCGATGCGACCTATTACTATGTAGGAAACGGTTATCTTGCGGGAGTACCTATCCCGTCCATCATCTTGCTATTGACTTTGTTCGTTGCCGCGTTTGTCTTGCACTTGACGCCTTTTGGTCGGTGTGTTTATGCCATCGGCTCAAATGAAGATGCGGCACATTTGTCCGGTGTACCGACCAAACGATATAAGCTGCTTGTCTATACAATTTGCGGTTTTTGTGCGGGCATCGCTGGCATGGTTTACTCTTCTCAGCTTAGTGTTGGTACGCCCATCGCCGGGGAAGGATACGAACTCGACGCCATTGCGGCAGTAGTCGTCGGCGGCACGTCGCTCTTCGGAGGGTCCGGTTCAGTGTTCCGGACATTTGTCGGAACGCTTTTTATCGGCGTATTAGCGAATATATTAAATTTGACCGGAGTGGATCCATTCGTTCAGCAGCTCGCGAAGGGCGCCCTAATAGTCATTGCGGTCTTCGTCATGAACCAAGCTACTAAAGACTGGAAATGATTATTGTTGTTTGAATTGTTGTGCGCAGGCAGGAACATGCATGAAGCAAACACCTTCAGTAAGCAGCACCACCGCTCACCTTCTGGTACTACAGCCATTAGTGGATTCTCACATTACCGTTGAACGGATGCGCCGCTACGTAGCTTCGATTTCATCAGTAGCATCGCCCTCGACGGCTGCAAGTTTCTTGCGTGGGCCGATTCTAAAGCAACTTCTGCAAGAAACAAAGGCGCTCCAAAACGGCAACTTGCATTTTTCCCTGAACTACGAAAAGACAGGAAATAGCATCATTTTAACGGGTACGAAAAATAGCAGGAAAAAACTATGGTATATCGCCCACTTAGATACCGTCAGTTATTTAGTTCAAGCAAAACAGCAATCGCGCTATCCTTTGGTGCCGTTTTGTCAGCATATGATTCAGAATGGCAGACGCTCAGCCGTGGCCTATCGCTTCATACCTTCGAATTCCCGGTATGAGATAGTCGCCCGCGGCTGTCTGGAGGCAGAAGACTACCATCCGTTTTTTCGGCCTGAAAGCGGAGATCTCAAGCTGAAACCTGGGGACAGGATTGTTTTCTCGACATTCTATCAGGAAGATCGATTCACGGGCAATTTCACCGCTCACATCGACAACGCCGTAGGAGTGGCAGCGTTGTTGGCTGCCGCTCCTGTACTGGCCGCAGCGAAAGTCGAAGCGTTGCTCGCGTTCCCTGATGAGGAAGAAGGACCTTCAGGGTTAGGGAACCAAATGATTGGACGCGGCAGCACCAGGATCCTCAACTTGCTTCCGCTTCCAGAGCTTGTGGTCGTCTCAGATGTGCAACAAACGGCCTTTGGCGGAGATGGTCCGAAACTTGGGGAAGGCGCAGTCCTGTCTGAATTCTCAAGTCTGACTCGCGGTGCGGTCACTCCTCCGCACCTCTACGCGCTCGCGGTCGGATTCGTCGGCGCCCTGCAAGAAGTCGGTGTCAAGATCCAGACCTCAACCAATTCGTATACTTCTCGGAGCGACGACGTGAGTGTGATGCTAAAGACTCCCAATGTTCTGCTTTTGGGATTTCCTGGCTTCAACCGGCACTTTGATCTGGGAGAGCCGACGGCGAATATTTATGACGTGGTGAACTTGGCAAAGGCGATCGTCTACTTTGCGGCGCTACCTACGCAACTTCAGCAGATTTGGAAGCAATTCGAGACGAATACGGGATGATTGATATCGTGACCATCGGTTGGTTGACTATTGATGATATCGTTCTCCCAAACGGTAGGTGCCACAAACAGGTACTCGGAGGCGGGGCTTTATACTCTGCGATCGGCGCACGGATCTGGCACGACCGTGTTGGCATACATTCCGTCACGGGAGAAAAGTATATTAAGACCGTCACGAAAGAGATAAGTCAATGCGGGCTTGACGTTACAGGGCTAAATTCCATTGGAGGGCGTGGACTTGAGCTTTGGATTTTGCATGAGACTGAGACCGAAAAGCAGCAAGTCCCGAAACTCACTTCATCGACAGCACAGGAGATGGACTCTGGACGAAGGCGGCTGCCCGAGGCTTATGTTAGTTCACGCGGATTTCACATTGCACCACAGACCCCAGCGAGTTCCATCGCCAATGTCAGGTATTTGAGCTCATTTGGTCCCGAACCGATTATCACACTGGATATCCTAGCCGACACCTACATCGACTCGAATCAATACCTCGACTTGAGTTTCTTGGAAAGTGTCACTGCGTTCATTCCGAGCCGGGAAGAGATCTACCGCATTTGGCACCCGACAAATCTTAACGATTGGATAAAAGAGCAGGCGGCGACATACAACCGCTGCATCGCCGTGAAATTGGGAGGAATGGGTTCTCTCGTCTGCGAGGGAGCACAGGCTTCCGTCCTGCATGTGCCCGCTCTTGGGGTTGAGGTTGTGGACACAACAGGTGCAGGAGACAGCTATTGCGGTGGTTTTCTGGCAGGCCTGGTCGCAGGTCGGCCTGTGATAGAATGCGCTGTGATGGGTACTGTTTCTGCCTCTTTTGTTATTCAGGCTTGTGGCGCTCTGGCCACCCCCACGCCAACGGCCAGCGAGCGAGCCGATCGGTTCTCGTCTGTCCTGCGGCGTGTGGCCGAGTGGCGGACTTGATGTGCGGGAGTTGAGCAAGCTGCGCGCGCGGAAGGCTGGACGATCTCACGCGGCTGGAGAGCGGCACGCGTTTGATCGCAAAACAGGCGGGCTTACGGAAGCGGAAAATGAGGAGAGGCGTAGCTGTCAACTGCCATTCTCAGTGATGCGAATGGACGAGGTTTCGGTTTACTATCTGTGTGTACCGTTCACGAAGCATTTTGAGCAGCCAATGAGCATCGTGCAGAGCGTCAACGGGATCGCGCTCATACGCCGTTTTAATGGCATCTTTAAGCCAGTAAGAGATGCTTGGATCGGCAAGGATCTCGTTGAGAGTCATAGTTATTCACTCCGGCATTCGCGTTTGGATCTTGATGGACAGTGTTCTTGTATGGTCCGACTGAGCAGTTTTAAGAAATTTTTTAGCGGTCACGCGGGCAAAATCTGTCTGCTACAAAGGCGAGTGGTATGGCAATAAATTGAAACTGATCACTCGGGCACCGAAACCCGGCTATGAAGATATGCTGCGAACGCGAGTGCTCGGTTAAAAGAGAGATCCGGGAGGCTTTTGCAGAGACATTCTTTCGCCTGAAAACTTGGGAGAACGGAAGCTTTTTCATGGTCGATCCTGTTCTGAAGCAGGTCCTATGCCAGCTAGCAAGTCCCCTTAAAGCTGGCGCTTGCTATGGCAAAGCATCGGATGAAGCTATGCGGAAGGGCGCAGTTGTCGATTTTTGCTGGCAGAATCTTCCAAAAAAGGCGTGAGATAGGTGATGCCCGCGAGAGGATTGCCCTAAAACAGAGCGAAGCTTCCGCACAGAGTACCGGAAATGGGATTTCTGATGTCGTA